>CASEOD010000044.1 GCA_949289445.1 uncultured Eubacteriales bacterium
GTTACATCTTTCTCAGCTGAATAGTCATCAAGATTCACTCCATTGACAACAGCGGTATATCTTTCTTTTGCATAAGTTAAAGATAATTCTGATAGTTTGTCAATGGAATTTAATTTAGCTGAAAAATCCTTCGCATAATCGCCTGCAGTAATTGTTGCAAGTGCCTGATTTAATGCATCTTTGTCAGCATAATCGGTTTTTAAAACCTGATCGCCAAGTTTATCAAGTTCTTCCTGTGCATCAGCAATTACCTTTGCTACTAACTTGTCAAGATCATCAGTTGTAAAATACTGATCCTTCACTGTAACAAAGCTTATACCTTTGTCAGCTTTTAAACCGCTGGATGTAATTGTAGTCTTAATTGTTCTAACAGCTTCGATTTTAGCTGCTTCGACCAGTTTCATTTCTTCTGTTTTTTTAGCATTTACTGCATTTTGAACATCCAGTGTAGGTAAGCTAGCCGCAAACGCAGAACCAACTGTGTAAGTGAAGATAACTGACAATGCAAGAAGCACTGTTAAAAATTTCTTCATTTTAAGAATTCCTCCCTCTTTTTTGTTTTTTAAGATTATAGTTATACGCCTTTTTGCGCAAAACTGACAAATGAAATGACAGTTCACAATGAATTTTAGGACAAATAGTCCTGAAATAAATAACTGTTTACATGATGTGATACTGTCTTGCCGAAGGTTTCCACAGAAAGTCCTGCCAATGTCTGCGATATTAAGAAGAAGAGGGGAGTGACAAAAAAGGCGGTGCTGAATCGGGATAAAAGCATAAATATACGGAAGAAAAAAGTGGAGAAATTGTAGATTCTGGAAGGGCATTTAACGCCGGAAGAATTTTCCGGTATATTTTTTGAAAAACGGCCGCTTCTGTGGAGACGAGGCTGCGGTAATCTCTATAAAATTTTGGGGCTTGAGGTGACAAACGTATGTTTCTGTGTTAAAATAAAAATAACGAGATTTAATTTTTTAGAAGAAAGGAAAAGAAGAAGTCATGAGAAAACTATTGGCGTTAGTATTATCTGTCACCATGATTTTCTGTGCAATTCCCGTTTTTGCGCAGGAAGGTTCTCAGGTTACAGAGCCGGAAAAAACCGATATCTCCAAGGCGGTAGTGGTGCTTTCTGATAACGCAGAATCTCAGGTTTATACCGGGGAAGCGATTGTTCTTGCCGACGATCAAATCACGGTGACCTTGGGCGGGGGCACAGATGCTGTTACATTGAAAAACGGCACAGATTACGAAGTGAAGTATAGTAATAATGTAAATGCGGGAACCGCAGAGATTTCCATTATCGGAAAAGGAACCTACGGCGGAGAGGTAAAGGCCGAATTTGCAATCACAGCAAAGCAGTTCACAGCCTCCGACTATCCTGAAGTTATCATTCCGACGCAGAATAAAGGCGAAGAAAAAATGGAAAATGTGGTAGTCAGCTGGAAGGGAAAAACGCTGGTTGAAGGCACAGATTATACGGTTACCGGAGATAACAGCAAGGCGGGGACCAGCGAAGCGACCATTACTTTTAAAGGAAACTTTGAAGGGACACTAATCTATCAGTACAATGTAGTTTCCAACGACATTGCAGACGCTGCTCTGTATTTTAACGATCTTAATGCAAAGTACATCTACAGCGGCACTGCAAAGACACCGGGAATAACTCTCGTGGCTGACGGAAACAAAACACTGGTTGAAGGCACGGATTATTACATTACATATTTGAATAATATCAATGCCGGCGAAGCAACAATCAGAGTCGTAGGTATGGGCATGTATGCGGGCACGGTGGAAAAGAACTTCACTATCGGCAAAGCGGCTCTGTCAGATACGGAAGTTGTTTTTGAACAGGATGCATACGCAGCGACGGGTTCTGCCATTGAAGCCAAGTTCAAAGTAACGTTAAACGGCATTACTATCGACGAAAAGCAATATACCGCAGAGTATAAAAATAACGTGAACATCGGAAAGGCGTCAGTAGTGCTGACAGCTGCCGCAAATTCCAATTTTACAGGAACAAAGACAGCTGATTTTACTATTGCTGCAAAAGCTGCTGCAGATTTAACCGTTACGCTGGAAAAAGATACCTATGATTATTCGGGGACAGCAATTACTCCTGCAGCTGTGGTGAAGGATGGTGATCAGATATTAAAAGAAGGCACTGACTACACGGTGACTTATGCAGATAATGTTTATGCAGGCACAGCTTCCGTAATCATTGCGGGAAAGGGGATCTATTCAGGAACCAAAACCGTGACTTTCCGGATAAAAGGGAAGCCTGCAGTGATCAATACAGATCAGGATTCATATATCAAATATGTTCCGACAAGCAAGCCGTTCCTGCTTAATGCAAAAACAACGAGTGACGCTACAGGATTCGAATATTTTTCCAGTAATACAGATGTGGTTGCCGTTGATGCATCGGGCCTTGTAACGATTACAGGAACAGGAAAAGCCACAGTCACAGTTAAAACCGTAGGATCTAAAGCCTATGATCCTGTCACAAAGGTTGTTACTGTCACTGTAAAACCGATTAAGCCTGTATTCTCACTGAGTTCGCCTAAGAAAAAACAGGTGAAGGTTCTTATCACAAAAGTTGAAGGAGCTACAAAATATCAGATTGAATACGGAAGAATGGGGAAATACTACAAAAAGACCATTAAGCACATTGAAAGTGAGTTTACAAAAACTTATACTTATATCAATAAACGTACATCCGGGAGAAAATACTTTATCCGTGTGCGTGCGATTAAAGAAATGCCGGATGGAACGGTGGTTTACGGAAACTGGACTACACGTAAATCAATTGCTTCAAAATGATTCTTCAATCTGCCAAAGTCCATAAAACAGCAGAATAACCAAAACTGCAAGACAACCGGCAGCCGGAAAATCTCTGTTGATTTTCCGGCTGCCGGTTGTAATAGATTTCGGGGTATTTTCACTGACTGCGACAAACAAAAGGTCTGATGGCGAAGTAAAACCGGCTATTTTTCCTTGTTCTTTCTGTTTTTCGCAGAAATTGTTTTTAGAGGAACCTCATCAGCTTTTTTTGCACGAGGATAAGGTGTCTCTTCATCTGTAAGCCCGTAAATGAAATCGATGCTGGTATCATAAAGATAGGAAAGAAGCTGGGCCTGTTCCATGGTAGGATAACGTTTGCCCTTTTCCATCTTTGAATAATCAGATTGATCGATACCTGTTTTCATCTGCACCTGAAGCTGCGTAAGCTTCTTCTTTTTGCGAAGTTCTCGTAAACGATTTTCATTCATAATTCTCACCTGAGTTTATTATGGCAAATATAGATACAGGTAATAGGGAGAATTGACCTAATCGACCTGTGCTGATAGGTTTCTCTTCTGTATTGTTTTCAGAGCGCATTTTTGGAAAAGTGAGAGAAATATAAATGATGGAGTTTCGGATATTTTTCTTATCTTCACAAAAATCTCATTTGCATTGTACCGAATCTTCAAGGTATAATAGTAATATATAAATGAAAATAAGAGTTTCAAGGAGATAATACGGATGAAGAAAAGAAAAATAATGGCAGTGATGCTCTGTATATTTGTGGTTTTTGCATTTGCCGCATGCGGAGAAAAAGAAGAGCCGACAATGGCAGAAGAGAATAAAACAGAAATAAAAGAAGAGCAGGCTGCCAACGAGAGCAATGAAAATTTCGGAGAACTGTCTCAGAGCATTAAGGCTGAATGGGATCAGAAGTATCAGTTTAACGGCATCGCCGTAGGCGGCGTGGGTGATACTCTGAGCAACGATTTCTTTGACTGGACGATACACTCTGTGGAGACAGCAACAGAAACTCATGGTCAGTCTGCCGGTGAGGGTAAGAAGTTCGTCATCATTAACATGACGATGACAAATACAGAGGACTTTGAATATGAAACAGGTAATTTTGAGTTTCTTGGTCTGGTAGGCTCTTCCGAAGATGATGAACTCAATACGCTGGATGCCTTCTATGATAGTATGATTGGAGATGAATTTACCTTGGATGTGGGAGAATCTGTCACCGGTGATATCTTGTTTAAGGTTGACGAAGATCTGGATACCATCATTGTCGATTATGAAGAGTATTATGGAGACGGCAGTATTGGAAATGTTTACTGGTACGAATTGAAACTATAGATTGTTTATTGGACCGATACAGTTTTGTATCGGTCTTTTTCACTAAGTTAGGTTAAGTTGTATTTTTACCTTGCAAAAGAGCATAAAAAGGAGTAAAATAATTGAAACATCGGGCGGTTGCGAAAAGAGTAGGCCGTCCATTTTCTTAAGTAATTTGCAGTTACCCGCCAAGGTAAAATCGTATTTTAGGAGAGGAGAACAACTTCATGGCACAATATTTTAACGAACCTTCAAGAACCTTCAACGAGTACCTTCTGGTACCGGGCTATTCTTCTAAAGAATGCAGGGTGGAAAATGTAAGTTTAAAAACCCCGATTGTAAAATTCAAGAAAGGTGAAGAACCTTCCTTATCTGCAAATATTCCACTGGTTTCCGCTGTAATGCAGGCTGTTTCCGACGACAAAATGGCAGTCGCTCTGGCGAAGGAGGGTGGAATTTCTTTTATCTTTGGTTCCCAGTCTATCGCCAGTCAGGCAGAAATGGTAAAACGTGTTAAGTCTTATAAAGCCGGTTTTGTAAAGAGTGATACAAATTTAAGACCGGATCAGACTCTGGAAGATGTACTGGAACTGAAAGCAAGAACCGGACACTCCACCATAGCCATCACCGAAGACGGTACTGCTGACGGTAAGATGGTAGGCCTTGTAACGAGCAGAGACTACCGTGTCAGCAGAATGTCCACCGATACGAAGATCAGCGAATTCATGACTCCTTTTGAAAAGCTGATTTATGCAAAGGACGGCTGCACCCTCAGTGAAGCCAATGACATTCTCTGGGACAACAAGCTGAATGCTGTGCCGGTCATCGATGACAATCAGAGACTGACTCACTTTGTGTTCCGAAAAGACTATGACAATCACAAATCCAATCCAAATGAATTACTGGATTCACATAAGAGATATGTGGTGGGAGCCGGTGTCAATACCCGCGATTATGAAGAAAGAATCCCGGCTCTGATTGATGCAGGTGTAGATGTGCTGTGCATTGATTCCTCAGAAGGATATTCCGAATGGCAGCTTGACACAATCAAATGGGTGAGAGAAAAGTACGGAGATACCGTAAAAATAGGAGCAGGCAATGTGGTTGACAAGGACGGATTCAAGTTCCTTGCAGAAGCAGGAGCGGACTGTGTGAAAATCGGTATCGGCGGCGGTTCTATCTGTATTACAAGAGAACAGAAAGGTATAGGCAGAGGACAGGCTTCAGCTGTTATCGAAGTGGCTGCGGCCAGAGACGAGTATTTTGAGGAAACCGGTATTTATGTACCTATCTGTTCTGATGGCGGCATCGTATATGACTATCATATGACCCTTGCGCTTGCCATGGGTGCGGACTTTATCATGCTGGGAAGATATTTTGCAAGATTTGACGAATCTCCGACAAATAAACTGAATCTGAACGGCAACTATGTAAAAGAGTACTGGGGTGAAGGTTCTAACCGTGCCCGCAACTGGCAGAGATACGATCTTGGCGGAGATCCCAGAATGAAGTTTGAAGAGGGTGTCGATTCCTATGTGCCGTATGCAGGCTCTCTTCATGATAACGTAACACTTTCCTTAAACAAAGTGAAATCCACCATGTGTAACTGCGGCGTGCTTTCTATTCCGGAACTGCAGAAGAACGCCAAGCTGACTTTGGTATCCGCAACTTCCATCGTAGAGGGCGGCGCTCACGACGTAATTTTAAGAGACAGTTCACAGAACGCAATTCGCTAAAAACTGTTCAGGATTTAAAACTGAGAAACAGGACAGGCATTCTTCGGAGTGCCTGTTTTGCTTTTCGTATTTTTAGATTTAGATGAATGTGAGCATTGCAGATAAGGATGATTTATCGTATTGAGAAGAAGGCGAGAACTGGGATGGACAGACATTGAAACAAAGGATTTCGAACCGGTCCGGGCAGAGAAGGGAGACAGAGTTTTTGTTTGCAATCACTGTGCAGGTCTGATAAAATGAATTTATAAAAGTCATGCAAAGATAACTGAGTTTTCAGTGGGAGCAGAACCGATGAACGTATATATTCCTTTTATTTGCCTCGCATTGGGAGTAGCCCTGAACTGGCGGGGACTGCCGCAGCGGACTCTGAAACAGGCGGACAGGATGACCAGCCTGGCATTATTTATGCTCATGGTAGTAATCGGAATCAATATCGGAACCAGCAGTGAAGTTATGAGTAATCTGGACAGGATCGGTCTAAACTGTCTTATCATCTCTTTCACAGCTCTGTGGTGCAGTGTGGGAGTAACAGTGATTCTGGAAAAGTCTGTGATGCCGCTGGAAAAAATCCGGCTTCAGGTTCAGACGGAAAAAGATGCGGCGCTGTTTCAGGCGTCGGGAGCAGAGTCGGAACAAATTGGAAAGGAAACGAAACGACGGCCGGATCCCCTGATTATTATTATGCCTTCCTGCATTGCGGCAGGCATATTGGCGGGATACTTTTTTCTGCAGGATTTGAATAAGGTGGTTTTAGACAGAGCATTAACTGTCTGTCTGCTGTTTCTGTACACCGGAGCGGGAATTATGCTGGGTTCAAATAAAAGCGTATTCAACTATATACGCAGACTGGGATTCAGGGTTCTTTTCATGCCTGTAGGCATTTTTGCAGGATGCCTGGTGGGGGGCTTCGTTTCCGGACTGCTGCTTCATGTAGATCTGAAGTGGTCGGTGCTTTCAGCCTCCGGTATGGGCTATTACAGTCTGACGGGAGCCACTATGACAGAGAACTATGGAATTGAAGCGGGAACTTATGGTTTTATTGTCAATATTCTGAGGGACGTGCTGACCGTTCTGTTTCTCCCGGTGCTGATTAGGATCAGTAAAGGAAGTCCCATCGCTTCAGGAGCGGGTGGATGTATGGATTCCATGCTTGTTCCGGTAGGCAGGGTGGTTGGTCCGGAACTTTCGGTTGTAGCGCTGATCAGCGGAACGATTATCACCATCTTTATTCCTTTCTGGCTTCCTCTGGGCATGCAGCTTTTGAACAGTCTATAACTTTTAGCCGTAAAAATCGCGGCCCTGAGATGGGCCGCTTTTGAATTTCTGCTTATATGAGGATTTTAAATGCTTTATTGAAAAGGAAAATTACGGTTGATGCTCCTTATTCAAACAGGCCGCATGCCGCTTTGACAAAGGACTCGTGATCTTTGATGCCCGCGACTTCATAAGGCGCATGCATAGCAAGAGAAGGCAGTCCGATATCCACGGTAATAAACGGCATCTGCAATACTGACAGATTTCCCAAAGTGGCACCGCCGCGCTGATCGGAGCGGTTATGGAAAAACTGATAATCTGCGCCGGTTTTATGGCAGATGTCTCTGAACATGGCGGCGGAAAGTCCGTCGGAGCAGTAATTCTGATCGGCGGAGAATTTAATGACAATACCTTTGTTCAGATGAGGACGGTTAACCGGATCGGCTTTGTCTGTGTGAGCGGGATGAAGTGCATGAGCGTTGTCGGCAGAAACCATAAAGCTTTGCGCAACGGCGATCTGCAGATCTTCCCGGCTCATTTTCAGACACTCTGCAATGCGCAGAAGTGTATCCTTGAGGAAAGTCGATGCGGCGCCCTGACGTGTACTGCTTCCGACTTCTTCATTGTCAAAAACGCAGTGGAGAGCGGCATGTTTTTCCTTTTTTCCCTGAAGAAAGCCTTGCAGGGAGAGATAGGCGCAGTTTAAGTCATCCAGACGGGGACTTGCGATAAACTCTTTTCCGGCACCCCAGACGGTACCTTTCTGTCTGTTATAAAGATACAGGTCATGGCCGAGAATTTCTTCTTCTTTGACACCTGCAGCTTCTGCAACGGTTTTTAAAAAAGTTCCCTTTGCAGTAATATCTCCGAAAATCGGCATCATGTCCTTCTGGGGATTGTATGAATAGCCCTCATTGATAGATTTGTTGATATGGATTGCCAGATTGGGGATGATCAGCAGATCGCGCTCAATGTTGACCAGTTTCTGTACAAATTCATCATCTTCTTTCACTACCACTCTGCCGGCAACGGAAAGAGGGCGATCCAGCCAGGAACTGAGAATGGCTCCTCCGTATTTTTCCACATTGAGCATGACAAACTGATTTTCAACACAGACTTCAGGATTCTCTTTGATTCTGAAAGTAGGTGAATCACTGTGGCTTGCCATGATGCGAAAGGATGAAACCCCTCCTTTCGGAATGGTAAAGGCGATTAGAGAAGAACCGTTTCTCATTGTAAAATATCCCTGTCCTTCTTTCAGAACCCATCTTTCGTTTTCCTTCAGAAATACAAAGCCTTTTGAGAGCAATGTTTCTTTCATTGCCTCCGCGGCATGAAAAGCAGTGGGGCAGGCGTCAAGAAACGCCAGCAGGTCTTCGGCTGTTTTGCGATACATCTGTAACCTCCGGATTTTTTTGTAAACAGGAGAAATAACCCTGTCTTTTATGAATATCTTAGCGGCAGAAAAACTGACTGTCAAGGGGAAGATACATCATAGACTGAGAAAGGGTGAACCGCATGAAGGGAAATGGGGTAATTTTGACTCCATTACGAACAAGGCCTCGTTTTGCATAGAAATTCAATTATGATTTTATTAAAATTAAAGAAATAATTACTATTGACTTTAATAAAATTAAATGGTATATTGAAATAAATTAAAAAGTGGTGTCGAAAAAATTCAAAAGGGGGACAATATGGATATATTGCTGTCTATATGGGAATCGCTTCAGTATATTACCTGCATTGTGTTCTATATCAGTATTGTGATACTGCTCGTACTGCTGGAGAAACACTTTATTCGGAAGAGGAGCAGGGGAGAACTGCTTCTTCCTGTCATTGTGCTGGCAGCTGCAGCGGTTCTTTCTGTGACTGTTTCTCATGTTACCTACAGTATAAGCAGCGGACTGGAACACACTCAGGTATTTGATGAGCATAGAGAGGTAGGCCAAGTGGTCACAGTCTATGACAAGGATCAAAAGCTGAAAGCACTGGGACAGTATATCAGAGAAGACGATGAGAAAACTGCCTTCATCGATCTGAAGGTGGAAGAAGGAAAAGTGACGGGAACCAGTCTGCCCATTTCAGAAAGTGAACGCAAAGGCATAGAGGAAGTACTGTCCTATCACAACGGCAGTTCGTTCAGCGGAAGATCCGCGAGCTATGAAGAGCTGCTGCCGGCAGGCGAGAAATATGAGTTTTATGAAAAGCGAGTAACTGTGCAAAGCTTTTTGATCGGAATGATCTGGTATGGACTTCCCGGCGGAATACTTTTATGTATGTGCCTTGTGGAAAAGGGCATGCGGTATAGAAGAAATGCTGTGAAGAAGATAAAGCTGAAAGATTTGTAGAGGAGGAACGGCAATGAAGATCATGCCTTCATGGTTGGAAGAGCTGGAAGATGAGGATTTAACTTTTATCAGAAATTTTGTGTTAAGCAGTGGTTCCCTGAAGGAGATGGCATCGCAGTACGGTGTCACTTATCCTACAGTACGGCTGCGCCTTGACAGGCTTATTGAAAAGATTAAAGTTCATGAGGAAACGGATGCGGAGCCTTATGTGAAGCTGATAAAAAAGCTGGCGCTTGACGACAGATTGGATTTTGAGACTGCAAAGCTTTTAATCAGCGCATACAAAAAAGAAAGAAAGTGAGGGGAAGAGCATGCTGCTATCGATTTTGACTGTGCTGACGGCGCTGACTGTAACGGCAGTACTTCTGATTCTGCAGGTAAAGCTGTCCGGCAGGGAAAAGGCCTGGCCCGGGCTGATTCCCATTGTACTGATGCTGGTTTTTACTCTGGGCGTCAATGGAGCAGTTTATCTGCAGTATGGGAAAACGGATTTAGAGATACTGACTGCCGGACTGGACAACGGCATGACGGCCAGAATGTATGTGAGAACTGCAGGCGATGAAATAAGGGCGTACTCACCACTGGAAATCATAGACAGCGAGGGAATACTGCGGGATAGCATACTATTGCAGTCTACACAGGATGAGGAATACACGGAGCCGTATTTCGGTCTGTTTCAGAAAATGACGGCAGGAAAAATAATTACTGCCAATTATGCTACAGATAAAGAAATCGTAACTGACCGGACCAAAAGTATTGTGAATCTGAATATTGGTTATGCGACATATTCCACTTTCTGGCAGTTGTTTGCACCACTGCTGTATATGGGTCTTCCGCTGATGGCAATTCACTTTATCAAACGGCGACAGGTAAAGAGAGAAAAAATCTCTGCAGAGATGCGGAAAATTGCCATTGAAAACCTTTAAAAACAGGCAAAACGAAAAAGGATAAAGGGTGTATTGACTATATGACAGAAAAAGAGATCCAACGGATTCCGCCGGATCTCTTTTTCTGCATATAGCCTTGATCGGCGTGGATATGAGTTGTCTGCAGGATGAAAATGTGATAAAATATATGATTAACAGGCAGAAAGTCAGACATTGTCAGAAGCATTGAAAACACAATATTATTGCTATATATAACATATGGATGACTGCTCTGAAAAACGGCAGTATCGGGTACCGGATGACAGGAGACGATTATGGAACAGCTTACTATCTTTGATAACAGGGAAGAAAATGCGCCGCTTGCCAGCAGACTGCGTCCGGAAACTCTGGATGAGTATGTGGGACAGCAGCACCTTGTGGGCAAAGGGAAAATCCTTCGTCAACTTATCGACAGGGATCAGATCTCCTCGATGATATTCTGGGGACCGCCCGGTGTGGGAAAAACAACGCTGGCAAGAATCATCGCCAAAAAAACCAGAGCCGATTTTCTGGAGTTCAGTGCTGTGACTAGTGGTATCAGGGAAATTAAATCGGTGATGGAAAGGGCTGAGGAATCTCGGAGAATGGGAGTCCGCACCCTGCTCTTTGCAGACGAAATCCACAGATTTAACAAGGCACAGCAGGATGCTTTCCTGCCCTATGTGGAGAAGGGCAGCATTATTCTGGTAGGGGCGACTACAGAAAACCCGTCTTTTGAGATTAACTCCGCGCTGCTTTCCCGATGTAAGGTTTTCGTGATGAAGGCTCTTGAGCAGGAAGATCTGGAACAGCTTCTGCATCATGCTCTGACCAGCAGAAAAGGCTTCGGCAATATGGACATAGAGATTGAGGAAGAGGATATCAGTGTGATCGCCCGCTTTGCCAACGGAGACGCCAGAACAGCTCTCAATACGCTGGAAATGGCTGTGCTCAACGGGGCGATTGATGAAGAGGGAACGGTGCACATCACCGATGAAATTCTTTCGGAATGCATGAACCGCCGCTCGCTGCTCTATGATAAAAACGGCGAGGAGCATTACAATCTGATATCTGCACTTCACAAATCCATGAGAAACAGCGATCCCGATGCGGCAATTTACTGGCTATGCAGAATGCTGGACGGCGGAGAGGACCCTCTGTATATTGCCAGAAGGCTGGTACGCTTTGCCAGTGAGGATGTAGGAATGGCGGATTCACAGGCGCTGCAGATTGCGGTGGCAGCTTATCAGGCCTGTCGTTTTCTCGGTATGCCGGAGTGTGACGTACACCTGACCCATGCGGTGGTTTACCTTTCCATGGCAGCAAAGTCCAATGCACTTTATATGGCTTGTGAAACCTGCAAAAAAGATGTAAAATCCATGCCGGCGCAGCCTGTTCCTCTGCATCTGTGTAACGCACCGACTTCTCTGATGAAAGAACTGAACTATGGAAAAGGTTACCGGTATGCACATAACACGGCAGAAAAGCTGACAGAAATGACCTGTCTGCCGGATGCACTGAAAGACAGAGTTTATTACCGGCCTACGTCTCAGGGACGTGAAAAACTGGTTAAGGAGCGGCTGCAGCAGATAAAGGACTGGAAACAGGCAAAGCGCGAAAAGAACAATAACTGGGATGAACAGGATGGATGACGGACGACACTTTGCCGGACGTATCACCATAAATATTTTAGAAAAGGAGATTTGAAGAAATGATTCAAATAGAGATGCTAAATGTAAACGGTCAGCAGGTACAGGGAATCCGTATTAACGCTCCCGGCGGCGAGGGCCATCCGAACATGCTGTTTATACAGTGCAGAAAGGGATATGTAATGTGTGGCTATCTGAATATGGACACTGCAGAAGCAGTGGAAGATGCTGCGGCAGTGGTCGGTGGAAGCTGTTTTGAAGAAACTCTGGCAAACCCTGTAAAAGCGGTATCGAAGAAAGCCGCAGAGCTGGGTGTTGAAGTCGGTATGACAGGCGCTGAGGCAGTTGAGAAACTGAATGCCTGAAGACTCGTCCCATGCGGCAGAATAAGTCAGGAATGCACATCTGAGACGGGAAGCTAAGTATGAATACACCTCTTTTCGGTATACTATTCTTGAAAGGATTTTTAAGAATTAGAGGAAAAGAGGTGTTTTTTATGACAGGAAGAGTACATCTCAGTGAAGAACTGGCTGATATGATGAAGATGCAGCGCAGGATAAAAGAGGGAAGACAGCTTGACAAAAAGCAGGAGAAGATTGTCAGGGAGATGGAAAATGAGGGAAAAGGGGGTTTCAATTCCACAGAAAATGGTATAAAATAGACGAGTATGTAACAACAATCTATACTTTTTCGGAGGATTCAAATGCTTACATTAAAAAACGTCTGTTGGAAGCCTGAAGACGGGGATGCAGTACTGAAAGGCATTGACCTGAAAGTGAAACGTGGCAAACTGACTGTGGTGACAGGGCCAAACGGAGGCGGAAAAACTTCGCTGGCCAAGGTTATCGCAGGACTTAATCCCGTTACAGAAGGCTCAATTCAGCTGGAAGACATAGATATTACAGAGAAAGATATAACTGAAAGGGCAAGGCTGGGTGTCAGCTACGCCTTTCAGCAGCCTGTCAGATTTAAGGGGATTACGGTTCGATCGCTTCTGGATCTGGCAGCCGGCGGGGACATCGGCGATGAAAATGTCTGTGAACTGATGGCAAAGGTGGGACTTTGCACCAAAGACTATATCGACAGGGAAATCAATGCACAGCTTTCCGGTGGCGAGATTAAGAGAATTGAGATTGCATCGGTTCTGGCACGTAAAAACAGCAAGCTGCTTATCTTTGATGAACCTGAAGCCGGTATTGACCTGTGGAGTTTTACAGGTCTCATCGAAACCTTTGAGAACCTGAAGCAAGATCAGGACAAGGCTCTGCTGGTGATTTCCCATCAGGAAAGACTTCTTGAAATTGCTGATGAGATTGCGGTAATTGTGGACGGAAAAGTACGAATTGCCGGTCCCGGAACGGAAATTATGCCGCAGCTTATGGTCGGCGAAAAATCCGGAACATGTCCTATCGGAAGGGAGTGGTAAAGGTGGACAAGCTGACAGAAGAACTGCTGAAGGCAGTATCCGATTATACAGAAGGCGGCTATACAGGCGCCTACAATATCAGAGAAAACGGTGGCTGTGCAGGCAGACAGTCTACAGATAATATTCAGATCGAGGGGAAACCTGACGGAAGCGGGATCGACATCTACATAAAGCCGGGAACCAGGGGAGAAAAAGTTTTTATTCCCGCTTGTGTAACCCGTGGCAGTGTCAGCGATCTTGTCTACAATGATTTTCATGTAGGGGAAGGCGCTGATGTGACTATTGTGGCCGGATGCGGCGTGCACACCGATGATGAGGGCGAAGCGGCGCATAACGGAATTCACAGCTTTTATCTGGAAAAAGGAGCAAAAGTTGTTTATGAAGAAAAACACCTGGGAACAGGAACCGGAACAGGTCAGAAGAAAATCAGTCCGGTGACCCACGTGGAACTTGGTGAAGACGCGGTTCTGGAGATGAATACTGTTCAGCTTGGCGGTGTGGATCATTCTGTGAGAACTACCACAGGAAGCCTGGGAGACAGAGCAAAACTCCTGATACATGAAAGTCTGCTCACGGACGGTGACGAATATGTAATGACTGACTTTGATGTTGATATGAACGGTGAAGACAGTGCTATCGATCTGATTTCCAGATCTGTGGCAAAGGGGAATTCTTATCAGGAGTATCATTCCAAAATCAAAGGCAATAACCGGTGTACAGGTCATTCTGAATGTGATGCCATTCTGGTCGGTAAAGGAAGAGTCAATGCAGCACCGGAGCTTTATGCGGGGCATCTGGATGCAGAGCTGATTCACGAAGCTGCCATCGGCAAGGTTGCAGGAGAACAGATTCTCAAGCTGCGCACGCTGGGACTCACAGAGGAAGAGGCAGAACAGAAGATCATAGAAGGATTTTTAAGAGCAGATGGCTAAAGCAATAGACTTTACATTTACACAGAGGCTGATGGACTGGTATCTGGAAAACGGCCGTGATCTGCCCTGGAGAAAGGACAGAGAGCCATATCATGTCTGGGTTTCTGAAATCATGCTGCAGCAGACCAGGGTAGAGGCTGTGCGGGACTATTATCTCCGCTTTATGAAAGCCCTCCCCACTGTCGGGGATCTGGCTGCGGCAGATGAGGAGACTCTGCTGAAACTGTGGCAGGGACTCGGCTATTACAATCGAATCCGAAATATGCATAAAGCCGCCCGGACGATCACAGAAGAACTGGGCGGTGTTTTTCCGGATGAATATGAAGAAATCAGAAAACTGTCGGGAATCGGAGAATATACTGCAGGCGCCATTGCATCCATCTGCTTTGACCGGAGAGAGGCGGCGGTGGACGGCAATGTGCTTCGAGTCATGAGCAGGCTGCTGAATGATGATTCTGACATCCTCGGCAGTTCTTTCAAAAAAAGAATCTCTGCATTTCTGAAAGAACTGTACCCGGAAAAAAACTGCGGAGATTTTACACAGAGCCTTATTGAACTGGGTGCCCTCATCTGCGTTCCTTCCGGAGAGCCAAAGTGTGAATTGTGTCCCGCGGCTTTGTACTGCAGAGCAAAAGAAGAAGGAACTGCCGCATCTCTGCCTGTCAGACTGACCAGAAAGCAGAAAAAGAAGGTAAAGATGACGGTCTTTATATTACAGTGCGGGGACAGAACTGCTGTCTGCAGGCGAGCCGGCAGAGGGCTTCTGGCAGGTCTGTATCAGCTGCCCAATGTTGAAGAGGAACTGAGTGCGGAACAGGCAGTCGCCCTTGCGGAAAGCTGGGGAGCAAAACCCAGAGATCTTTTGAGAAAGACTGAATACCGGCATGTTTTCACCCATGTGGAATGGGATATGACCGGATACTACTTCAGTGTCGGCAGGATGCCGGACGATTTTCTCTGGGTGAGTGAGAAAGAACTTGAGAAGGATATTCCTGTGCCGACAGCTTTTGGATATTTTCTGCAAAAATAACCTCCTGTAGCTGCTTGAATCTTTATTTCAAGTTACAGGAGGCCTTTTTTACTTACAGATTTATTTCTGTAATTTCAATTGTATTTCCGGATAAGTTCAGCGTAGACTCAGTTTTCGATTTCCATTCTGTCCATATCTTCTTTTGTTATGCCGTTTCGCTGACCATACTGAATCCAGTAACGGGTGGATGCTTTTACAAAAGCTGATGCTGACAGCGGCATGGAGACATTAAACGTTGCGTACTTTCGTGAAGAAACCGAGGCTGCAAGGGCTTTGATTTTTCTTTTCGCCAGGAAACGGAAAGGAGTACCCAGAATTGCTTCACCGCCTCCTATCTTCAGTGCGGAGCCAAATGGATAACCGTTCTTTTCACAGAAGAAGCGAATCATTTTAACAGCTGTATCGTTCTGGTGAGGTTCACGAAAACCACAGTTTATAAGCACTGAAATGACAGGTTTTGATGAGGAGGCTTCCTGCTCCAGACTTTTGAGAAAATTAAGAAGGGGTACAGGCAGTCCGTCCACATAAAGAGGAAAAACAAAGAGTACGTCAGTAAATTTAGAAAACTCAGAGCAGATCATTTGATGGTCTGCTTTTGTGATATTGATTGTCCGACAGTTGCCCTTATAACTGCGGCAAAAAATTTCTCCGTATTTTGCTGAGTTTGATATAGGTGCTCTCGGACTTCCGTTTAGAATTAAAATATCTCCCATTCTTCAACCTCCTTTTTTACAGTTTCCTCTAAATCATCTTCGCAGGTAAATACTACCCGGTATTTTTCAAAACACATATTGTATGCGTTACGCTGTGCAAGTTCAAGAAAGAGAGTCTGTTCCTGCGGATCTTCTGTTCCATAGGCAATGATCAGAGCCTCTTTCTGTTTTACGTTTCTCTGAAGGTGATGAGTTTCCCCGTTTAATACACGCAAAAAGGCCTTTTGTATGGGGATGGAACGTTCCAGAATGGTTTTCATTACAGAATCGTATCCGCCGTATCTGATTCGGCTGATGTAGACAATCTGATCGCATTCGGCAATCAGAGGATAAATTTTCACGGCATCATCTCTGATAATGCAGCTGCCCGGGGTTTTGGTCCAGCATCCGAAACATCCGATGCAGCCGGCGATTTTCATAGAAGAAAGATCGAAAAAATGGGTGTTCCGGCCGTTAAAAGAAAGAGCCAGAGGTCTGTCGCTTAAAATCAGTTTCAATTCGTTTACCTCCCTGATGATTTTGCAGCGTGGAAAATGCAGGTTTTGACATTTTCACACGTTTCGAAGAAAGTGACTTGATAAGTGCTGCCTCTGCAGGCGATATGGGGGAACATCTTCCCGGATTTCGTCATTTTCACTTTTTCAGACAAAAAAAGACTGACAAAAGTATTGTACTATGAAAAGTTGCCCGTTGTAAGTGGTGGGATTTTCTTGAGAAAGAAAAAATATTAAAAATTTCCCAAAAAATATCTGAAAATTCTTTGACAACGTCAAAAGAATGTAGTAGAATATAGATGAAAATAATCTGAGAATCTCGGAATTAGTTTCTAAGATTATAGTTAATACTATGCGCCAGAAATATAAGCAAAGAAAAAACATTGGGCTGAGGCCCAATGTTTTTTTGTCTGCTTTAAGGGGAAAAGAGAACTTTATCTAAAACTGACAACCTGTACAGGGTGAGGGTTTTACATCTTGAAAATCTGTGGTATACTATGACTCGAAA
The DNA here is from genome assembly GCA_949289445.1 of uncultured Eubacteriales bacterium. GTDB lineage: Bacteria > Bacillota > Clostridia > Peptostreptococcales > Anaerovoracaceae > Senimuribacter. The sequence continues at coordinate 17,112 of CASEOD010000044.1, forward strand.
GGAGGGAGTATGGAGAATATGTCTAATATTTTACAGGGAATATTCAGTGGGATCGGAGACTTTTTATCAGGTTTTCTAAAATCCATTGATGCAGTGTTCAGTTCCGGATACGGATTTGAACTGATTTACACTGCAGTCGCCAGATGGATTTTTATTGTTCTCGCTGTCTTTATTTTGCTGCGGGCGATTCTGTCACTGCTGAAATCCAGCAGTCCCTCAGAGGTATGGGCGTATCTTCATTTAAACACGGGAGAGAATATTCCGATTACGCATTGGGAGAATGTAATCGGCAGATCAAAGAGTTGTGATATCAATATTGATGATCCGAGTGTTTCCAGAAATCACGGAACATTGAACCGGGACGGAAGAGGGAACTGGACTTATCGGGATCTGGGCTCAAAAAACGGTGCGTACATTAATGAGGAACGGGTAAAAAGGGGAAGACGGGTTCAGATTCAGCCCGGAGATGTAATCACTATGGGAATGACGCAGTGCACGCTTTTTCCTATCAGTCTCGAAGAGCGCAGAAATAATATACAGATGAGAAAATCAGACACAGTGCTCCTTTCGCCCTGGTCTTCGCTCATCGCTCTGACTGTTTTTCAGATGATGACAGCTTTACAGCTCAAGATTGCTCTCGGAGAAAACTACACGTCCTCAATTACTGTTTCCTTTCTGGGACTGTGTGCTTTGATGTGGGGATATGTAATTCTTTTGAGAACCATGCGCCGAAAAGGATTTGAGATGGAGACGATTGCCTTTTTTCTGTCGACACTGAGCCTTGCGGTTACGGCATCTGCTCTCCCGCAGTCAGTATTTAAGCAGTTTGTTGCCATTGCCATCGGTGTGGGGCTGTTTTTCTTCATGTGTGCATATCTTCGTGATCTGAACAGAACAAAAGCAATTCAGAAGTTCATGTACGGAGGAGCCGCGCTGCTGCTGATCTTTAATCTGGTTTTTGCCACAACCAAATACGGCGCATCTAACTGGGTGCAGATCGGAGGATTTTCGTTTCAGCCGTCGGAGATTGTAAAGCTGGCCTTTATCTGGGTGGGTGCTGCATCTCTGGATGAACTCTTTGAAAAGAAAAATTCCATGGTCTTCATGATCTTTTCCGGATTCTGTTTCTGCTGTCTTGCTCTGATGGGGGACTTCGGAACCGCCATGATTTTCTTTGTCACTTTTCTGGTCATTTCCTTTCTGCGCAGTGGGGATTTTACCAAGCTGATACTGATTCTTGGCGTGGCCTTTGTAGGAGGCCTGATGGTGCTCAAGTTCAAGGCATATATTGCAGAAAGGTTTTCTGTCTGGGGACATGTCTGGGAATTTGCTGACGGACTGGGAATGCAGCAGACGAGAACCATGTCGGCAGCTGCCAGCGGCGGGTTTGTCGGTGTCGGTGCAGGAAACGGGTGGCTGAATCAGATCGTTGCTTCTGAAACTGATCTGGTATTCGGTTTTCTGACAGAAGAATGGGGACTTATCATTGCAGTTCTTGCGGTACTGTCCATTGTGACTCTGTCTATCTTTGCAGTGCGGTCCATCTGGGGAGGACGCTCCACTTATTATACCATCGCAGCCTGTTCTGCCATGTCTATGTTTCTGTTTCAGACGGTACTTAATGTTTTCGGAGCGGTAGATCTGCTGCCGCTGACAGGGGTGACATTTCCGTTTGTATCCAGCGGAGGCAGCAGTATGATAGGTTCCTGGGGAATGCTGGCATTTCTGAAAGCGGCGGATACCAGACAGAATGCGAGCATTGCTATCAGTCTGACGGAGAAAGGACTGCGTAAAGAGGAGGACGAGGTATGAGGAAATTAGAGAAAAGAGCCATCATTTGTCTGACACTGGCAGCCGTACTGTTTCTGGGACTGTGTGTTTTTGTCTTCAGATTCGTAAAAGATGGCGGTGAATGGGCTACATTTTATGCAAACCAGCACATTTACTCTGAAGGCAGGCTCGCTATCGGTAAAGTCTATGATGTCAACGGAACCCTTCTGGTAGAAAATACCAAGGAAGGTGTAAAGTATAACGATGATGAACAGATTCGCAGAGCGACCCTGCATGCTGTGGGTGATATGGACGGCAACATCGCCACTGCGGCTCAAAGTGCCTTTAAAGACAAGATTGTAGGGTACAGTCTTTTGACAGGAACCTACAGCATTACAGGGGAAGGAAACGATTTGACACTGTCCATCGATGCGGATGTGTGTAAGGCGGCATATGAAGCACTGGGAGACAGAAACGGAACCGTAGGTGTCTATAACTACGAAACGGGAGAAATTATCTGTATGGTCAGCTCTCCGGGCTACGATCCTGCAGATCCTCCTGAATTTTCGGCTGACGATACTTCCGGCGCCTACATCAACAAGTTTTTGTCGTCTAACCTGATCCCCGGTTCGATTTTCAAGCTGGTAACTTCTGCTGCAGCCATTGAAAATGTGGGAGGCCTTTCGGATTGGAGCTACCAGTGTACGGGAACCAGTTATATCAACGGTGAACCTGTAACCTGCACAGCGGCACACGGCTATGTGGATTTTGAGGATGCTCTGGCAAAATCCTGCAACTGCGGATTTGCGGATCTGACGCGTCTTGTAGGGGCTTCAACTATGGAAAAATATGTGGAAAAACTGGGCTTGACTACGGCTTATGACATTGATGGCATTCATAATTCAAAAGGTTCCTTTGAGTTCCCTGATGATGCGGATCTGAATCTTGCCTGGGCAGGCATCGGACAGTATAATGATGAGCTGAACCCCTGCTCTATGATGGTTTATATGGGCGCCATTGCCAGAGGCGGAAAAAGTGTGGTGCCGAAGGTACTTCACAGCAGTTTTTCAGGAGCTGAGGAAACGGATCGTATGATCGAGGAGGAAACTGCAGAAAAGCTGACTGAAATGATGAAAAACAATGTTGTGACCACTTATGGTGAGAGCAATTTCCCGGGTCTTGATATCTACGCGAAATCAGGAACAGCTGAGGTTTACGGAAAAGAACCCAATGCCTGGTTTACAGGTTTTATCAAAAACGAAGGAAATCCGTATGCTTTTATCGTATGTGTTGAAAACGGCGGATACGGCAGTTCTGTTGCGGCTCCTGTGGCGAATCAGGTGCTGCAGGCTATTGTTAACAGATGATCGATACAGTACAAGAAATAATCAAGGAAAGCCCCACCTCAGTTTTTTCTGAGGCAAGGGGCTTTTCTTGTGAAAGAACTGACCGAAGGTCAGGATTTTTTGCTCACAAAGATGTTTCCGGACAGAAAATAAACAGCTGCAGCCAGAGGAACCGTGACAAGAAGAACCGGATAAAAAAGATGAATCTCCAGATGTTTGATAAGGACGCCTCCGATGAAAGGACCGAGGGCCATGCCCAGATCCAGGCCGACGTAGTAGGTGCTGTTGGCGATTCCGCGTTTTTCGGGACCTGCAAGTAAAATTGCGGTGGACTGACAGACTGAACACATGATACCGTAACCTCCTGCCATAAAAATTCCTGCCAGCAGCATGGCCGGACTGCTTTCCATTACAGAAAGGAAAAGCAGACTCACTGCTGCACAGACTGATCCTGCCAGCAGAAAGGTTTTGAAAGGAAGCCTGTCAAACAGTCCTTTCAGTGTAAACCGTAGCAGAAACAGAGCTGCTGCATATGTCGGAAAAAAGAGGCCGGGAGAAACGCTGATTTCCCGTACCTGTGTGTAGGTTACCAGAAACGATTGTGTGGCGCAGTAAGGAACCGCAAAAAGAGTGATTATCACAGAAATGGGGAGAACCTTCTTATCCGCAAGTTGAAGTTTTTCTCCGGATAACCGGGCGGAAACCGAGGAAGAAGCGTCTGTCGGGTCCGTTCTCACACCTGGTTCTCCCCGGTCCCTGACAAACTGAAGGATGACCAGGATCAGAGCTGAGAATACCGCGGACAGGCCGAAAGCGATTCGGTAGCTGAAATTCTGATAAACAAATACACCTGCAGATGGAGCGATCCCCATGGCAAGGGCATTCATCGTTCCGTAGATTCCCATGCCGGAACCGATTTTATCTCTTGGCAGCAGGTTTGACATCCAGGTTGACATGCAGACAGAACAGCACGCAAAGCCTGCGCCATTGATGATGCGGGACAGAATAACAGTGAGAGGACTCTGTGCCACAGTATAGCCTAAAGATGCGGCAAGCATCATAACTGCTCCGATGCAGGATAATTTATATTTGCTGGTTCTGTCAGCCAGATTGCCTACAAAAGGTCTGCAGAAAAGAGAACAGAGATTCATCAAACCCCCAACAATCCCCATAAGTGCTCCATCAGCGCCCAAGCTCCCTGTAAATCCTGTGATCAGAGGAGTAGTCAGCATGGGTGAGGAAAAATAGAAAAAACTGGCAGCTAAAATCAGAAGAATATCTCTCTGAAAAAGGTGCTGCGTTCCGCTCATCTTCTTTTGTCCGACTTTCATACAAAAACCTCCTTCTTCATCATACTCTCCGATTTTGAAACAGTCAATGGAGGGAAAACCCTGGCAAAAAGGAATTTAATGGGAAAAAAGATATTTTTTGGCATTATTGTCATAAAAATGAAAAATATGGTGGAATTTTGTTTTTTTTGTGTTATGCTAGTATGGTTACAACATGCTGCAGAATACCTGCAAGGTGTTTCAGGCGCGGATGTTGTATTTATTTGCGAAAAAATATGAGAAGAAAAAAGTGCACAAAAGGAGAAGAAATTCAATGAACAAAGAAGGACGCGGATTCTGGAACGCCGTTGAGAGAGTCGGCAACCGACTGCCTCATCCGGTCTACATCTTCATTATCTTGACGATCGCGGTTTTTGTGATATCTGCATTCTGCGGAGACGTGGTATTTCCACATCCGAATACAGGTGAAGAACAACATATCACAAATCTGATGACAAAGGACGGTCTGGTGTGGCTGCTTCAGTCTATGGTTGACAACTTTATTACTTTCAGCCCTCTGGGCATGACTCTGGTTGCCATGCTGGGAATCGGCATTGCGGAGGAAACGGGACTGGTTACCACTGTCATCAAATCAAGTATTGCCGGTGCGCCGAAGGTACTGGTTACGGCAGTCGTTTTACTGGTGGGTATTATGGGAAGTCTTGCCGGTTCTGCAACTTTCGTTATCATTCCGCCCCTTGGCGCAATGATTTTTAAAGGCATGGGAAGACATCCCATTGCAGGTCTCGCTGCGGGATTTGCCGGTGTAGCGGCCGGTCTTTCCGCAAATCTGCTTATCACGCAGACCGATATTCTGCTGGCAGGAATTACGCAGGATGCGGCGCAGATTTATGATCCCTCCTATACTGTAAATCCTACTGTAAACTGGTATTTTATGGCTGTATCCACGGTAGTTCTCACAGTTGCCGGTACCATTGTACTGGAAAAGATTGTGGAGCCGAGACTGGGGGAATATCATATTGAGGATGCAGAAAGTGATGTTCACGAAGACGGATTGGCTGAGGTGACAGATCTGGAGAAATCCGGGCTGAGATGGGCTGCCATTGCGACACTGGTTTATCTTGCCGTTCTGGCGCTGACCATAGTGCCGAAAAACGGAATCCTCAGAGGAGAAGATGGCGGAATTATCGAATCGCCTTTCATGAGCAGTATGATTCCGATTCTCACAATATTCTTTCTGATTGCTGGGCTTGCTTACGGTATTCGTATCAGGGTGATAAAGAAATCTGCAGATGTGGTCAGCATGTGGGGAAAATCCATGTCCGGCCTTGCCGGTTTTGTGGTGCTGTGTTTCTTTGCCGGTCAGTTTGTAAAAGCCTTTGCAGAATCTAATCTGGGATTGTATTTGTCAGTAAAAGGGTCTGATTTTCTGAGCAGCAGTCACCTGACAGGAATTCCTCTGATCATAGCATTTATCGGAATTACCATGCTGATCAACTTTGTGATCGGAAGTGCTTCCGCAAAGTGGGCGCTCATGGCTCCGATTTTTGTACCGATGTTTATGAAACTGAACTTTTCACCGGCATTTACGCAGGCTGCGTTTCGAATTGCGGACTCTGTGACCAATTCCATATCGCCGCTGGAACCGTTCATGCCGTTCATCATCATGACTGCACTGAAGTATGACAGAAAGTCCGGTCTGGGATCCATCATCGCAACCATGCTGCCTCTTGCCATTACCTTTGCGGTAACCTGGACGCTGCTGCTGGTAGTCTGGTATGTTCTGGGACTGCCTCTGGGCCCGGGTGCGGAAATTTTTATGTAAATATGAAGAGATAGAAGGAGAAAGAAATGTTAGCTGAAAAATACGTTCAGAGAATTACAGATGAACTGAATGCCCGCAGAGACGAGCTGACAGTCATGAGCCGTACCATTTGGGAAAACCCTGAGCTGGGACACCAGGAATACAAAGCGTCACAGCTTTTAACAGACATGCTTTCCGCAAACGGGTTTGAAGTGGAAAAAGGGATTCTGGGAATGGAAACAGCTTTTTCTGCTGTAAAACGATCCGGAAAGCCGGGCCCGACTATCGCATATGTGGCTGAATACGATGCGCTTCCCAGAATTGGACATGCCTGCGGTCATAACCTGTTCTGCTGTTCTGCAGTAGGCGGCGCCATTGTGCTGAGTCATCTGCAGGAAGAGCTGGGAGGAGAGGTGCGAGTGATCGGCTCGCCTGCCGAAGAGGGCACTGTCCCTAATTACGGAACCAAAGCCGTGATGGTAAACGAAGGGATTTTTGATGATGTAGACTGTGTGTTTACGGCACATGGAGAATGTGAAACCGTCATTGAGAGAAATCTGGTTGCCGCAACCACAGTACAGCTCCATTTTAAAGGATACGGAGTTCACGCAGGAGGAGATCAGGTACAGGGCAAAAATGCGCTGACTGCCGGAATGCTCTGCATCAACAATATGAATGCCATTCGTCAGCAGAATCGTCCATGCGATGTAGTAAACTCCATTGTGACGGACGGAGGTCTGGTTTCAAATACGATTCCTGACAGCTGCGGACTGGAGTTCAGTGTCCGTTCCGACACTTCAGAGCATCTGGAAAGAGTCATCAATAATCTGAGAAATTCTGCTGAGGCGGCCTGTCTGGTAACAGGATGCACCTACGAGTGGGAAATTGTAAAGAATCCTATGAGAGATACAAAGTCCAATCATCAGCTGGGGCTGGTGCTGGGAGAATATCTTGACAGTATTGGAGAATCGTATGTGAAGACTGATTCCAGAAACTTTGCCTGGGACGTGGGAGACATCACTTATGCCTGCCCGACTTTAGGCTCCTACTTCAAAATGGGCCCTGAAGGTATTGTATGTCATACGGAACCTTTCCGTGAAGCAGCAGGATCTGAAATGGGATTTGACGGTATGATGCTGGCGGCTAAAGGGATGACAGTGGTTGCCTGTGAATATCTGATGAATCCTGAACTGAGAGAAGCAGCATGGAAGGAATTCGAACAAACCAGAAAATAGAATAACAGCGATGCAGAAAAAAAGACGCTTGGGCGGGACTGGGAAATACCGGAGCCAAAGCGTCTTTTGGTTTATTTATTCCTTGGGTTTTACCTGAATCGGCGTGAAGGTTCCGTCCTCGTTAGGTGTAAACACATAGTGCTCCTTAAGGAAAATAATATCGTCTCTGTAGACGGATTCCAGTTCAGCAAGTACGGCAGCGCGGGCAACAACCTCAGCTCCGGCTTCTTTTGCAAGGGTTTCCAGTGCATTGAGAGATTCTCCCGTAGCGATGACATCATCGATAATGGCAACTCTCCTGCCGCGGATCTTTTCGACGTCACATCCGTCCATATACAGAGTCTGTTTCTTCTGTGTAGTGATGGAATATACGTTGGCCTCCAGAACATTCTGCATGTAAGGCTTATTGCTTTTTCTTGCCACCACAAAGTCCTTGTGACCCAGTACACGGCTTATCTCATAAGTTAAAATGATCCCTTTGGCTTCAGCGGTCAGAAGCACGTCGAATTCCGGGAGCTTCTCCGCAAGAACCGGTGCCACTGCCTGTACCAGTTCTGTGTCAGACACGATGCAGAAACTGGCAAGAGCCATATCTTCTTTAATCTTTACAAAAGGCAGTTTTCTCTTAATTCCGCAGATTTCAAAATCAAAATAAGGTGGATTGTATCGCATAGTAGTATTTCTCCTGATTTCTTTTTCTTCTTCTTGTACGCATACAGTATATCGTATTTTGGAAAAGAAATAAAGATGTTTCTGGCGGATAGGAGAAATAATAGATAAAGATCTTGCAGTATGGCGTCAATCGTCGTAAACTATAAGCGGAATAAATAAAAACACATCCCGGTTGGTAGTCCGGGAGCAGAAAGCGCATTTGCTTTTTCTGTCAGTAGCCTTCCTCCTTGGTCGTCCGTTTTATTCCCAATACTTATAAGGAGGAATTTATATGGACAGAATCAAGATGAAGCTGACGGTGTTTTTTGAAAATCCTTACTGGGCAGGAGTTCTTGAAAAAGAAGAGGAAGGGCGGCTTACCGCCTGCAGGGTTATCTTTGGTCCGGAACCCTAACCCTTCTGAGGTATATGATTATTTTCACAAAAATTATGACAGCCTTCGATTCAGTCCGTCTGTTTCAATCTCTCAGAGGGATCATGCAAAGAGTCCGAAAAGGCTGCGGGCAGAGGCGAGGAGAGCCCTTAGCCGTGAAGGCACAGGAACCAAATCGCAGCAGGCCCTGCAGCTTTTGAGAGAGCAGACCAAATCCGAGCGTAAGGCGGAGAGCAAGGCACAGCGCCGGGCTGAAGAAAGACGCAGGTTTGAGTTGAAACAGAAGAAGAAAAAGCAAAAGCACAGAGGCAGGTAGCTTCTGTGTTTTTTGTCACAGTTTCACTTTTCTGCGGAAAGGTTTTAGTAAGGAAGAAAATATGGAAAAGAAAAGGATACTAATCTATGGAGATTCCAACACTCATGGATTTCGAATCAGTGACGGACTGCGTTATGACAGAAACCAACGGTGGACCGGTATCTGTCAGAATCTGACTTCAGAATTTGCGGAAATTCTGGAAGAAGGACTTAACGGAAGAACAACCTGCTGTGACGAACCCGGTCTGGAGTTTCGAAACGGACTGGCCTATATCCAGCCCTGCATCAGAACACATCTGCCTCTGGATCTGATTTGCGTGATGGTTGGCACCAATGATTTGAAAGCGGTTTTTGGGCGTTCTCCCGATGAGATTGCTGCCGGCGCTGCCGAGATCCTGAAAAGAGCCCGTCAGGTGGCGGAAAGCAAATATCCTCAAAGCAATTGTCAGTATCTGCTGATGTCACCGATAGAAGTGGGAGAAGCGCTGCTGACAGGTCCTTTCGGCTGGGAGTTTGAGGGTGAACTGACTGTTGAAAAATCGAAATCTTTTTCTCGGGCTTTTGCCGCACAGGCAAAAGAGAACAATTTCTATTTTTTCGATGCCGCACGGTATGCGACAGCGGGAAAGGCTGACGGACTTCATCTGGATGAGATGAATCATGAAAAACTGGGCAGAGCTTTTGCCGCCTGGCTGAGAGACTGGGCGGATAAATGCTGATGGGATTTCTGTTTCAGTCAAAAAGACTGCCTGAAAATTTTTTCAGGCAGTCTTTTGCTGCGGAGATTTTATGATTCACTTTCACTGAGGATCTTCATAAACTCTTCTCCGGTAATGGTTTCTTTTTCATACAGGTAATGGGCGAGCTGATCCAGTTTCCTGCGGTTTTCCTCAAGAATGGATAATGCCTTTTCATGCTGTTCCTTAATTATGGCCATGACCTGTCTGTCTATCTCTGTCTGAGTTTCAGAAGAGCAGACGAGCGAAGTGTCACCGCCCAGATATTGATTGTTTACAGTTTCCAAAGCAGTCATGTCAAAGCTTTGACTCATTCCATAGCGAGTGATCATTGCCCGCGCCAGTTTTGTGGCCTGTTCGATGTCATTGGAAGCGCCTGTGCTGCAGGTTCCGAAGATAATTTCTTCCGCCGCTCTGCCCCCGGTGTAAGTGGCGATTTTGTTCTCTATTTCTTCTTTCGTCATCAGATAATGATTTCCTTCTTCAACCTGCATGGTATAGCCCAGTGCGCCGGAAGTACGGGGAATGATGGTGATTTTCTGAACGGGAGCTGAGTGAGACTGCAAGGCTGCCACCAGAGCGTGACCGGTTTCGTGATATGCGACGGTCCATTTTTCCTGTTCAGTGAGAATGGCATTTTTCTTCTGATATCCGGCGATAACTACTTCTATACTTTCCTCAAAATCCGCCTGCGTAACTTTTTCACTGCCGTTGCGCACTGCTCTGAGAGCCGCTTCATTGACGATATTGGCAAGTTCGGCTCCCGATGCTCCTGAGGCCATACGGGCAATTTTTTCAAAATCTGTGGATTCTTCCGTTTTAACTTTTCTGGCGTGGACTTTCAGGATTTCTTCTCTGCCGTGAAGATCGGGAAGTTCGACGGGAACTCTTCTGTCAAACCTGCCCGGTCTTGTCAGAGCAGCATCCAGTGATTCCGGCCTGTTGGTTGCAGCCAGTATGATAACGCCGGTATTTTCTTCAAATCCGTCCATTTCGGTAAGAAGCTGGTTCAGAGTCTGTTCGCGCTCGTCATTTCCGCCAATGTGTCCGTCACGTTTCTTGCCGATGGCATCTATTTCATCGATAAAGATAATGCAGGGAGCTTTATCTTTGGCCTGTCTGAAAAGATCCCGGACCTTGGAAGCGCCCATACCTACAAACATTTCCACAAATTCTGAACCGGAGATGGAAAAGAAAGGAACGTTAGCCTCACCGGCCACAGCCTTTGCAAGCAGAGTTTTTCCGGTTCCGGGTGGACCTACCAGCAGAATACCTTTTGGCATGGCAGCGCCTATCTGCTCATATTTCCCCGGATCGTGAAGGTAGTCTACAATTTCAGAAAGGCTTTCCTTTGCCTCATCCTCTCCGGCAACATCAGAAAAACTGATGCCGTCTGAAGACTTGATATACACTTTTGCGCTGGATTTTCCCATTCCAAACATCATGGCGCTGCTTCCGCCGCCTGCTTTGTCACGCAGTTTTTTGGACATGAACTGTCCTATGGAAACGATAATGACCAGGGGCAGTATCCAGCTGAGAAGAATACTGAGAAGAGGAGACATTTCTTCATAAATTTTGCTGGAGAACTTGGCTCCCGATTCGTATAGCCGCTGTGTCATATCCGGGTCATTCATCAGCCCCGTCTTATAAATTTTTGTGCCGTCTTTATTGGTAAACAGGATCTGATTATCTGTGATTTCCACCTGACCGATTTTTTTGCTTTCCGTCATTTTGATGAAAGAACCGTAATCCACCTCTGTGATTTGACGCTGAGCCAGATAAGGCATTGCTATAGCATTGAACAGAATCAGTACCAGCAGGACAATTCCATAATAATACAGTAAAGGTTTTTTTGGTGTCTTTACTTCGTTCATAAGTTACCTCCGTTTCATTTCTATAACTATATAACATACAAGCGGGAGGTCTTCCATTGTTAATCTGGTGCCAATGTCCTTACAGATTGCTCGAAATGTAAGAAATTATGACACTTCCGCCTTTGTGTAAAGACAGAAGACAGAAACTGATTATGGATTTTCCTGTTTTGCAGTAGTATTCTGAAAAGCACAAAAGGGAGGGCTGAATATGGTGTATACTCAGTCACAGTGGCTGTTATTCTTTTTTTTATACTGTTTTTTAGGCTGGCTGTGGGAATCATGCTATGTATCTGTAAAGAAAGGCGAGTGGATTAACAGAGGATTTCTGAGAGGACCGATTGTGCCTATCTATGGATTCGGAGCAGTAATCGTACTCTGGCTGACTCTGCCTGTATCTTCAAATCTGTTTCTTGTTTTTCTGCTGGGAATGCTGGGCGCCACGGCACTGGAGTATCTTACGGGAGCGGCAATGGAAAGGCAGCTTCACGTCAGATACTGGGATTACAGCAGTCACAGATTTAATCTGAAGGGTTATATCTGTCCGGAATGCTCACTGGCATGGGGACTCTTTTCTGTTTTTCTTGTCAAAGTGCTGCATCCGTTTGTGGAGCAACTGGTGCTGCAGATTCCGGAAGTCTGGGCTGATCTGCTTTCTCTGCTGTGTGTGATAGTTTTTGCGGCAGATGCAACCAGAGCTTTTCAGTCTGCTTTGGATTTAAAAGTTTTGCTGGAGGGCATTGAGGAATTTCAGAATCTGAAAGAGCAGATTCACAGAATAGAAATCGAACTGGAGCATCGAAGAGACAGGCGATATGAAAAGATACTGCAGATACTCAGGCGAAACCCAAGTGCCGTTTCCGTAAGGTTCCGGGAGAGCTTTGAGGAATTGAGACAGATGGCCGTACAGAGAAAGAAGATCAGGATAAAGGGAGGAGACAGCAGGCTGAAGAAAGAGTAGAAGAAGGCACATTATTCTGTCAGCATATTGCCCTGAACCAGACGACAGAGCTGGTCTGCCAGCAGATCAACATCGACATCCTTCTTCCTGCAGTATTCGTAGAGTACGCCGAAAAGGGCATAGGCATGGAAGGTCAGTGTGATGTCCATGTCTGCGTATTTGATTTGAGAAAAAAGTTCTTTTTCCGCAGCCTGCTTCTGAAGGCAGGAACGAGCCGCAGAGAGAAGAATTCTTTCTGCCTGTTCTCTGTTCTGCGAATTCATCAGATTCTGGAAAAATCTTTTGTTTTCAATAAAAGCAGAGATAATGATCCGCAGACCTTCCCGCAGGTCAGAAGTGGTTTCGGTTTTCTGAAGCAGACAGGCTTCTTTTTTTTCCAATGCATAGCTGAGAAGATCAAAGATGTCCGTAAAGTGGTAGTAGAAAGTCTGCCTTGTGATGCCGCAGACCTCCACCACGTCTTTGACGGAAATTCTGTCAATGGGTTTTGATTCCAGAAGATCAAGAAATACTGACGCAATGTTTTCCTTTGTATGATTCATCGTTTATTCTCCTTTGCTGCCTGCTCTGGAGGAAAGATAGTCAAGCAGGTCTTCAGGTTCCTCGAATATCCCCAGCAGGGAAAGACATTCTTCAGAAAGAAATCCTTCTGATACTGTATGACGAAGGAGGGAGATCAGACTGTCATAGTATCCGCCGATATTGTAAAGGGCAACAGGCTTTTGATGGCGGCCCAGCTGCAGAAGAGTATAGATTTCAAAAAACTCTTCCAGAGTGCCGATGCCGCCCGGTGTGACGATAAATCCGTCGGAAAGCTCCTCCATGAGCTGTTTCCTTTGTCGCATGGTATCGGTGAAAATCAGTTCGGTGCACTCGTCTGAAAGAACTCCCTGTTTATTGAAAAAATGGGGAGCAATTCCGATAATTTCTCCGCCTTCAAGGCTTACAGCCCGGCAGGCAGCACCCATCATGCCGGTAGCGCCTCCTCCGAAGACCATGCCGATTCCCCGACGTGCCATTTCCCTTCCGAGTTCGGCTGTTTTTTCATAGTAATAAGGCGCAGCTTTATCGCTGCTGGCTCCAAACAGACAAAATTTCATAGTATTTTCCCGCTGCCGGCCGCTACTGCGGCAGGAACAAATCTCCTTCAATGTTTTTTCTGTTCTTTTTCTGTGAGAAAATATCTACACAGACTCCATGAGAACTTCACAGATTTATTCTATCATAATCACAGATGGAAAAGCAAATTCTCTTTGATGGGAAACTTACAAAAATGTAAGGGTATTGTAAGGGCTGAACATGGAAAGACTAAGAGAATCTGCTATAATAAAACTGCAAAAGGCAAGGGAGCTGCGCAGTGTGATTATGAAAAACAGAATGGGAGATGAGAGTTTTGAAGGGGAATTGCAAAGTGGCCTGCGGCGCGCTGGCTGTAACTTTAATCAGCGGAATACTGGCATTGGGATATCTGATTGCCGCAGGAGTAAGGGAAACAGAGGCTGAAACCTTTGCGGGAACGCAGATTTCGTCAGCAGCAGTGCCTCTGCTGATTCTGGCAGGAACCATGATTGTTTCCACCCTCGTCATGGTTTTCGCCTTGCCGAAGAAACACCGGTGATGATGCCGGAACAGACGAACACATCAAAAGAACTGCTTATTTTCAGATAAAACTTCCTCTGAGATAAGCAGTTTTGTGTTTACGCAATATTTGAAATGCCGACAGTTATCGGCGGTTTTCCTGCTCCTTTATCAGCAGTTCGGAGGCTTTTTCAAACAGACAGCCCTGTGAAAAAGGAGAAAGCCTGTGATATAGATCCACAAATTCGATAATCTGGCGGCTGTTGGCATTGGCCAGAGTGATTTCTCTGATAAATTTCCGGGTATTTGTTTCGAAAAGTGTATCGATATTGATGTGATAGATCTCTGCCAGCTTGACCAGCAGATCCACCCGCGGAACTTTGTTGCCCAGTTCCATGGCTGTATATGTGCTTCTGCCGATATTCATAAGCTCTGCCAGTTTCCATTGTGTATAACCGTAATACTGTCTCAGATATTTCAGGTTGCCTGCTATACACTGCTGCGGTGTTTTTTTCATGTTGCATAGACCTCCTATTTTTGGATTTCGTGATGAACCTATTCCTTCATTAAGTATAGAGTGTTTTTTATCGCAAAAAGTTTCAAATTTCGACATTTTTTGCAAAAAAATTTTGATTCCCTTACTGGTTATAGTAAATTCTCCCGAAGGGTTGTTTATTAAATTGCAAAGTGCCCATAAACTATAACAATGAAGGCCGGACTAAGTAATATAGGGAGAACATTTCGAAGCATGATGAAGCACATTCACGAACTAAAGCAGTTAAACTACATTGAAATGGGAAGACGAATCCGAAGTCAGAGGGAACTGAGCAAACTGACAAGAGAGGAACTTGCAGGGTATCTCGATCTCTCGCCAAAGTTTATCGCAGATCTGGAATATGGAGAAAAAGGGGTATCCATCAGAAATCTTTATCTTCTGACACAGGCACTTGACGTATCTGCGGATTATCTTCTTGCCGGCGGCAGAGGACCGTCGGATGATGAAGGAGAACGGCAACTCCTGAAGGAGAAACTGCTGGCATCTCTGGATCGCTGCAATCTGACACAGCTTCAGTATCTGGAGCAGATTGTAAAATACTATATCAAGGCAGTTCTTTCCGATGAATCCAACTAAACCGCCGGAAGAGCTCGAATCTCTTCTCTGCAGCAAGCTTGGTCTGATGAAACAGCTCGCAGTCTACTTTGAGATTCCCGAATCAGTCCGTGAAGATTTTGTACAGGAAGTTTTTATCGCGGCATATAACGGCCTTCACCAACTTCGGGAGCCTGAAAAAATCAATGCCTGGCTATATAAGATAGCTTATCGGAAGATGATCTCCTGTGGCATACAGAGGAGAAAAATCGAAGAGTTGGAAATCAATCATTCCGACTGTGTTTCCGAAGAATGGGAACCGTTTGAGAGCAGCAGCTATAAACTGTGGTGTGTCATGGAACACGGTGTTGACAGGGATACCATCAAGTCAATAGTAAACAGTTTTGAATCTCCGGTTCCGGACATTATCTGGCTGCGTTTTGATCAGGGGTTTTCGCTGGTAGAAATTGCAGAAATGCTTCAGCTTAACTACAATACCGTAAAAACCCTGGAAACAAGAGCTTTTGCAAAGATAAAAAAGCTTTTGGAACGGGAAACGGATTAGCCTTCCGGTTTGAGATGTCAGCGGGCATCACATCAGCCGGAGGGCTGATTTTTTTTGACAATTGGAAAAAGCCTTGTTACACTGAATTAAGAATATCGTAAGAATTCACCCCACCGCTTTGTAATATTTAAGTGTTAGGATAAAAAAGAAGAACGAAAGGAGACACAGGTGATGAATATACTTGTTTGTGATGACGACAGAGAAATTGCGGGAGCCATTGAGATTTATCTGAGAAATGAAGGATATTCGGTTCTCAAGGCTTTTGACGGAATAGAGGCTCTGAATATTGTCAGGACTCATCAGCTGCACCTGATCATCATGGATGTGATGATGCCTAAGATGGATGGAATGCAGGCGACGATGAGGATTCGGGAAGAAAAGAATATTCCCATCATCATGCTTTCGGCAAAATCAGAGGACTATGATAAAATTACCGGATTAAATGTCGGCGCAGACGATTATATGACAAAACCTTTCAATCCTTTGGAACTGATTGCCCGGGTGAAATCCCAGCTCAGAAGATATGTGGATCTGGGAAGTATGGAAAAGAGACGCGGGGTTTACAAAACAGGGGGACTTGAGATCGATGATGAAGAGAAGACGGTGCGGGTTGACGGGGAGCCCGTCACCGTGACTCCGACTGAATTTGGGATTCTGAAACTCTTGACGGAAAATGCGGGAAAGGTGTTTTCCATGGAGCAGATCTATGAGAATGTGTGGAAAGAACCGGCATACAATCCGGAGAATACGGTTGCCGTACACATCAGAAGGATCAGAGAAAAGATTGAGATCAATCCCAAAAGTCCAAAATATTTGAAGGTGGTGTGGGGAATTGGATACAAAATTGAGAAGTTATAGGAGTTTTATCTGGGGAGGCAGTTCCGTGCTGGCTGTAATTGCGGCAGAGATCGCATGTTTTGCCATCTGTGCTCTCTGTCTGGCCTACAGTGTGAAATACAATGTGGGAGAGATCATGACCGACGGCAGCGGATACGAGTATTTTCAGACAGTAGAAGTGAAGGGACTGGATGAGGTGATCTCGACTGTCTGGATCATTGTCGTTTCTTCAGTCTTTGCTGCGCTGGTTTTTATCGTGATTTCACTGATAAAGACAGGCCGAAAAGACGATGGAGGGAGAATACTGCTGAACCGGTTCGATCGGATATTTACTGATCTGCAGGTGGCGGCACTGTTCATTATAGGTACCGGAATCGGGCTTCTGGCCATAGTACATGTTGACTGGCTGACATCGGGCAGCTGGTATAAGGAAAGCCTGCTGGCGCTGCTGAGTGAGAAACAGCTTGAAGATGCGGCAGCATGGTCAGGTCTGACCGCAGACAATAACGGATTTGAGCCAAGATGGCTGGAACTGCTCTTTATGCTGACGGGGAATCTGGTACTGATGGGACTGTTTCTCCTCATTGTCCAGTCTGTCGTAAAGAAACTGAAAGCGCATATGTTCTGGAAAAACACCATTGTGGGAAGGTTTCTCTGGTATCTGTATGAAGCTGCCAAAGACAGTGAGGGTGTCTTCCTGAAAGTGATGGGTGCCTGTGTGATCTGTGTTCTTCTGTCAGCAACCTGGTTCGGAATGATTCCGGTGTTCATCGCAATTTTCATCTTTGTACCCAAGTGGGTCAGAAAGTATCAGGCGGTCAAAGATGGTGTGGCAGAGATCAATGCGGGAAATCTGGATTACCAGATTCCTGTCGATGATCACGGCGAACTGGACAGGCTTGCGGAAAGTATCAATGAAATTTCTCAGGCAATGAATATCGCAGTACAGAACGAACTGAAAAATCAGCGGATGAAGACTGATCTCATCTCTAATGTATCCCATGATTTGAGGACGCCTCTGACCTCTATGATATCCTATATAGATCTGCTGAAAACAGAAGGATTTGAAAGCGAAAATGCAGAAGAGTATCTGAAGATTATAGACGAAAAGACGCAGAGACTGAGGAAACTGACAGACGATCTCTTTGAGGCAGCCAAGGCTTCCAGTGGAAACATTCCGGTAGATCTGATCAGACTTGAGATGACCTCCATTGTAAATCAGGCGCTGGCGGAGATGGAGGAACGGCTGTCCGAAAAGAATCTGGATGTTATTTTTACAAACAGAGCGGAATCAGTGTATGTGATGGCTGACGGACAGCTGCTCTGGAGAGTCATTGAGAATCTGCTGACCAACGTGAGCAAATATGCTCTGCCCGGAAGCAGAGTCTACATGGATATTCTGGAGGAAAACGGAATGATCTGTCTGGATGTCAAGAATATATCAAAAGAACAGCTGAATATCAGCGCCGACGAGCTGATGGAACGTTTCAAACGGGGGGATGAATCCAGAAACACAGAGGGAAGCGGACTGGGACTCTCAATTGCAAAAGATTTGACAGGACTGATGAACGGCAGTTTCAGCATTGTCATAGACGGCGATCTGTTTAAGGCAAGCGTGGCACTGAAAAAAGCGTAGAAAAAGTGCAGAAAAACCCGGCAGAGAACGGAAAGAAGCAAGAGGGAGACCGGAAGGATACAAAAGAAGAAGCATATATGGCTGCAGTCCTCAGCCTTTCCCGCCGGAAGGCTGAGGAGATCTGCAGGTAAAAGATCTTCACAATTTGATCACTATACTAATTGGAATAAATGTTATATAATTAGTATAGTGAATTTTTTTATGGAGACGATGGAATGAAACAATATTATGCGGCAGATTTGAAAAGTCAGACTGAGGTCACTGACTTTTTTATGGTAAAGAGTGCGGGCATCAAGCTCGGTTCCAACAAAAAACAGTATTTTGACGTGCTGCTGGGAGACAGAAGCGGTGAAGTGAATTCAAAGAAATGGGATATTGCCGAGGCTGAACTTCCGCTGCTGTCACAGATTAAAGAAGGAGACATCATCAAAGTCAGAGCCCAGGTGACAGACTGGCAGGGTCAGACACAGCTGCGCATCGGAAGAATCCGCATGAGCAACCAGGAGGACGATCTGGATATTTCCGATTTTATTAAAGCGGCGCCGGAATCTTCCGAGTCCATGTACCGGTTTATTTATCAGACTGCAGAGGACATGCAGGATCAGGATCTTCGAAGGCTCTGCACAAAGATTCTGGAAGAGAACAGAGACAGACTGATGTATTATCCGGCAGCATCGAGAAATCATCATGCAGAGTACGGCGGACTGCTGTATCATGTAAAAAGAATGCTGATGACCGGACTTCGGGTCTGTGAAGTTTATACCGCTCTTGACAGAGATCTGGTGGCGGCAGGAGTGATTCTTCACGATATGGAGAAACTCAATGAGATTCTCTCCAATGAATACGGAGTTTCACCGGGTTATTCCTTTGAAGGACAGATGCTCGGTCATATCGTACAGGGCATCAAGATGCTGGATCGGGTCTGCGGTGAACTTGAAATTCCCCGCGAGAAGACGCTGCTGCTGGAGCATATGATTTTGTCTCACCACTATGAACCGGAGTTTGGAAGTCCGAAAAAGCCCATGTTTCCGGAGGCAGAGGTACTGCATTATCTGGATATTCTGGATGCCAGAATGTTTGATATGGAAGATGCCTTAAACGGCGTGGAGGCGGGTGAGTTCTCCGACAGAGTATGGACGCTGGACAACAGAAGAATTTATAAGCCGTCTTACCAATCTGAAGAAAATGGAGGAACCGGAAATGATAAAATTTGACAAAGATGTTCTGGGGGTTTTGAAAACGCTGGAAAAAGAAGGATTCGAGACTTATGCGGCAGGGGAGTGTGTCAGAACGGTAATCATGGGAGAACAGACCTATGACTGGGATCTGATTACTCGTGCAGGGCTTTCCGATCTGGAGCGGCTGTTTCCTGACGGAAAAATTATCGGCAGAAAACAGCAGGCTCTCCGTCTGGATTTTACTTATGAAGTTCCCGGCGAGGATGAAGACGAACCTGCGGTGCTTGAAGGCAGTATCGTGGATGTGAAACCTTTTGAGGGGGATCTGGACACGGTGCTGGCAGAAAACATCTTTACTCTTGATGCCATGGCCGACAATCCGGACAGGGGGTTTGCAGATCCTTTCGGAGGACGAGAAGACATCAAGGCAAAACTGGTTCGGACCACCGGAGACGCCGACGAGATTTTTAAAAAGAAACCTGAAGCCATGATGGCCGCTGTCAGAATCGCGGCAGAGACCGGTTTCGATCTCCACAAATCAGTGTTTGATGCCATGGATAACTGGCGACTGCTCCTTAAGAAGACGGAAACAGAGGGACCTAAAACGGTCAGGACGGAACTGGAACGGATTCTGACCTCAGATCATGCCGGAAAAGGTCTGAAAATGCTGGCAGGAACGGGACTTATCGCAGTTGTTCTCGGGGAAGAGACTGCGCGAAAAATGTCCATGTCGGATACTCGTTCTTTTAATACCCTTTGTGACAATATTGACAAGACCAGACCGGTCAGAGAAAGAAGACTGGGGCTGCTCTACACTGCCATTGCGAAAAAACGGGCTCTGCCCGCCATCGACAGAATGGAGTTTGATGAAAAGACCAGAACGCATCTTATCGACGGAGTGGAAAAAATCATCGATATCAATTTCCTGAATACGGATAAAGAGTTTAAACGTTTTCTCCACAAGATGGGAAAAGAACGGTACATGTATCTCCATAATCTCGGAAAGGCGGTGAGAATCGTCTATGATCAGCCTACCATGAAGGTGGAGTCCAGAAACTATATGCTTGGCAAGATTACCGGCGGCAGGGAACCTGTTTTTGCTGAGGATCTGGTCATCGATGCCAACGATCTGCTGGAAGCGGGAATTGTCGAGACGCCGGAACAGGCTGAAGAAGTGCTGAATCTGGTAGTGGCACTGGTACACAAGAATCCGAAGAACAATCACAGGGACGTATTACTTAAGTATTCGAAAAAATATGCCAGAAACAAGCTGGCGGCAAAACTCAGATATGTAAACTGGGTAAGATAGGTTCATCAGATATGGAAGAAAAACAGGGGATTATCGCTGAGATCATCTTTCACAACGAGGATAACGGATATACTATTGCGGTGATGGAGACCGAGGACGAATATTTTACAGCAGTCGGATATCTTCCTTCCTGCATTAAGGGAGCCCGGTACAAGCTGCGGGGCTCTTTTAAAGTACATCCGTCTTACGGAGAACAGTTTTCTTTTACAGAGTTTGAGGAGATGCTGCCTACAGAAACGGCCGGTATCGAGGCATTTCTTGCGTCGGGTGTGATAAAAGGAATCGGCCCGAAAACTGCTTCTGCCATTGTGGAGGGATTCGGCAGTGATACCTTGCGGATTATGGAAGAGGAACCGGAAAAGCTGTCACAGATCAGCGGAATCGGTGCAAAGAAAGCGGAGGCGATCGCAGAGTCCTTTGCCGCACACAGAGAGTTTGCCAATGTGTCCATGGAATTTCAGAAACTGGGAGTTTCCACGGAGTATGCATTGAAACTGTATAAGATTTACGGGACTGAAGCTGTTGAACTGATCTGTGAAAATCCTTACAGACTGGTAGAGGAAGTAAGTGGTATCGGTTTTCGGAAAGCGGACGGTATTGCCATGAAAATGGGAATTGAAAAAGAAAGTCCTTTCCGAATAAAGAGCGGTATAATATACGGCCTGAATTATTATGCGGGAGAAGGAAACACCTGTATGCCGGTGACAGAGCTCTGCGAGAAGGTGGGACAGCTTCTGGATGTATCGAGAGACATGGTCTATGACACTATGGTGGAACTGGCCTTTGACGGAGCGGTTCAGATGGATACCCTGCAGGGACAGACTGTGGTGTATCTGTACCCCTATTATCTGGCTGAACAGAAAGTCTGCCGGAGTATTGCGGCAGTTTCGGGAGCACCTCTGAAACCTCTGTCGGTGGATATAGACAGTATGATAAAGATGACGCAGGCGAAAAGCGGCATTGAGCTTTCCCCACAGCAGATTTATGCGGTTAAGAGCTCACTCACCAGCGGACTGTCAGTGATTACAGGAGGACCGGGTACAGGGAAAACCACTATTATCAACACGCTGATCAATATTTTTGAACAGAGCAGCTTCAAAGTTGCCATTGCTGCCCCGACGGGAAGAGCCGCCAAAAGAATTACGGAAACCAGCGGTCATTACGCCTCCACGGTACACCGTCTTCTGGAATATTCTCACAGTCCGGGCGATGATTCCATGCGGTTTGGGAAAAACAGTGAGGACCCGCTGAAATATGATGTAGTCATTGTTGATGAAGCTTCCATGATCGATTTGATGCTGATGCAGGGACTAATGGAAGCAATCAGGCCGGGAACACGTCTGATTATGGTCGGAGACTATGATCAGCTGCCCTCAGTGGGAGCCGGAAATGTGCTTCGTGATATTATCGAAAGTGAATATGTCCATACGGTTATGCTGAAAGAAATCTTTCGACAGGCGCAGGAAAGCATGATCGTCGTCAATGCGCACAGAATCAACCAGGGGGAATATCCGTTTCTGAACAGCCGGGACAAGGATTTTTTCTTCATGGAACGATCCTCTGAGACACAGATGGTTGAACTGATGCTTCAGCTCATCACAAAGAGACTTCCGGACTACTACGACGGAATTGTGCCGGTCAGGGATATTCAGCTGCTGACTCCCGTCCGCAAGGGAAATCTGGGAAGCATGGCGCTTAATAAGATTCTTCAGCAGGCACTGAATCCGCCCAGAGAGGATCTGGCGGAAAAAAAATCGGGAGACAGAGTCTTTCGTGAAAACGACAAGGTCATGCAGATCAGAAACAATTACGAACTGGGCTGGAAAAAACGCAGGGATTTTTCGGAAGGCCAGGGAGTTTTTAACGGAGATGTGGGCTTCATCGAAAAGATTGACAAAGAGTACGGCCAAATGACAGTTATCTTTGACGAGGATAAGTACGCCACTTACGATTTTTCTCAGCTTGACGAACTGGAGCATGCTTATGCCATCACAGTGCATAAGAGTCAGGGTAGTGAGTTTCCGGTTGTGGTCATGCCCGTTTCCTGGTTTCCTCCGGTGCTTGCAACCAGAAATCTTCTCTATACAGCAGTGACACGGGGAAAAAAAGTTGTGGTCCTTGTGGGTTCCCAGCAGAAAATGAATGCGATGATTGACAACAATCGCATTAAGCTCAGGTATTCCGGACTCAAATACAGACTGCAGGAGCTGATGGAGGTGACCGGATGAGTGAAAACGGAAGAACTCTGATTGCAAAGTGGTTTTCCGCCCTGACGGAGCGCGGACTTGATCTGCTGTATCCCCCTGCACTGTACTGTATCTGCTGTGGTAATCTGATTGATGAAACCAGAACCTATCATCTGTGCGATCACTGCATTTCCCATATCAGATGGGATACGGGAGACGTACGGGTGCTGAACGGGATTAAGACTCTGCGCTGTGCGGAATACGGTCTGTATGCAAGAACGCTGATTTTTGCATTGAAATATAACGGAAAAACCTATATTGCCCGAGATCTGGCAGAAATAATGGCAGATCGGCTGGCAATGGCAGGACCGGACTTTGACGTGATCGTCCCGGTTCCGCTTTTTTCCCGAAAAGAAAAGAAAAGAGGATTCAATCAGGCTGCTCTGATAGGTGATTGTCTGGGAAAGCTGACCGGCAGGCCGTGTATTTCCCGCGGACTTCTCAGAACCGAGGACACCAGACCTATGCGGGGACTCAGCCCTATGGAAAGAAAGATCAATGTAAAAGGCAAGTTTGCGGTAAATAAAAAATATGTTACTCTGCTGGAAGGACAGAGGATTCTTCTTCTGGATGATTTTTTCACCACCGGAAGCACCGCCGGGCAGTGCATCAGCGCACTGGAGGAAGTCCGGCCGGCAGATGTTCATCTGCTGGCTTTTGCAGCAAGATAAAGGACGGTATGACAGTTGTCCGGGTCTGTGGTTGAAAATCCAAGCCAGTTACGGGCAAAGGGATCCACGTAAGCTGAACCGCAAGGCGGCAGTGATCATGGCGTAGCTTAGAAGTAAGTCCTCGGGAAAATCCCGGTAAAGGCAAGTGTGGGGGCAAAGACCAGGTCAGCCGGACAACTGTCATACCGTCTTTGTTTTGCAGTATGGGCGTTTTGTGAAACCGCCATAAAATATCACTGAAAATACATAAAATAACTGTATGATTTTTCAGATAAATATGTTACAATAGAATCAAACAAAATAATCTTGAGGCCGGAAGAGAAAATCGGCGCTTCAGCCTTAAGATCGGCTAAGGAGGTCATCAAATGAAGGTAATCATCACAGGTAAGAATTTTAATACTTACAAGCATTTACAGGACACAATGGAGAAGAAATTCGACAAACTGGGAAAGTATTTTTCAGATGATATTACTGTAAATGCGGTATTATCTCAGGAGAGAGGCAAAGACAAGATTGAGGTGACAATTAACGCCAAAGGAGCTGTTTTCAGGGCAGAGGAAGTTGTGGCAGACATCTATGAGGGTATTGACAGGGTTGTGGATAAGCTGTCCAGTCAGATGGCCAGATTCAAAGGAAAGCTGCAGAAAAGATATAACGATAACAAAGCGCTGAAATTTGAATATCTGCCGCAGATGGAGGAAGAAATTGAAGAGGTCAAGGTGGTAAGAACCAAGAAATTCGAACTGACTCCGATGACTGTAGAAGAAGCGATTCTGGAAATGGAGATGCTGCAGCATAATTTCTTCGTTTTCCTGGATATGGAAACCGACAGCGTCAATGTGGTATACAGCAGAAAGGACGGAAACTACGGAGTATTGGAAACAACATATTGATTAGACAATAACAGCTGTCTTTCGGCAGCATGTATATAGTTGTATCGATTATTTTACAGAAACGGCACAGCCTTACGGCTATGCCGTTTCTTTGGTATGGGCAGGCGGCCGCACAGTTCTGACATCTCTTCCTCCGTGTTTTTTTACCTGTTCAGAGCGCGTAAATCTTAAACATTTTGCAGAGGATTCGACAGGATTTCATTTCCATTTCCCTTGAATTTTTCGGTTTTTTACGGTAAAATTATTATGAGTTACGGATAAGGGGAACAAGTATGAAAAACTTTTTTGAGAACATTGCTTCGAGCATCGGATTCAACGATGTTTTAGATATTTTAATTGTCGCATTTATTGTCTATAAAGTGCTTGGCTTTATCAGGGATACAAGGGCGCAGCAGCTTGTAAAGGGCCTTCTGGTTTTGGTCGCCACCTTTTTCCTTTCGGATATTCTCAATCTGTATGCATTGAACTGGATACTTCGAGGTACCATGACCATGGGTATCATTGCTCTGGTTGTGGTTTTTCAGCCTGAACTGCGCCGCGGTCTTGAGTATGTGGGCAGGAGTAAAATCGTAAAAGCGCCTTTCGGCCAGATGGACAAAGAGAAGGCAAAGGCTCTCACCGATGAATTTGTCAAGGCAGTGGATGAATTTTCCGCAAGCAAAACCGGAGCGCTGATTATTCTTGAAAGAGAAACAGCTCTGGCTGATATTGCAGAATCGGGAACAGAACTGAATGCAGATATATCTGCTCAGCTTCTGGGCAATATATTCTATGAGGGAGCCCCGCTGCATGACGGAGCGGCCATCATCAGAGGAGATAAAATTTTTGCGGCAGGCTGCGTGCTTCCGCTGACACAGAATAAAAATCTTAACAAGAGTCTTGGAACCCGCCACAGGGCAGGCATCGGAATCACAGAGAACTCCGATGCAATTGCACTGATTGTCAGTGAAGAAACGGGGATTATCTCCATGGCCATTGACGGAAAACTTACCCGTTTTCTCGATGTAAAAACTGTGGAGAAAACGCTGCTGAATCTGTATCTGACAGGAGAAGAAAACCGGCAGGCAGGAACACTGGGAAAAATCAGACACAGGCTGGGCGGAAAAAACGAAGGAAAGAACACAGGGGGCAGGAATTATGTTAAGTAACAAGAAATTCAATATCGTTCTTTCCCTGCTCATAGCTGTGGGACTGTGGGCATATGTTATTGGGGAAACCAATCCTCAGGACACCAGAACCTTTCGTGACATTCCCATTCAGCTGATCAATGAGCAGAACCTTGCAGACGACAATCTGGCACTGGTAGATGTCAGCGCTGAGACTGTAAATGTGACGCTGACAGGTGCGCGAGCGGATATCAACAGAATCGATGAAAAGGAAATCACTGCCACAGTCGATCTTGCAGAGGCTGCGGAAGGAGAGAATCAGCTGAAAATCAATATCCGGATTCCCGATAATGTAGAACTTGCAGATAAGAGTCTGAACAAGGTGACCATTACAGTCGAGGCAAGCATCTCCAGAGAGATCGAGATCATTCCGGAGTACGAAGGTAACTTTGATTCTGATCAGGAGCCGATTACCATAGAAATGAACCGGAGCAAGGTAACTGTGACAGGAGCGGAGTCTCTGGTGGAAAAGGTGGATCATGTGAGAGCACTGGTAGGAGAAGGTGAAGTCAAAGAGTCTCTGAAGACCATTGGAAGCAGACTGACTCCGGTCGATGCAGACGGAAATAAAATAGAACGGCTTGAACTTTCAGCCAGAACGGTTCAGGTAACAGCGCAGCTTGCCAACCTGAAGACAGTAAATCTGGAAGTTCCTGTAAATGATAATGGAGACGGAGATGTGGAGCGCAGTGTTTCCGCGCCGAAGACCATCACCATCAAAGGAAAAAGCAGCGATCTGGATGCAATAGAAACCGTAACCTCTGAGACTGTTGATATTTCCGGAATTACGAAGAATACATCGGTCGAAATCATACCGATTTTACCGGAGGGAGTACAGGTTTCGAACAGGTCGGCAGATTCGCTTTATGTCAGAGTAACCGTGACGAAACTGGCTTCCAAGACCATTGTACTGAGTACATCGGACATTGATATGGAGGGACTTTCTGACGGTCTCAATGCGGAACTGAAAGAAGTTTCTGACATTAAGGTGACGTTAAACGGCAAAGAAGAGGATTTGAAGGAGATTGAAAAAGAAGATATTTCTCTTCTTATCGATCTGACAGAGCTTGATGCGGGGACCCATCAGGTGGCGCTGCAGGCATCGTGCAGCAAGGAATATACTTCACTTGAGCTGGATCCTGAGGAAATTGAAGTCATCATCGAATAAGAAAACAGAGAGGAAATGTAAGAGGTAGTTTTATGGGCAGATTATTTGGTACGGACGGCGTCAGAGGTATCGCAAACTCAGAACTGACTCCGGAACTGGCCTTTCATCTTGGAAAAGCAGGAGCGCACGTTCTGCGCAAAGAAAACAAGCGTCCTGTTATCGTAATAGGAAAAGACACCAGATTGTCAGGGGATATGCTGGAAAATGCTCTGACTGCAGGTATTTTGTCAGTAGGAGGCAATGTGATCAAGGTGGGAGTGATTCCGACACCTGCAGTAGCATTTCTGACAAAGCATTATCATGCAGATGCAGGCATTGTTATCTCGGCATCCCACAATTCTTACGAATATAACGGGATTAAGTTCTTTAACGGACAGGGATTTAAGCTGGCTGATTCCATAGAGGAAAAGATAGAGGATATCATCATATCCGGTGTCGATCCCGGCAGTCACCCCGTGGGAGAGGCTCTTGGACGCTGTATTGAGGCAGAGGAAGATGCGGTGGAATTATACTGCAGATTTCTTCTTTCTACCATCGATATCAGTCTCAGAGGCTGGAAGATTGTACTGGACTGTGCCAACGGGGCAGCTTATCAGACAGCCCCGAAGGTATATCGTGCACTTGGCGCAGAGGTTGTGACTATCGGATGTGAACCGGACGGCATCAATATCAATGAGCAGATAGGTTCCACCCATCCCGAGAAACTGCAGCAGAAGGTCGTTGAAGAGAAAGCTGATCTGGGGCTTGCCTTTGACGGCGATGCGGACAGACTCATTGTTGTGGATGAAAAAGGGATGGTCATCGACGGAGATAAAACCATCTGTATCTGTGCAAAGATGCTCAAGGACTCGGGAGAACTGGCTCAGAACAAGGTCACAGCCACAGTGATGAGCAATCTCGGTTTTCACAAATATATTGAGGAAAAAGTCGGAGCACAGGTGGAAGTCACGGGTGTGGGAGACCGGTATGTGCTGGAATCCATGTTGCAGACGGGGTGTGTACTGGGCGGTGAACAGTCAGGTCATATTATCTTCCTGAACTATACCACCACGGGAGACGGCACCTTGTCATCGCTGCAGTTTGTCAAAGCTGTGGCGGCTTCCGGGGAAAAACCTTCCCGGCTTTCAGCGGAAATTGAGATTTTTCCGCAGGTGCTGGAGAATGCAAAGGTTTCAAATGACAACAAGAAAGCCTACTTAAAAGATCCGGAGGTTCAGCAGGTTATCAGTGAAATTGAGGCTGAAATGCAGGGAAGCGGCAGAGTACTGATCAGACCGTCAGGCACTGAGCCTCTGGTTCGCGTGATGATTGAGGGTACGGATATTGAAAGAATTCATAAGCTGGCAGTCGATCTGGCTGATTTAATCAGCAGAAAGTTCAGCGAAAAGGAGTAAAGGGAAAGAGAGGATAAAGGTATGTGCGGAATTGTAGGATACGTAGGGCATGACAATGCCAGGGATATTATCATAGACGGACTGAAAAAACTGGAATACAGGGGGTATGACTCTGCAGGAATCGCTTTGCAGAACGAAGGCAGACTCATTGTGAGGAAACGTCGGGGGAAGATTGCCAATCTGGAGGAAGCCATTGCCGGAGAAAACCTGTATGGTACCACGGGGATCGGTCACACCAGATGGGCGACTCACGGCGCGCCGTCGGACAGCAACGCTCATCCTCACATCAATGGAGACGGCTCCGTCGCTGTGGTACATAACGGAATCGTGGAAAACTATGTGGAACTGAAAGAGTGGCTGTCTAAAGAACATGGCGTGACCTTCCGGACAGAAACAGATACCGAAGTTATCGCTCACCTCATCGGGGTACTGAAAAAGACTACCCTGGAAGATGCAGTGTATGAGGCCGTAAAGATGATGCGGGGTGCATATGCCATCGTAGTGCTTGCCAGTGACGAGCCTGGAAAGATCGTGGCATACAGAAAGGATGCGCCGCTGATTGCAGGTCTTGGAAAAGGCGGAAATTTTGTGGCTTCCGATATTCCGGCTCTTCTGAAATACCTGAATAAAATCTATCTGGTAGAAAACAATGAAATGCTTATCTGTACTCCGGAGCAGATTCTGATTCTGGATCAGGAGAGAAAACCTGTTAAGCGCGATGTACTGCAGGTAACATGGAGTATGGAGGATGCGGAAAAAGAAGGCTACGAGCATTTTATGCTGAAAGAGATTTACGAACAGCCGAAAGCCATTCGAGAGACTCTGGAAAGAAGACTTTCTGAAGAGGGAAGAATTAAACTGGACGGTATCTCGCTGACGTTAGAGGATCTGCAGAGATTCAGCAAAATTTACATTGTGGCATGCGGGACAGCCTATCATGCAGGACTGGTAGGCAAATACGCGATTGAAAAGATGGCAAGAATCCCTGTTGAAGTGGATGTGGCGTCTGAATTCAGATACAGAGATCCTTTTGTGGATGAGAATACGCTGTTTATTGCAATCAGCCAGTCGGGTGAGACTCTGGATACTCTGGCAGCTCTCAGAGAGGCGAAACGCAAAGGCGCCAGAATCCTTTCCATTGTCAATGTAGTGGGAAGTTCTGTGGCAAGGGAATCGGATGATGTCTTTTATACCTGGGCAGGACCTGAAATTGCCGTGGCCTCCACCAAGGCGTACACTACCCAGATGATCTGTCTCTATCTCATCGCCCTTTATATGGGAGAGATGAAGGGAACCATAACCAAAGAATACTACGACAGAATTCTGTCTGAGCTTCAGGCTGTTCCGGAAAAGGTTGAGCAGATTCTTGCCCGTTCCGGTGAGGTGGAACAGCTGGCTAAAGTGCTGTATAACAGAACGCAGGTGTTTTTTATCGGAAGAGGACTGGATTCGGCAGTGGCTTATGAAGGCTCTCTGAAACTGAAGGAGATTTCCTATATCAATTCCTTTGCCATTGCTGCGGGGGAACTGAAACATGGAACCATTGCGCTGATGGAGCCGGAAACCATCGTCATTGCGCTGGCAACTCAGGATTTTCTCTTTGAGAAGACTTTTTCCAATATCGTTGAGGTAAAAGCGCGGCTTGCTCACGTGATCTCCATTGCCAAGGAGGGCAGAACCCAGATTGAGAAGGAGAGCAACGAGGTCATCTATATTCCGAAATGTGCCGATGAGGTTTCACCGCTTCTGACAGTAATTCCATTGCAGCTGTTTGCATACTATGTAGCCAGAGAAAAGGGCGAAGACATTGACAAGCCAAGGAATCTTGCCAAAAGTGTTACAGTAGAATAAAGGTGGCTGTTATGACAGTACCATGGAGAGGACTTTTTTTCAGTTTTTTTATTGTGCTGGCAGTCATTTCGCTGCTGGTAGCCTGTACCGGATTTGGGACCAGAGTCGGAATTAAGCTTGCACTGGTAAGACGCGATTTTTTTCATTCAGGCGATATTGAGACTGCGCTGGTGATGGTGGAAACGGATATTACCGGTGCCGGCAGCACAGAGCTTTATACCAAGGCGATAAAGAAACTGAAACCGAAAAAACTGCCGCAGACAAAGGATGCAGAAACTGCATTGAGAGATCAGTACATTATCAATACTGTAACTGAAGCGGCAGGGGAAGTGACTGTTGATTTTTCCAGCAGGAACCTGCAGGGAACGGCCAGAGAAGAACAGCTGCTGATTGCACAGATTGTTGCAACTCTGACCGGTTCCTTTTCCGAAGTGGAAAGTGTGAGGTTTACTGTAGACGGAGAACCGGCAGAAACCCTGATGGGACATGTCCCCATTGAGACAGGTTTCAGCAGACTTACTGACGTGCAGTGCCGCAACAGCAGAGGATAGCCGGAACAGATTATTAGTTTTAGAAAAGGAAAGAATAAGATGCAGAATTTTGAAATCAGAGATATTGGCCTTGCGCCGTCAGGCCATCAGAAAATTGAATGGGTCAGAAACAATATGCCTCTTCTGAGAGGACTTGAAGAAGAGTTTTTAAAAACAAAACCTTTTGAGGGAGTAAAGATCTCTCTGTCTGTCCATCTTGAGGCAAAAACTGCCTACCTTTGTAAAGTACTGGCGGCAGGCGGAGCGCAGATGTCCGTGACGGGAAGCAATGTGCTTTCTACCCAGGATGATGTGGCTGCAGCTCTTGCTGAAAGCGGTATGATGGTCTTTGCGCTGCATGGAGCAACTCAGGAAGAGTACAGCAGTCATATTGAGATGTGTCTGGAACATAAACCGAATATTATCATTGACGACGGAGGAGATCTGGTGGGAATGATTCATACGAAACGTCCCGATCTTGCAGAAGATGTATGGGGCGGCTGCGAGGAAACCACCACAGGCGTTATCCGTCTTAAAGCCATGGAGAAAGAAGGAATTCTCAGGTTCCCGATGGTGGCAGTCAATGACGCGGACTGCAAGCATCTCTTTGATAACCGTTACGGAACAGGTCAGTCTGTATGGACAAGCATCATGGCTAATACCAATCTGATCGTGGCGGCCAAAACCGTTGTGGTTGTGGGATATGGCTGGTGCAGCAGAGGAATTGCGATGCGTGCCGGTGCGCTGGGAGCAAAAGTCATTGTTACCGAGGTGGATCCGGTGAAGGCCATCGAGGCCAGAATGGACGGATTTGATGTGATGACCATGGCAAAAGCTGCGCCGCTGGGAGATATTTTTGTATCGGCGACAGGGTGCTGTAAAACCATTACAGTGGATCATATGCTGACCATGAAGGAAGGAGCTATTCTGGCAAATGCAGGTCATTTCAACTGTGAAATCGACATGGACGATTTGGAGAAAAAAGCCGAAGAGAAAAAGGAAACCCGCAGGAATATCATGGGATACAGGCTTTCCAACGGAAAATGGATCAATGTGATTGCAGAAGGACGACTGGTGAATATTGCTGCTCACGATGGTCATCCTGCAGAAATTATGGACATGAGTTTTGCCGTACAGGCTCTCTCTGCCCTGTATATCAAGGAGCATCATACTCAGCTGAGAAATGCCGTAATTGATGTGGGCAGAGAAATTGACGATGTGGTAGCCAGAAGAAAACTGGCAGCGTGGGGCATTGAAATTGATCAACTGACAGATGAGCAGGCGGAGTATCTTGAAAGCTGGAATGTATAGAAGACCCAAGGGGACGGCAAGTGAAACTGTAATTTTTTTTAAGAAGGTGATAAAATGACTTACGAAGAAATCAGAGAGCAGGCGGCCCGCGCTGTTACTGAACTTCTGGATGTGGCAAAACTGAAAAAAGGGGATATCTTTGTTATAGGATGCTCTTCCAGTGAAATAAAGGGAGCGCGCATCGGCAAAGATTCCGATATCAATGCGGCTAAGGCTGTTTATGACGGTGTCATGCCGATTCTGAAAGAAAAAGGAATCTACCTTGCAGCGCAGTGTTGTGAACATCTGAACAGAGCAGTCATTGTGGAAAGGGAAGCGCTGCTTCCGGGAACTGAAATCGTAAATGTGGTTCCTCAGATGCATGCCGGCGGATCTTTTGCCATGACTGTATATCAGAATGCAGAGCATCCAGTGGCGGTAGAAGAAATAAAAGCAGATGCGGGAATGGACATCGGAGATACGCTGATTGGAATGCAGCTGAAAAAGGTGGCGGTACCTGTGCGTATTTCTGTAAAGGAGATTGGCTGCGCCCATGTGACCTGCGCCAGAACCCGTCCGAAGTTTATCGGCGGCAGCAGAGCAGTTTATGACGACGTGCTGTCCGGCGGAGATATTCAGAGATAAATCTCTTTCAAAAAACCGGAACCTTCAGATATGTTTTTTCATAGTATAGAGTAAAATCTATGAAAAGCAGGTGAAATAATATGTCAAACAACTGTGGATTATTCAACAATGAAGGCGGAATCGATACTAGCTTATTGTTCTTCTTCTTGCTGTTAGTAATCATCTTCTGCAACTGCGGAAATTAAAAAGCTTTACCTAATTATAAAAAGGCCCGTTTTCCGGGCCTTTTTTCGTTGTGGATGTGTATTTAGAATCCATAGTGATAAGGACTGCTGTATATAACACTGTAGCCTGCAATTGCTTTCACTGCGGAAACGGCAAAAGCGATGAGACAAATCACGACAATCACTGCCACAATGATGATCAGAGCCTTTGCCCAGGTCGGGAAAGGCTTTTTCCCAGTGTACCGGAAGCCGGCGTTTTCGCCTTCTTCGTACTGAGAGTCGTAACAGCTTTCCGTATGATTTCCGCTGTACCGGTAACCGAAATCTCCGGCACCGCTTTTCAGCGGATAGTCTTTGCGTATGATCAGATATATGATGACTCCGATATAGCAAGGGACAAAAGCTGCAGCCAGAGCCCAGAGCCATGGTGAACAGTCTATTCGCTTATTCGCATCGTGATAGACCAGAATTGCGGCAAGAATCGGCAATCCTACGGCAAAAATCAGAATCAGTCCCATGATCAGCAGAATAAAAACACTTCCCAGTAAATACATCTCTTATCTCTCCCTCCAAAAGTCTTTTGTCAATTTACGATAACAGTATACCATATTTCGACGTTTCTGCATATGATAAAGTAAATCTTTATCCCGAGGTGACAGATTTATGCCTATGGACACACGTGAGCTTTTTGCCAGACTGATTCAGTGCGAGGCAGGAGGCGAGGGGGAAGATGGTATGAAAGCGATTGCCACTGTGGTGATGAATCGGGCAACCATAGATTACGGGGAATTCGCCCGGGTCAGCAATGGCGGTGACGTAAGGAATATTATCACACAGCCCGGTCAGTTTGTCTGCATGAGGGAGACCGTAAGCGGTACCTATAACAGACAGAATGTCTACAATATGAATCCTACACAAGAGCACTATGATATTGTAGATTGGGCGCTGGCAGGAGGCCGCCTGCTTGGAGTGGACGGATCTCTGTTTTTTTTCAATCCTTACAGCTCAACCTGTCCCACATATTTTCCAACGGATGTGGGAGTCATACACAACCGGATCGGCAATCACTGCTTTTATCTTCCGACTTCTAAATATGCAAAAACATAAAAATTAAAAAAGAGAGGTAACAATTATGATTACACCATGTAATGCTGAAAACAGCTGGGGAACATTAACCCCCATCGGTTCTCAGACAGGAAACGGTTCCTTTGCTCCGGCACCCGGCCTGCAGCTGTCTCAGATGACAAATGTTGCGCCGCAGCAGGGCGCTGCAGCGGCGCAGAGCGTTTCTGCGCCACAAAGCGGAATGAATGCAGTTTTTCCGGCAATGAGCACGGAAACGTCTGTAACTGCTCCTGCGGCAGAAACGATTCCAGGTCAGCCGGATCCTCCGTTTTTATCAGAAACAGCAGTGACTGCCACAGGTTCAGGTGTTATTCCGGAACCGATTCTTCCGGAAGCGCCGCAGTTTCAGGTTCCCAATAATCCACTGCTGCCTCCCGGTTATCAGGAATCTATCAGTTATGAAAATCTTCAGTACTTAAACGGGTTTCTCAGAACCCAGATTGGCAAATATATGCGCGTAGAGCAGCTTGTGGGCTCAAATATGCTGGAGGACCGGTACGGATATCTTATCGGAGTGGGTGTCAACTATATTCTGCTTCAGGAGCAGGGAACAGGAAATGTAAGCGCTTTGGACTACTACAACATCAAATATGTCTATATTTATTACTATACCACACCGTCCCTTCCTGCCCGCTGATGATGGAACAGGGGAGCTGCCGCCTGCAGAGTTCTGTCTGCAGGCAGCGGCTTTTACGCCGGAAAAGAGGGTGTTTTTCCTTCGGTACAGAGAAATGTTCGGACAATTTGACAGAAAGATGTAATAAAAGTCCTTGACCTCTTGTATTTTTAAAATGGACATAATATAATAAAAATTAAGAAATTTAGTTAGAAAGAAAGGACGTAACCCATGAAAAGAAAATCGAGATTATTAAGTATGGTGCTTACCCTGTCTCTGGTGCTCACCACCGTTCTGGCGGGTGCTGAGAATACGTTTGCACAGACATCGCTGCTGCCGGAAGATGCGCAGACTGTAGGGGTGTCCTATGCCGATGCAGGCATGATGAAGGCGGCTTCCACAGACAACACGATTGCAGGCAATACCATTGCCGCAACAAATCTGAACACCGGAACACCGGATGCCTATAAGACAATTGCCTACGGCAGAGACGGTATTTACTGCCCGATCAGCATTCCTTCTGCAGGCAGCTTTAAAATTGATATCTGTTCTCTGGAGGATACATATGTTTATCTTTTAGACGGCCTGGACCTTGACGCGGTCACTCTGAAGCAGGTGACGGTTCCCGGCGCGGTTTCGGAGGAGGATGTATATTCCTTTACTGTACGGGTTGAAAAAGGCGGAACTTATTTTCTGGTATTTCAGACAGCCGGCTACAGCACTGCCCAGAGTGCCTTTACAATCGGATATATTCCGTCCAAGAAGGCAGGAAGCAACACCACGATGACCTCCGGTAAGGCCATCTATGCGTCTGTGGGCGGAACCTCCTATCGTTATTACAAAATCACCACAGCAGGACTCAGATACCTGACTATCAGTTTCCCTTGGAATGATCAGGATACCTCAGTCAAATACAAGGTAAAGCTGATGGATTCCAAGAAGAAAAAGAATTTACTGAAAGGTGTTGTGACCGTAGGAGAGGGCAGAAACTATGTCACTTATGCCGCCGTGCCGAAGGGCACCTATTATGTGGCGGTATCCACAGCGGAAGACAGTTCCTATCAGATAAAGGTATCCGCAACAAAAGTCAGTGAAAACAGTGGCAGCACCAGAACCAAGGCGAAACGAATCTATAAAGGCGGAACCAAATCCGGGCTTATTACTGCCACCCAGTCTTCCACTTCAGGGGACTGGTACAAGCTGGTAATCGGTTCCAGCCAGACCGTTAAACTGGATGTGATCACAAAGACCGGCGGCTATAACGGCGGTATCAAGGTGTCAGTATACAGCGGAAGCAGTTCCAAAGCCTTCGGCACCGCAGAATATTATTACGGTTACCCGGAAAGTGAACTGACACTTTATACTTCGGGTTACGGCGGTCTGCTGAAAAAAGGCACTTATTACATCAAAGTTCAAAAATACGGATGTGGAAGCGGATACTATAAAATCAAGTGGAAATAACAGTCTTCGGACAGTCGTCTGTCCCGAAGAATCCGTAATAAAACAGTTTAATCACAAGCCGCGGTTTACAGTCCTCCTTGTAAATAAGCAGTGGATCCTGAATATGCCCCTGCACAGACTGTCAGCCGCGGTCTTTTGATTTTGCGGAAAGAATCTGAAACAATTTACTTCAGTGTTCTGAAGATAAGTTTTTTCAGAGACTTCCAGTGGAAGGGATACAGCGGATAGAGATAGGAACGTCCACTGAGAGTTTTGGTAACGGCTACCTGGAACAGACCTATGGCAAATGCGCCCATGAGCCCCCAGTAGCTGAACAGCATGGAGCCGATCAGCATGAGTATGCGGATGAATTTGATACCGTAGGAAAGTTCAATGCTGGGCTGGGTGAAAGAAGCCAGCGAGACGACAGCCATCATCAGTATTGTCTGTGGAATGAACCAGCCTGAGCTGACGGAGAATTCCCCCAGAATCAATGCGCCGATCACCGACAGAGACATGCCAAGTGAATCCGGCGTATTGAGAGAGGCAAGGCGCAGGCCGTCAATGGCGATTTCCAGCAGAATAAACTGCCAGAACACCGGCAGGGCAAAATCTTCTTTGGGAGTAATAAAATTCATATCCAGAGGCGGCGGAATATCTCCCTCCACAATAAGCAGATAAACGGGAGTCAGCAGCAGGATGACAAACATATTGAAAATGCGCAGCAGCCGCAGATAGTTTCCTGTCAGCAGAGGAAAGTAATAATCATCTACATCCTGCGCAAAATCAAAGATTCCAACCGGTACCAGAATTACTGTTGGAGTGTTGTCCACAACGATGGCTATTTTGCCTTCTGTGAGATGAGCGGCAATGATATCGGGGCGCTGGGTGTAGCGAACTTTGGGAAAGGGATTCAGGCGCAGCCTTCGAGGTTTCCCGTGGAGTGAGATGATCAGCTGCTCCACCACTGTCTGTTCTCCGATGGACACACTGTCAATGATCAGTCCGGAGAGAGCATGATCAATTTTATTTACCAGACTCTGGTCGGCAACCCCCTTCATGTAACAGAGAGCCACATCTGTTTTTGACTTCTCTCCCACGGTATAGTTTTTGAAAATGAGGCGGTTGTCACGAATTCTGCGGCGTATCATCCCCAGATTTTCCATGAAACTTTCTGTGAATCCGTCCTTTGCGCCCCGAAGGGTTTTTTCTTTGTCCGGTTCTTCCACACTTCGCTGAGGATAACGGCGAACATCAGCAATGATGATTTTGTCAAAGCCGTCCAGAATGATGGGAGAAAGACCTGAATAGAGAAATTTTACGGCTAGATCAATATCGTTTGTGGCAGTACTTTTTATAAACGGAAACAGTCTTTCCATAAACTGATCGGAAGTCTCTGTGTTCTCCATTTCCTCAGGCTTTATCGCC
This sequence comes from uncultured Eubacteriales bacterium, assembly GCA_949289445.1. GTDB lineage: Bacteria > Bacillota > Clostridia > Peptostreptococcales > Anaerovoracaceae > Senimuribacter. The sequence goes on from CASEOD010000044.1 coordinate 54,305, forward strand.
ATGAGAAAGCTGAACAGAAGCTGCAGCTTTTCGCTGTCGGAAAGACCGTCCACAAAATAAAGACGTCCCCGTCTGCCCCCGATGGAAATATGACGTTCTACAAGGTCAAAGGCTTCGCCGATGGGAAGCTGGCCTGTAAAATGATCCAGATAATACTGATACTGACTGAAAGCTGTATTGGAATTCATAGAACCTCCTCACTGATTTTCCGGGTAATGTCTGTGATGCAATTATTTTGCCAAAAAACTTGAAATTCATACGTGGCAAAGTATATAATAAAATGGACTATGAATTATTGCGAAAATACCATAACGGAGGGTTTCATACATGGATTATCAGAAATTAGCGGAGCTGCTTTTTCCGCATATCACTGTGACCGGAAAAGAACTGGAAGAGAAGTATCCGAAGAGAAATCTGCCTGAGGATGCCAAGGTGACAAGGCTTGGTCCCAGTCCTACCGGTTTCATTCACTTAGGCAACCTTTACGGTGCATTTGTGGACGAGCGTCTTGCTCATCAGAGCGGAGGCGTATTTTATCTGAGAATTGAGGATACCGATGATAAGCGGTACGTGGAAGGTGCCGTTGAGACTATCATCAATTCCCTGAAATTTTTTGGCATTCAGTTTGACGAGGGAGCCGGGCTTGACGGAGAGAACGGTGATTACGGCAGTTATACCCAGAGCCGCAGAGGTGAAATTTATCAGTGCTTTGCCAAAGAACTGGTAGCGCAGGGAAAAGCATATCCATGTTTTCTGACAGAAGAGGAGATTGCAGACATCAGAGCCGGTCAGGAGGCAGAAAAGGTTAATCCCGGAATTTACGGAGATTATGCCGGGAGCCGTAGCCTGACGCTGGAAGAGATTGAAGAAAATATCAGAGCAGGAAAGCCTTATGTTGTCAGACTCAGATCTGACGGAAATCCGGATCAGAGTGGAGATCATGTGAGGAAGATATATGTAGAGGATGCCGTGAGAGGAACCCTGGAAATGCCGGAGAATTTTCAGGATGTGGTTATTCTTAAAGCAACCGGAATTCCGACTTATCATTTCGCCCATGTGGTAGACGATCATCTGATGCGTACCACACACGTTGTCAGAGGCGCAGAGTGGCTGCCGTCTCTGCCGATTCATGTGGAACTGTTTGAAAAACTGGGATGGGAACCGCCGGTTTACTGTCACACTGCGCAGCTGATGAAGCTGGATGAAGAAGGCAATAAGAGAAAGTTGTCCAAGCGTAAGGATCCGGAACTGTCTCTGGACTACTATAGAGATCAGGGTTATCATCCGGCTGCTGTCAGGGAGTATCTCCTGACCATCTTAAATTCCAACTTTGAGGAATGGAGAATGGAACATCCGGATGCTTCCATTGATGAATTTACCTTTACTACAGAGAAAATGAGTAATTCCGGAGCTCTTTTCGACCTGAACAAGCTTAATGATATCAGTAAGGATGTGCTTCTGAGAATCAGAGCTTCAGATCTTTATGACTTTCTGAAAGACTGGGCCCGGGAGTTCAGGCCGGAAATCCTGCATATCTTTGATGACAGAGCTTATCTTGAAAGAATCCTGGATCTGGGAAGAAACGACAATAAGCCGAGAAAGGATCTGATCTATGCACAGCAGATCATTGCCTTCATCAGCTATTTCTTTGATGATCTCTTTAAGCTTGAAGACGAGATGCCGAAGGAGGTTCCTGCTGAGGATATTCCTGCAATTCTGGAGGGTTATCTGCAAACCTATGATCATACGGACGATCAGAGTCAGTGGTTTGACAAAATCAGAACCATGGCGTCAGAGATGGGTTACGCAGCAAAGCCTAAAGACTTTAAAAAGCATCCTGAGGAATATAAAGGTCACGTTGGTCATGTCAGCACAGTTATCCGCATTGCACTGATGGGCAGGAGCCAGTCTCCTGATGTCTGGGAAATTCAGCAGATTCTGGGAGAGGAAAGGACAAGAAACAGAATCCGCGGATATTTGAGTCACCTTGTCTGATTTACCGGGAACAGGGAAAAGAGGAAAGTCATGAAGAACATCAGAGAGATCCTGAAAGAAAGAAGAGATGAAATTTTTCGTCTGAGTATTCTGTCTGAGGAATTTATTGCTTTCATTCAGGCCAATAAGCGACCTGTGGACAGGCTGATGACCTATTACCGGTGTGCCATCATGGAGGTGGAAACCAAAATGAAGGTCCTTGACGAGCAGTTTTCACTGGAATATGACAGAAATCCCATTGAGAGCATCAAATCCAGGGTAAAATCCATGGAAAGTCTCATGGACAAGATGAGAAGAAAGAATGTGTCTCTTTCCATGGAAGAAATTGAGGCTAAAATTCATGATATAGCCGGAGTCAGAGTTATCTGCTCCTTTCCGGAGGATATTTATCTGCTGGCTGACTGCCTGCTGCAGCAGGATGATATCCGCCTGATCGAAAAAAAGGACTATATCAGCAAGCCTAAGGCAAACGGATACAGAAGCCTTCACCTGATTGTGGAGGTGCCGATTTTTCTGCAGAATGAAAAGCGGAATATGAAAGTTGAGGTGCAGTTTCGCACCATTGCCATGGATTTCTGGGCAAGTCTGGAACATAAGCTGAGATACAAGAAAAATCTTCCGCAGGAGATGACTCAGTATCTGGAGCAGGAGCTGTATGAGTGCGCAGAACTCAGCGCCGGTCTGGATGAGCGAATGCAGAGAATAAGAAATCTGATCGCCGAAGAGATCGGAGAGACAGTGGAATAGCATGTTTTCAGAGGTATTTTATCGGCCGCGGGCCGGATACATTTGTATCCGGTTCGCGGCTTTTTGTGTTGGTTTTGTGATTTTTTTCAGATTCTATTGACAAATGGATCAGGGACTGGTACTATACTTAAAGAATTTTAGTTAAAATTTTTTAAGTAAAATTATTTAAGTAAGTTCTGCCGGTCCGGAGGATCGGCGGCAGAAGAATGATGAATGTTAAAGGAGAATTTAAGATGAATTTTGAGAAAGTAAAAGAAACTATGGTAAATACACTGGGCTGTGATGAAGAAAAGATTGTAATGGATGCATCCATTGCAGAAGACCTGAATATTGACTCTTTAGATGCAGTGGAGCTTGTTATGGCTTTAGAAGAAGAGTTTGGCATCAAAATTCCTGACGAGGAGCTGGGCAATATGAAAAAGGTCAGTGATATTGTAGCCTGCATTGAAAAATATCAGGCATAAGTCATGAAACAGCAGGAAATCTATGAACTGATATCGGCTTTTGAGGCTTCCTCCCTGACAAGCCTTGTCATCGGGCAGGACTCTTTTCATATCGAACTGAAAAGAGAGCCTGCTCCGGTGCACATCACATATCCTGACCGTCCGCGGCCGGCACCGTCTGTGGAGGGAGATCCGACAGGCGTGAGCGTTGAGGATTCTGAGGGGGAAAGTGTTTATCAGGGCTCGGCTCTGCAGGCAGAGAATGGTCAGCAGGAGACCGGACAGTACGGCGGAGCACAGCAGGAAGAAAAGCTGCAGACAGTCAGATCGCCCATTGTAGGTATCTACTACGCAGCACCGTCCCCGGATGAACCACCTTATGTAACAGTGGGGCAAAAGGTGGAGCAGGGACAGGTTTTATGCCTCATAGAAGCTATGAAAATGATGAATGAACTGAAATCTCCGGTATCAGGCATTATCCGTTCGGCAAAAGGAGTGAACGGTGAACTGGCGGAATACGATCAGATTTTGTTTGAGGTGGAGCCATGTTAAAGAGAGTGCTCGTTGCCAACAGAGGCGAAATCGCTGTGCGGATCATTCGTGAATGTCTGGACAGCGGTATCGAGGCTGTGGCGGTCTATTCCACAGCAGACAGTAAATCACTGCACCGCATTATTGCAACCAGAGCTGTCTGCATCGGAGGTCCTAAGGCTTCTGAAAGTTATCTGAATATGAACCACATGATTGAAACGGCCAAAGCGACGGGCTGTGACGCTGTTCACCCTGGCTTTGGCTTTCTTTCTGAGAACAGTGAATTTGCGGCTCTTTGTCAGTCTGAGGGACTGAAATTCATCGGACCGTCTGCACAGGTCATCGACATGATGGGCAACAAAGCTGCTGCAAGAAAGTTAATGACAGAACACGGCGTTCCTGTAGTTCCCGGTTCTGACGGTCCTGTAAGAAACGCAGAAGAGGCATTGGCATGGGCCGAAAAAATCGGTTACCCGGTGCTTCTCAAAGCCTCTGCAGGGGGAGGAGGCAGAGGTATGAGAAAGGTCTTTTCTGCAGAGGCACTGAAAGAGGCCTATCAGGCAGCCTCCCTGGAAGCGGAAAACTGTTTTGGAAACGGACAGATGTATGTGGAAAAGCTTATTGAGAATCCGAGACATATTGAGTTTCAGATTCTGGCTGATTCCATGGGAAATACGGTACATCTGGGTGAGCGGGACTGCTCTATCCAGCGGCGCAATCAGAAACTGGTAGAGGAAGCTCCCGCATGGGGTCTTTCAGATGGCTTGAGAGATGCCATGGGGCAGGCAGCGGTGCAGGCGGCAAAAGCCTGCGGCTACGAAAATGCCGGCACTGTGGAGTTCGTGGTGGATAAAGATGAAAATTTTTATTTCATAGAGATGAACACCAGAATTCAGGTGGAGCATCCCGTAACAGAGATGGTGACGGGAATCAATATCGTAAAAGAACAGCTGCGTATTGCTTCAGGCCTGCCTCTTTCATTTTCTCAGGATGAGGTAAGCTTGTCGGGACACGCCATTGAATGCAGAATTACAGCAGAAGATGTCTTTGAAAATTTTCGGCCGGATCCGGGCATGGTGGAATTCATCCACTTTCCGGCAGGCGCCGGTATCCGGGTAGACAGCGCTCTCTATAACGGCTGTGAAATCAGTCCTTATTACGATTCTATGGTAGCCAAGGTCATTGCAAAGGGAAACACCCGTCTTGAGGCAGTGCGCCGCATGCGCAGAGCTTTGGAAGAGACTGTGATTAACGGAGTCAGGACTACCCTGCCGGTACAGCATCTTCTTATGTATCAGAGTGATTTTCTGAGAGGAGGCTGTGACACAGGATTTATGGAGCACCACCTTGAGGAGCTTTTAAATATCTACGAAGCGGCAGGAGGAAGAGATGAATCCATTTAAGCAGAAACGAAAAGTACTGTCGGCGCTGAGAGACATGAAGGAAGGCGTCAGACCTCCGGTTCTCTGTCCGGCGTGCAAGGATAGAATTCCGGAAAAAGAACTTTCGGAAAATCTGTATGTCTGTCCTGTATGCGGACACCACTTCGGAGTGTCGGCGAGGTATCGTCTGAAGATGGTGGCGGATCCGGGAAGCCTCAGAGAGATTTGCAGATCCCTGAAGGGGAAAAATCCCCTGAATTTTCCCGGATATGCGGAAAAACTTCAGGAACAGACAGAAAAGACAGGACTTACAGAGGCGGTTATCACTGCTACCGGTAAAATCGGAGGACGCAAGGCAGTGCTTTGCGCCATGGATAACAGATTTATGATGGGCAGCATGGGAACCGCTGTAGGCGAGAAGATTACCAGAGCCTGTGAGTACGCACTCAGAAATAGACTGCCGCTGATCATCTTCTGTACTTCGGGCGGCGCCAGAATGCAGGAGGGCATTCTGTCTCTGTTTCAGATGGCAAAGACTTCGGCAGCGATTACAAGGCACAGCGAGGCGGGTCTTCTGTATATTTCTGTTCTGACTCACCCGACCACAGGTGGCGTGACAGCCAGCTTCGCCAGTCTTGGAGACATTATTCTGGCAGAGCCACAGGCACTCATCGGATTTGCAGGGCCCAGAGTCATTGAACAGACCATCGGCCAGACATTGCCGGAAGGCTTTCAACGGTCAGAATACCTGATGGAACACGGATTTGTGGATCAGATTGTATCTCGCGGACAGATGCGGGAAACCTTGTCTCTTCTGCTCCACATCCATGACAGGAGAGGAAAATTATGAATAGTAAACAACTGACGGCGGCTCAGCGTGTCACTTTGGCAAGGGACAGCGGACGGCCGACGGCAAGAGAATATATCGAGGCCATCTTTGACGATTTTTTTCCTCTGGCAGGAGACAGGAAAAAGGGAGAAGACGCCAGCATTCTGGGCGGGCTTGCCTTTTTCGGAAACCGGCCGGTGACAGTGATCGGTCATCAGAAGGGCAGGAGCCTGGAGGAAAATCTGAAGTGCCGTTTCGGCATGCCTAATCCAGAGGGCTACCGGAAGGCGGAACGGCTGATGCTGCAGGCAGAAAAGTTCGGACGTCCGGTGATTACCTTTATTGATACACCCGGAGCTTATCCGGGACTGGAAGCCGAGGCAGGAGGACAGGGCGAGGCAATTGCCAGAAATCTGTCTGTTATGTCTGCACTGAAAGTACCCACCATTGCTGTCTGCATCGGAGAGGGAGGCAGTGGCGGCGCCCTGGCGCTGGCTGTTTCCGACAGGATTATTATGCTGGAAAACAGCATTTTTTCTATTCTGTCTCCGGAAGGTTTTGCCAGCATTCTGTGGAAAGACTCTTCTCGCTGGGAAGAGGCAGCAGAAGTGATGAAGCTGACAGCATCCGATCTTCTGGCACTGGGCGTCTGCGACAGTGTGATTCCGGAAAAGGATGGAGGCGCTCATGAGGATAGAAATGCGGTTTTTCACAGAGTGTCACGTGAACTTGAACGGTATCTGGAATCTCTGACAAAGCGCAGCACGGCAAGTCTTGTCAAAGAACGGTACAGAAAACTGAGAAACATTGGAAATCTGAAGAGAAAGGCGGAATAAGCGGTATATGGCAGGAATTAAAATCATAGGCCTTGGAAAAGCCCGGGGTGACAGAGTGGTTACAAATGAGGATCTGGAACAGATCGTCGATACCAGTGACGGGTGGATTCGGGAAAAGAGCGGAATCCGCTCCCGCTATTTTGCAGAGCATAAAACCAATGTGGATCTGGCGGCAGAAGCGGCAGAGGCGGCGATTCTGTCTGCAGGCATTGATCCTGCTGACATTGGGATTGTGCTGGTATGCACCTTTACGGGAGATGATCTGACTCCGGCTGCCGCCTGTCAGGTGTGCGGGAGACTGAAACTTTCTGAAGAGGTTCTTGCTCTTGATATCAACGGTGCCTGCGCAGGATTTATCTATGGCTGCAATATTGCAAATGGTCTGCTCCAAGTCAATGGATCCGGGGACGGTGGAAAATATGCCCTGGTCATCGGCAGTGAGAAAATTTCTCCGCTGCTGGATATGGAAGACAGAACAACCTGTGTTCTCTTCGGAGACGGTGCGGGAGCCGCTGTTCTGGAATATGATGAAGAAGCGGAATTCTATTTCTACGGAGGCTGCGAGCCGAATCGCCAGGTTCTCGGCTGCAGCAGAGAAAAAGCCTCTATTGAGATGGCGGGACAGGAGGTCTACCGGTTTGCAGTGAGCAAAGTGCCTGCCTGCATACACAGGGTGCTGGAACTGGCAGGGCGAACCGGCGAGGAGACTGACTATTTTGTCTGTCATCAGGCTAACGAGCGGATTATCGATGCGGCGGCAAGAAGAATTACAAAAGAAAAACAGAAATTTTACAAGAACTTATATCAGTACGGCAATACGTCGGCAGCCAGCATTCCTCTGGCACTATGCGAAATGGGGGAAGAAGGTCTGCTGAGGAAAGGAAGCAGTCTTGTCTGTACCGGTTTCGGCGCAGGGCTGACTTACGGCTCCATGTGGATTACTGCCGGCAGAGAGTTTGGAGAAAGGAAATAACCTGATGAAGATCAATGAGATTTTGAAAATAGAGTTCCCCGTTTTCCAGGGAGGCATGGCCAACATCGCAGACGGCGCTTTTGCCGCAGCGGTTTCGGAAGCAGGCGCTCTGGGCATCATCGGGGCGGGAGGCATGAATGCCGAAACCCTGCGGGAGCAGATTCATATCTGCAAAGGACTGACAGACAGACCTTTCGGTGTCAATATCATGCTGATGAATCCGGAAGCGGATAAGATGGCAGAGATTGTGGCGGAAGAAAAGGTCAGTGTGGTTACGACAGGCGCAGGAAATCCCGGAAAATATATGGAGCGTTTTAAGGAAGCGGGCATCATGGTCTTTCCTGTAGTATCCTCAGTGGCTCTTGCAAAACGTCTTGCTTCTCTGGGCGCTGACGGTATTATTGCAGAGGGCTGCGAAAGCGGAGGACACATCGGAGAACTGACTACCATGGCTTTAGTGCCGCAGGTCTGTGACGCTGTGCAGGTACCTGTAATCGCAGCGGGAGGCATCGCCTGCGGCAGGCAGATGGCGGCGGCTTTTGCGCTGGGTGCAAGCGGCGTACAGGTGGGAACATGTCTTTTGGCAAGTGAGGAATGTCCCATTCATGAAAACTATAAAGCAGCTGTGGTAAAGGCTAAGGACAATGATACCATGGTGACAGGCAGAAGCGTGGGAGCGCCTGTCCGCTGCCTGAAAAATCCTATGACCAGAGAATATGCAAGACTGGAAAAGGACGGAGCAGACAAGATGGAACTGGAGCGGTTCACTTTAGGCTCCCTGCGCAGAGCAGTACTGGAAGGAGATACGAAAAACGGCTCTCTGATGGCGGGACAGAGCAGTGGACTGGTAAAAGAAATTCTTCCTGTCCGCAAGATTATAGAAAATATGGTAACAGAATATGAGAACATTAGATAATCTGAAAATCCCTGTAATTCAGGGCGGTATGGGAGTGGGAATCTCCATGGGAGGTCTTGCGGGGGCCGTGGCGAAAGAAGGCGGCATGGGAGTCATTTCCACCGCAGGAATCGGTTTTCGGGAAAAGGATTTCTGGGAAAATTCACAGGCGGCAGACAGGCGCGCGCTGGAAAAGGAAATCCGCAAAGCCAGAGAGATATCCGGCGGACGGGGACTTATCGCCATCAATGCCATGGTGGCCACCACCAGCTTTGAGGAAATGGTGCCTTTTGCCTGCGAGCTGGGCATCGATGCGGTGATCTCAGGCGCAGGTCTTCCTCTGCATCTTCCTGAACTGGTAAAGGATTATCAGGTCATGATTGCCCCTGTCGTTTCCAGTGGACGGGCTGCAAAAACTCTGCTGCGGATGTGGAAACAGCGTCACGGAAGAGCTGCGGATTTTATTGTGGTGGAAGGCAGTCTGGCCGGAGGTCATCTGGGGTTTTCCAGAGAAGAGGCTGAAGAGGGGAAAGCACAGCCCCTGATGGAAATTGTGGAAGAAGTGGTGCAGGAAGCTAATCTGGCTGCAGAGGAAGGATATAAGATTCCGGTGTTTGCCGCAGGCGGCATCTTTGACGGAGCCGATATCAGAAAAGCGTTGCAGGCAGGAGCTTTCGGAGTACAGATAGGCACCAGGTTTATTGTTACTGAGGAGTGCGACGCTACGCAGGAATTTAAAAATGTTATTCTGAGAGCTTCTCATGAGGATGTGAGGATTCTGAGAAGTCCTGTAGGCATGCCGGGCAGAGGACTTGCAACGCCTCTGGTGGAAAAGGCATCAGAAGAGCGGGTTCCTCCCCGTCGCTGTATTCAGTGCATCAAAACCTGTGATCCCGGCAGGACACCTTACTGTATCAGCAGAGCACTGATTCAGGCATATTATGGAAATTACGAGGAAGGGCTGTTTTTCTGCGGCGATAATGTGGGACGTGTCAGTGAAATGACCACCGTGGCGGCGCTGATGGAAGAATTTGCCCGGGAATGGAGAAAGAACTGATATGAAATTTGCTTTATTATTTGCGGGTCAGGGCAGTCAGACACCGGGCATGGGAAAAGATCTCTATGAAAACTGTGAAACCTTTCGCAGGGTCTTTGATCTGCTGCCCGAAGAACTTAGAAATACAGCCTTTGAGGGACCTATGGAAATTTTATCCGATACAAGAAATACCCAGCCGATTCTGACAGCTTTTTCTGCCGGAATTCTGGCCGCGCTGCGGGAACTGCTGCAGGATAAAGACTTTTCACCGGCGGCAGCTGCAGGACTGAGTCTGGGTGAATATGCAGCACTTCATGCCGCAGGGGTCTGGGATGCTGCAACTGCAGTCAGACTGGTGACTGAAAGAGGTCTTGCCATGCATAAGGCTGCTGAAGGCATTGCCTGCAGCATGTATGCCGTTATGGGCCTCGACAGAGAAGTCCTGCAGAACTGCTGCCGGCAGGCGGAACCTCTGGGTGTGGTTGAAATCACCAACGACAACTGTCCCGGACAGCTGGTTATCGCCGGAGAAAAAGAGGCAGTGGAAAAGTGCGCAGGTCTGGCTTCCGATGCGGGAGCAAGACGCTGTGTTCCTCTTCCTGTCAGCGGTCCTTTCCATACCGGATTCATGAAACCTGCGGGACAGCATCTTGCGAAGCTGTTTGAAGAGACAGAGTTTGCACCCATGCAGTTTCCTGTCATCTTCAATGCAGCAGGAAGACCAAAAACAGAAACAGAAACTGTAGAGGAACTTCTGGTTCGTCAGGTTTCCACCGGTGTCCGCTTTACTGAGACCATCAGATGGCTGGAGAAGGAGGGCGTGGACACAGTGCTGGAAATAGGACCGGGTAAAACCCTTTCCGGCTTTGTCAGAAAGACCTGCAGCGGGATAAACTGCATCAGTATCGACAGCTTTGAAAGTCTGCAGCAGGCTGCAGAGAAACTGAAGGAGGAACTGGCATGAAAGGAAGAACGGCTATTGTAACAGGTGCAAGCAGGGGAATTGGCAGAGCTACAGCTGTAAGACTTGCAAAAGACGGCGTAAATATTGTGATTAACTTTGCCGGCAATAGAGAGGCGGCAGAAGAGACTGCACGAATGGCGGTGAAGGCTGCAGAAGAAGCCGGCTATACAGGAGAAGAGATACCCCGGATGCTGGTGATACAGGCTGATGTGGCGAAAAAAGAAGACTGTGAAAGACTGGCGGAAGAAACACTGAAAAAGTTTGGACGTATCGATATACTGGTCAATAATGCGGGCATCACCAGAGATAATCTCCTGATGAGAATGAGTGACGAAGATTTTGACCGGGTCATGGACATCAATCTGAGAGGAAGCTTTCTAATGATGAAAGCAGTCAGCAGAGCGATGATGAAACAGCGCTGGGGCAGAATCGTCAACATGGCAAGCATCGTAGGCGTCAGAGGAAACGCGGGACAGATCAATTATGCTGCCAGTAAAGCGGGAGTCATCGGCATGACGAAATCTTTTGCAAAGGAAATTGCAAGTCGCGGGGTAACCGTCAATGCTGTGGCGCCCGGATTTATTGAAACCGATATGACGGCAGCAATGCCTGAAGCTGCAGCTGAAGCAATCAGCAGCGCTATCCCTGCGGGAAGACTGGGCAAGGCAGAAGATGTGGCAGAAGCAGTTCGCTTTTTTGCGTCTGAGGAAGCGGCCTACGTGACCGGACAGGTGCTGTGCGTAGACGGCGGCATGTAAAAAGAAAGGAATTCGGAACATGAAGAGAAGAGTTGTAATTACAGGTATGGGCGGACTTTCGCCTCTTGGAAATACTGCGCCTTCCATGTGGGAAAACGCAAAGAAAGGCGTCTGCGGCATCGATTTTATCAAGAGTTTTGATGCTTCTGAGATGAAAGTAAAAATTGCCGGAGAATTGAAGGACTACCGTGCGGAAGATTACATGGATAAGATGGCGGCCAGAAGGACTGCCCGCTTTACCCAGCTTGCACTGATTGCGGCAAGGGAAGCTATGGCACAGAGCGGCCTTATTATGGAGCAGGAAGACAGAACTCGATGCTGTGTGAATATTTCCAGTGGTATCGGTGGACTTCCCACCATTGAAGAAGAGCACAGCAAGGGCATGAAAAGGGGCTTTGACAGAGTATCCCCTCTCTTTGTTCCCATGGCTATTTCTAATATGGCAGCGGGCATGGCCGCCATTGAACACGGTTTTCAGGGAAGCTGCCAGTGCATTGTTACAGCCTGTGCATCTGCTACCAATGCCATCGGTGAAGCTTTCAGACAGATTCGCGATGGTTATGCGGATGTATATCTGAGCGGAGGATCCGAGAGCAGTATCAGTGAACTGGGAATCGGTGGTTTTACCTCTATGAAAGCTCTTTCTGAGTCAGAGGATCCAAAACGCGCGTCTATTCCTTTTGACAAGGAGAGAAACGGCTTTGTCATGGGTGAGGGAGCAGGTGCCCTGGTACTGGAAGAATACGAACATGCTGTCAGCAGAGGAGCGGAAATTCTGGCGGAAATCGTCGGCTATGGTGCAACCTGCGATGCCAATCATATGACTGCGCCACTGGAAGACGGAAGCGGCGCTGCCCGCTGTATGACAGAGGCCATGAAAGATGCAGGAATTACACCGGATCAGATAGGATATATCAATGCGCACGGAACTGCTACGCCGATGAATGACAAGTGTGAAACGAGAGCTGTACGGACGGCATTCGGTAATGCGGCAGACAAACTGCTCATGTCTTCCACCAAATCCATGACAGGACATCTGCTGGGTGCTTCCGGCGCTGTTGAGGCTATCTTCACGGTGTCTGCCCTTAGAGACAGATTTGCTCCGCCGACCATCGGATACAGGGTTTTTGATGA
>CASEOD010000045.1 GCA_949289445.1 uncultured Eubacteriales bacterium
TCTACTACAACCGAATAAGGATATATACTTCAAATCCAAATGGTCTCCCGCCAGCAGCTTACAGGAGACGTTTGGAACAACCGTTAACAGAAGCTGCGTAATTTTGTGGGTTTAAAGACTGCACAAATATTGACAACTCCACCGATACTCCTCCATCTGCTCTTTACAACTTTTCACCCACGTTCATTACATACCTCCCTTTTCCATATCTTAAGAATAACGGAACAGATTCCAAAAAACAATTGAATCTTTGTTAAATCACTTCTTTTACGGTATCATATACACCGGACACAGCGTCTTTCCATATTCTCTTTTTATTTCATCCGTTTCACGCCGGCAACAGTCCCGCTGACAGTGAGCATTGTCAGTATCAGATACAGCATAAGACTTTGACTGTCACCTGTTTGAGGAATATCTTTCGCCGTTTTTTCTTTTGTAACAGGTTCAGGCTGATTCTGTACAGTAACTTCTACTGTCGCTTCATTTTCGGTAATATAGAAACTGTGATATTCATTATCCCGGATATATCCATCAGGAGCCTTGATTTCCCGATAAAAATATTTTCCTTCTTTCAGTTCATCTGTCAGAAGAATCCCGTCTTTGTCAGTCTTTCCCGTAAAAATCACACCATATGTCTGATCAGCAATCTCAAAGACTGCACCTGTCAGCGGGCGTCCGTCCTTACTGTCTTCCTTCAGAATCCTCAGACGTCCTGTAACCGGTTTTTCTTCTGCCTGTTTCTGATTCTGCACAGTGACCGTTTCGTTTCTGTTTTCTTCATCTAAGGTCACCTGATAGAATTTTCCATCAGTTTCATAACCCTTCGGCGCCTTAACCTCACGGAAGAAGTAGTGGCCGTAAGCCAGATCTTTCACAACGAGCTTTCCGTCTTTTCCGGTCTTTCCGCAATCTGTCATGGAATCCGGAACAAGTTTCCCGTCGGCGGTTTTGGATGACCAGATTTCAAACTCTGCCCCTTCCAGTGACGCTCCTGTATCGGAGTCGACTTTAATGATACAGATACTTCCTTTCGGCTTATCCGGAATATTCGGTTCCTCAGGTTTATCCGGTTTGTCCGGCTTTTGCGGCAGACGGTCATTTTTTATTCCGCTGACGGTAATATTGAGGATCTCCGCTGCCGAATTGTTTCTGGCATAAGTCTTTGCCGTAGTATTTTTCAGTCTGACAGTTTCAGGCAGTTCCTCACTTCCGTCAACAGTCAGAGTACTCCGGTTTTTCAGGTCGTTATCACACGCACCTGCTGCACTCATATAGAAATCTCCCTTTTCGTCCAGTTCCACCATAAACGTCACATCGCCAGCAAAGACTATTGCAGCTTTATCTCCCCTCTTTACGGATATCGGTGCATCCGGATCAGTGACGGCCTCTTCATTGACGCAAACAGACTCAACCTTGCCTTCAGGACAGTAAATATCCGCCCTGTCATGAAGATCATCCAAATGGACTTCTACAGACAGCACTCTTTGCGGTGATGTCAGTTTCAGTACGGTCTTTTTTGCTTTTTCCTCTTCAGTCAGTGTTTCCTCAGCTTCTTCAAAAGGATATGTGACCTCACTGAACCAATTGGTCTTTGTTACCTTCGGACTGTAAGAAATCACGGTTCTGCCTTCCTCTGCGGAAACAGAAAAGTTCTCATTTCCCGAAGGCCCGGTCTGCAGTTCTTCCGGGAGCGGACCTTCGAGATAAACGATGTAACTCTGTCCGTCTGATTTCACCGTCATCACTGAACCATTTTCCCACTCTATCACAGCGGGCTTTTCTTCCTGCACCAGCACAGAAGCATTGGTTCTTCCATCCATAACTGAAATTGTCACATTTTCGTCTTCTGCATTTTCACTCATTGAATAGGTTTTCCCGTTGATCACAGCCGCTGCAGAGGAATAACGGTAAAGTGTATCGAAATCAATCCGTACCTCTTCATTTCCGTTCTGAGTCAGGAATCCACTGACACCCAGGCTCTTATATCGGAAGCTCATCTGATCCGCTGTCAGTACATCTGTCACATCAAAATAATATCTGGCGGTGTTGAGACGGTATCCCTGCGGCGCAGAGATTTCTTTGATATAATATTTTCCCATAGGGAGTTTTACCGCCACAGAGGCCTGTCCCTCCACCACCGTCATGCTGCCTACCGGACTGTCCTTTGGCAGAATCTTTTCTTCGATTTCCTGATCTGACGGACTTTTGGCCGTACCTTCTATGTTTTCAGCCGTAAAGATTCCAAAAACTGCACCGTTTCCCGGACCATACTGTCCTGTTCCGTAACCAGTTTCAAAAAGCTTTTCCAGATCAATTCTTACAGAAACAGCCTGATTTTCAAAGCTTTCCGAAGCCCAGATCAGTGGTGTGTACTGGTTTTCCCAGGAAACTTTCATTTTTTTCCACCGGCCGCTGTTTACATGACCCGGACCTGCACAGACCTCCCGAATCCAGTACTCGCCCAACGACAGCAGTGAAGATTCCGCCTGCCCCTTTTCATCAGTTGTGACAGTTTCCACCGCTTTTCCAACAGGGTATACCATTGTATCATCCACTGAGCTGAACGAAAGAACCGCAGACCTTCCGCCACTGCTGATTTTCGGCACGGCCTGTGTCGTATCCGGATAGGTGATTCTGAATCCGTCTTCTTCCGACGAATTGTCTGATACGATGTCTATGGTATAGTATACTTCTCTGTTTGTCTCTCCCACTTCATGGCGCTCTGCCTTTATATAGTTACTGTCATCAAAGATTTTCTCAAAGTCGTTGTTCCCAGGTTTCAGTCCGCTGCTCCACTGAATCGTTTCCCATTCTTCTTCATTCCTGTATTGAATCACCGGCAGTGTCTTGGAAAACTTTTTCAACTGGCTCTGCGCCACAGTGAGCCTGGTATGGGCAAGTCCTCCCGAAAGCATCATCTCTGAACGGATTCCGTCATTGGTGAGAAAGTACACGGAGGCTTTATCTTGAGGCTGTCCGGTAAATACAGTGCGGTTTCCATCTTTTTCAAACGTGTATATATCAGATGCGAAAATGTCCGGTGTTCCATTGTCATAACCGTCAATGACTGTCACTGACTTTTCAGCTTCGTGATCGGCTCTGGTTTCCAGGTGAATCAAACTGTCCCAGGAAAAGCTGAATCCGTCTTCGCTGTCATAATGCTGCGCTGTTGTAAAATGATACGTTTGACTGTGAGATTTATAGAAACGGCCGTCTTCTGTACACGGTATCCACCGGAGTTCTCCCTTTTCTGACACCAGAATCTGACAGTCCCCGTCCGATGTCACCATATAACAGTCACTTCTTCTGTTTCCATCCTCATCTTTCACCTCCTTCCAGCCTTCGGGACGCTTCAGAGGAATCGGATCCTGAAATATCTGATTTCCCTCTTCATCCACTTCAGGTTCGCCGGTTTCTTCGTCAAATACCGGAACCGGCGGAAGTGGAAGTACAACGTCAGCAGTGATGTCATCCGAGTTATATCCACTTTGGACACCTGTATACTCTTCAGGGGATTCCCCATCCAGGCGGTTCATTCTTACCCGATTTCCACCGTCATAGTTCATGGTCACAAAGCCGACCTCCATGTCTCCCGATTTCAGTACAGGCTCCGTCACAGGCAGAGACGCAGCATAATCATCAGCAGAAACTGTCTTTTTCACGTACACATCTGTATAGTTGAATCCACCTTTTGCATAATTCAGACCATATTTTACACTGTAAGAATAAGTCAGTTTCTTCTCTTCATCGCGCACAGAAAAGTTCTCCTCATAAGAAGCGCCTTTTTCCGCCTTGAGAAAATAATCCGTCACCGTGATATTGTTTATTCCGGCATTCTTTGAGGAGGTTCTGCGGATGAAAGAACCGTCTTCAAATACATGCTCCCGGACTTCTTCTGCTCTCTCCGCATCCGCATGATCACGGGAAACCTCTTTGAGTCTGATTTCTTTATCTTCTTCACCTGAAAAGACCTTGACGGGAATCACGCCGTCAGACTGCACAATATCCTGAGCTGCGTAAATTTCAAATCTGCTTCCCGCAAGAGGCGATTTTCCCCAGACTGCGGACCAGATACCGGGATCATCCTTTCTGCGGTTCCATCCCGCAAGGGACTGTCCGTCCTTGATAATCTGAAGCTTACCCTTTACAGGATTATTCGGCATATCTATGACAGCATAATACAGAATATAGTCTTCTCCGCTGATATGAGGATCCTGCTCCAGCACTGTAAAACCATAGGTGTTGTAGGTGGTATCACTATCGCCGCTGAACCGTTCGACCCGGTTGCCGGCCCCATCTCTCACCTGTACCGTCTCCGTGAATCCTTTTGGCGGTGTGACCGGTTTTCCCTGATGATCCACAATCTCCACCTTTCCCATATCAGCAATGGTGCCTTTTCCACTGCTGTCATAACTCCCCACGTAGTATCCTGCAGGAACTGTCAGTTCCTCAATCAGATAGTTTCCGTACTCAATATCATAAGGAAGTACAATTTCTCCATTTTTGTCAGCATAAAAAACATAGTTCTGACTTTCGTCCGTATAACCGCTTCCGTTGGGCAGATATCTTCCAGCGTTTTCCGCATTCTCAGGATGCTCCAGATCAGGGTTTCCCAGATACTTGATTCTGAATGCCGTTCTGTCTGCATCCCATCGTACTGTCTTACCCGTTTCACTGTTTGTTTTTATAATCTTAATCCGGTTTGCTTTCGCCTTGTTGTTGATTTCCCGGGAAATCAGCTGTCCGTCTTCTGATACGGTCACCTCAAAAGATTCCAGCACATAGCCATAGGCATCCGCAGTGATCTCACTGACTGTATAGGTTCCATAGGGGAGATCCAGCACCCTGATCTGTCCGTGCGGTGAAACCGTAAGCGGATTGTCTGAATCTGCGGGAACACCGCTGCTGTCTCTGACAACTCTGTAAGTCTCAGCGAACTGATCATAGCCCGCTTCACCATTTGACACCCTGACGACACGGATGTACGGACAGTCCTCAAACCCTCCCGATTTCAGTCTGATGGTCCATCGGGAACCGGTGCTGTAGTCCTTCACTCCATTGTCACTGTTTTCTTTATCGGTAAAAGGATCCTGATCGTCCCTCGTTTTGACAATCTGCAGCGTACCTCTGAAATTATCATTGACGAACGCACGTCCGTTCTTGTCGTCCTGCATGGCAAGAGGCTCCTGCGGACTGACAAGATCCGGATCTGTCACTGTCACCCTGCTGCCTTCTTCACCCTCATAGGTAATACGATATTCCGGACCTGTCGGCTGATCGGTGCATCTTGCCTCATAACGGATGATTCCATGGGATCGGATTCCTTCACCAGTGCCTGATTTCTTCTCTGAGAAACGTCCGTCCGGAACTGCCGTTTCCTCGGTATAGACCTCTTTTTCTCCTGTGTAGACATATTCGGTATACTGCAGATTTCCCTCTTTGTCATAATGAGGAATTTTCTCCACATTCAGTTCACTGATATCCGACCAGGGCACGAAGAAAAACGGTTCGTCACTTTGACCGTTGACACCAAGCTGTCTGACATCCTCAAGCTCTCCGCCCACATATAGAGAAATCTCGCTGTCCAGAGCCGCATCTCCCATTCCGGTTGAGGACGATCCCGATTCCTGATCAAATCCCGGATTTTTGTCCCGCTTTTCCACATCAAAGGAAAAGCTCGGCAGTTCAGGTTCCGGCGCCTCTCCGGGCTCCTTTACTTCTTCTTTTGTCAGTTTGAAATAGAAATTGACAGGATCGTCAGCGCCTGTTGCCAGAGTCTGGTAGTGAGTGCCGTCATTGGCATTCCATGTCAGCAGATCTTCTCTGTTAATCTGAGGCACATCCTTCTTGCCCCGAAAACTCCTGCCGTTCCATTCTTCCGGATTCAGAGAAGTCTCGATCACATACTGATTACTGTCTCCCTGTCTGACAATGGAGATTTTCTGATTCACTTCGGGATCATCTTTATCTACAGATGCCATGACACGAAAATTCTGACCACACCTTTTGCTGTCAGTGAGTATCTGAGATTTCCAGAGTCCGCTGCTTTCATCAAAGCTCATTCTGACAGGAGTCAGATTTTTGTTTTCCTTCCCGGTAAAGGACGGCACAGTCTCATGATTTTTCATCTGTTTCAGCATAGCATTGTAGATTTCACCCGCTTTTCTTCCCTTTACAATAGTATAAAAATAGTCAGGCTTTGTAATGCCGTAACTCTTTCTGCCGCCGGCGGCCGATGTTCTCAGTCCCTGCTGATATTCCCAGATCAATGTCTGAGTTGCCGCATACCAGTCATCCAGATTGGCACCCGAAATGCCGAACAGTTTTTCAATGTCTGAAGCCCCTGAATCAGGCTGTCTGCCGTAAAGCAGAGTCAGCAGTATCCCCTTCTGCACAGTTTCTGAGTAGAGTCTTCCCACAAAAGGACTGTCTTTCCAGGCATCAGCAGTATATCTGGTATTGCCCGAAGCCGGATTCCTTACATTCTGTTCCAGACAGTAGGCAATTTTTCCCGTGCCTCCTCCTACCAGAGAGATTTTGTAGGAATGGATCGGAGATGACAAGGAATAGCAGTTTTCCTTAAGCCATGCTGTTCCGGTGCTGTTTGGCCATCGGTTGGTATATTTTGAAGGATCGTGATAGAAACAGCGATTTCCCTTTCCGGAGGTATCGCTTCCTTTTAAAATGGGTCCCTGAGAAAAATACACCTTTGTTCCCGGTCTCCATTCCACTGTTCCAAAAGACTTCACAGGAAAGCAACTCCAGACAATCAGCAGAATGAGCACACCTGTGAAAAATCTCCGGCATAAAACATGTTTTCTTAACTTGTACATTTCATTCCTCCTTTATTTTTTATATATAAAAACGGACGCACAAGTTGTACGTCCGCTGAATTGTTTAGTGATTCAGTTTTTTTCTTCACAAATCCGTCTACATCTTACAGAAAAAGGATTTTTTCCAAATATATACATTTATTTGATGCTATCATCATACCACACTTAAGATTCTCCGTCAAGTTTCTTTTTCTATTTTTTTACTTTTTTTCATTCTTATGGAAGGAATTATAATTTCATCTTCCCCGATATATAATTCAGCCATACCCGTTTCTCCGGCAAAAATCCCGAAAAGATTTCGGGACAGAAAAGAGATCGCCTCACTTCTGATTCGATAATACTGCTTTTTCCCATATCCTAGAATTTTAAGAAGATCAGCAACTTCTGTTTCTGCATACTGTTTTTCCATATAAACGATTCTCAGCAGCCTGCCGTATTCTCTGTATCTGGCTACCTGAGAATTTTCCAGAGATGTTACCGTTCTTTCCAGAAGCCGAACCAGAACAGCTGTCAGATGCAGTCTCCGGGACTCTGTATATTCTCTGCATCTGCGGGAAGCTGCCGAAGTCTGCTCAGCCTGATACAGTAGATAATAGATATCTGCCTGAGTTCCTGTCATAATTGCCGAAGTTTCAGGTCCAGTGCAGCCGGATTCTTTTGAACGGCAAATCCCGGCGGATATAAATGCTTCTGCATTTAAGCCGCCCGAAAAGTCATCTTCCCGGTCCTCAAAGCGGAAATGATTGTTCTCCTGAATAAATTTGTAGTCCAGATAATTCTGCAGACACTTTCTGGCGATATAATAGCCGTCTCCGTCCACACTGTGAAATTTTTCAGAAGCTTCCTCATACCGGCGAACCGCCTTTAACATCTGTTCTGCGGATTCCTCCGTCAGAGCAGAGCCGATTGCCGGCACGGTGCCGCTCCCACACATACTGTCATCCTCTGTCATACCGCATTTTATCTCATTATTTATATAGGTATCCAGCAGCTCATATCCCTCTGCCCTCATCTTCTCTTCTATCTTTTTCTCCATATCAAGATCCTCCTACCGGATTAAATGTTCTGAAAATCACTTATGCAAATATTGCCGGTTCGTGGTAATGAGTATAAAGCGGCAGCAAATAAAAAATCAAGCCGTATGTCATCTTTTGATATTATTTTGTAAGTATTTGTCATTTTTCTGTAAGCAGTCAGGAGTTCTGCAAAGCAAAAGGATACAGAAGAGTTTTTCTGCTGTATCCTTTTACGTTCTGTCTGTTATCTGTCCAGGTTCTTTTTCCGTTCAAATATCAGTACTGTAATAAGGCAGGCCGCTGAAACAATCAAGGCCAGCATCCACGCAAATATCTGACTTTGGTCACCTGTTTCCGGAACCTTGACATCTGCTCCCCCGGAACTGTCTGTTCTGACCGGTTTATCGTTCTTGTCTTTCTCATCAGGATTATCCGGCTCAAGGACTTCTTCCCCGGCATCTCTGTAAACTGCAGTAACCGTCACATCACCTGACGGCATGATGAATACGGTCTGCTCACTTCCTGCATCTGCAAAGCTGCCTCCCGCTGATGTTACCCATCTGTCAAAGACTTTCCCTGCCGGCGCCGGATCCGCAGTAATGGTCACCGGGGTACCTGCCGGATATACTCCGTCTCCCGTACCGTTTTCCACCGTCAGATTGTATTCGGGCAAGGGGCTCACTCCGCTGTCAGTTACATCTACTTCCATCACAAAACCCTCTCCGTGAGTTCCGTCCTGTGCACTTCCGATGAAATTATGATTTGATTTATAGAACTGTTTGAGAGTGCCGTTATTCTCCACATAATAACCATAAATCTCCACCAGATAGCAGTCACCTTCTATGCGTGCATCTGCACTGCTGCGTATGGCAATGGAGGACTGATCTGTAAAGATGCGATTTAATCTGGATAAGTTTTCTGCGGAAGAAAAAAGTTCCGGCTGTTCTTTGCTTCTGGGACCGTTTACCGAGTTATCAGCCTCATCCCACCAGCAGTATTTAAAATAGACATAGGTGCCGCTTTCTTTGGCCTCTTCAGATGCCAAAGGATGTGTTACCTTTACACCTGCCGTTGCTTCCTCTGAAACACTGATTTCTACCGTCAATTTTGCAATCCTCGTTCCCGGATCCTGTACTGCATTCCCATTTACCACAAAATCCACACCGGGTTTTGAAACTATGGCATCATTTACAAT
>CASEOD010000046.1 GCA_949289445.1 uncultured Eubacteriales bacterium
ATTGGTTGATAGTAGGCATTAGTTTCTCCTTTCTTTTCAAAATTCTCTTCACAGCCAAATTGACCCTAAGTCTTCTTCAGGGCCAAATTAACTCGAAACTTTCTATAGTTTATCATATATTTTCTTCCAATGCAAGAAAAATTATTCCCTTTTTTCCTTGAAAAATCAACTTACCTGCCATATCTTTCAAAGAATTCCTCTTTCAGCATAGACATCAGATGCACGTCGTAAAAAATGCCGTTCTTGCGGCAGTTCTTCCGCAGTATACCTTCATACTGAAATCCCAGTTTCAGATAGAGATGTGCTGCCGGATTTCCGGTATAATGATCCAGATACACCCTTTCCAACCCCAAATCTTCAAAACAGAGCCGCAGCATAGCCTCCATGGCCTGTCTGCCGTAACCTTTTCCGCGCAGTTTTGTATCCGCGATATAAATTCGCCAGATTTCCACTTTCCAGTCTTTTTCCAGATCTCCCAGTATGATTCTGCCCACGGGTTCTCCGCTTTTCTTCAGACAGATGGTGTACTGCCGCGCAGCGGGATCTTCATCAAAGTGGACATAAGCCTTTGTCACATCCTCAAGAGTCTGACCATCTGCAATGCTGAAAAACTCCGTCACCTCAGGCAGTCGTTCCCACGGATCAAAATACTGCAGATCATTCCACACACTGTCTCGAATCAGTAAATCTTCGGTTTCTATCGGTTTCATTCCTTTTCCTTTCTTTCATTTTTCCGGTGTCGTCTCCTCATCCCGGGGAGTATTATTGTATTCGCAGATATAAAAATAGTTTCTTTTTTTCAACGTCCTGATTTCTTCCCGGCTTACCGTCAGCTTTTTTATCAGAAAATCCCGATCTGAAATCAGATCACTGCTTGCAAGAATCTTCACTCCCACATTCTGATAATTGAAAGTGATACCGGTACTCAGACCAATCCGGTACCGGTATTCACTTACTTTGTACATGGTAGGAATGTTCAAAGTAAGTGTGTCATAAGGAGCAATGGTATTCTGGACAAAAAAACTGATACTGTGGTCGCTGTACACCACCTTCCCCTGATAGAGATACAGGCAGCTCTGTCTGTTCTTCGGATCCTGCAGATCAAAATAAAGTTCTGCTTTCATCGTATTATTGTCACACCGGATACAGGACATGTGAATTCTGTCCGTGGTTTTTTTATACCAGTACAGCCACAGCTGATCAATATACAGGTGAGTGTACCGATCCTGCCGGGAATCCGTAAGATCGGACGCAGGCGGCAGGACAACCGAAGGATCAATCTGTATGCAGCGGCAATAATCCAGCAATACATCCAGACTGATAATGATCTCTCCGTTTTCATATTTCGATACGGTTCCAATGCTGCGCTCCAGATCCTTTGCAATGCTTTTTAAAGGAATTCCCCGCATTTTTCTGCAGGCTTTCAGTTTCTGCCCCAGCTCTTTGTAAAACGTGTCTTTCTGCATAAAACACTTTCCTTCATTCCTGTCATTACTGTCATAGAGAATCATTCGCTCTCAGGACTGTTCCTTACAGGGTGACAATTCTTCCTTTTTTCAATACCATATGAACCCGATTGAGCACCTCAATATCTTCATCAGGATTCCCGTCATAAGCCACCAGATTTGCACGTTTACCCTCTGCAATAGTCCCCACGGTATCATCAATCTGCAGAATCTCAGCATTGTACTTTGTAGCCTGCAGCAGGCACTCCAGCGGAGTAAAGCCCAACTTTTCCGTGCGCAGACGGAATTCATAAATTCCATTACCATGGCTTCCCACATAGACGCCGGCATCTGTTCCCCAGCCGATCTTAAGGCCTGCTTCTCTCGCTGCAATAAGACCTTCTGTCAGAATGGTCACCACTTTTTTGGATTTCTCCACATAATGAGCCGGCATGGTATCTGCCATCTCAAGAAATGCAAACGGTGCGGAAAGTGTCGGAATCATAAAGGTCTGATCGCTTTCACCGTACATTCTGATACACTCGTCATCCATAATGGAAGAATGCTCCACCGTGCGCACTCCGCTGCGGATACACATTTTGATACCGTCAGTGCCGTGACAGTGAACTGCCACCGGACGATCCACATAAGCCGCCGCATCACACGCCGCCTTCAATTCGTCTTCAGTGATAATCGGTTTCCCCGGAACTGCTCCCGGATTCATAATGGCGCCGGTGCCCATAATTTTAATCCAGTCAGCTCCCAGCTGATACTGACGGCGTACTGCCTTTCTGTATTCTTCCGGTGTATCACACTCCTCATACATGGTTCCGAAAAATTCATTTCCCGCTTCCGTCGGAGAGAGAATCTTGCCGCAGGCCAGTACATCAGGGCCTGTTACCAGATCATCGGCGATGGCCTTGGCCAGTCCCAGTGTAATGTTGTTTCTGTCACCCAGATCACGTACCGTGGTATAGCCCTGACGCAGATTGTCCTGTGCAAGGCGCAGCGCTCTCATAATTCTGTAAGAATCCGGCTGTACATTTTCTTCAAAGGTGTTCATTCCGCTGAGATCCAGATGAAGATGGGCCTCAATCAGTCCGGGAATCACAGTCTTTCCGGTCATGTCAATAATTTCTTCACCTTTTGCCGTGTTTGCAGGCTTTATTTCCTTTATGACTCCCTCGTCAATAACGATATCTCCGTTGCTTGAGTTAAAATCTTCCACCAGCTCAGGAATGAGTCTGGCATTTTTCAGTATAAGCATTTGTTTATCTCCTTGTATATAATATCTCTGGTAAAATAGTACACAAAAAAACCTTTTGGGTCAACTGTCTTTTCCCTATGACCGTCCCTTTTTCAGTTTCCCGGAATAGATGTCCCATGCGATTAAAAAGGCTATGCCCAGTATCATCATTACTCCGAGAAATATAAACAAATAGGTATATCCCCTATCCGCAAAATCGTCCAGCAGTTTCCCCGCAAAATAAGGACAGATTACTTCCGGTAAGTATCCGACAGTACAGATTAATCCTGTTGCCGTTCCGCTGACTTTCATCGGTATTCCACCTTCGTCCATCATGGAGAATACCATGCTGTAGCCGCCATACATACCGACATAAATCAAAGCACAGATTACCGTAAACATGGCCGGACTTAGATTTCTTGAAAACAGAATGATGAAGGTACAAACTGCCATCAGGCTAAAAGTTATGTATAAAACTCTGGAACGTCCGATTCTGTCCGCCGCGATCCCTCCTCCAAAAGCCGCAGCAGGACGGATATACTGCGCCAGCATGGTAACCACAGCGCCCGCTGCTGCAGTCATTCCGAAGCAGGAAGTTGCATAAGGGGTAAAATAATAGAAAAGAATATTCATGGTATAGGTACAGCATAAAATAAAGGATAATATCCACACTGCAGGCATTTTTACAACTTCAAGAACCCCCTGCAGAGTCAAACGGCCTGCACTTTCTTCTGTCTTCTCTTCTGTTTTTTCCTCTTTCATAAAGAAGAATACGAGTATTCCCAATGCAATACACAGAGCGGAATAAAAGACGATCACACCATTCAGTCCTGCCAGATTTCCCGCTGTTTTACTGAGAAAATTAAAAATCACCAGCGTAATAGCCAGATGAACCGCATTTACAACTCCGCGTCCACCGTCCATAAATCCATATGCCTTACTTTGCTCATTTTCACCGGCAATCTGACGAAGTCCTTTCAGCAGAGACGGCCAGAAAGCAAACAGAGATGTAAACCCCCAGAGCAGATAAATGCATACCAGCATGTAAAAGCCGGGACCCGTAATGTGCAGCAGTCCGCCTATTCCGGTAAGAATCAGCGATACGGACATCAGTTTTCTCGGCGATATAATATCTGCGACTACGCCGCCAAACAGATATGAAACTGCCCCCATAACGCCGAAAATGGAACCAAAAGCACCCATCTGGGAATTGGTCAGATGGTAAACTTCCATATATGCATCATAATAATATGATCTGAAATACGGAAGGCCATAAATGATGGAGCCTGCAATCGACAGTATCACCAGTCTCCAGATGTTTTGTCTGAGTTTAGAAGTTACTTCATTCATTGTTCTCTCCCTCTTCTGTATAATTTTGAAATAAAGTATATATCGACAGAAGAAAAAAGTCGAATGCGTCATATTTTCCTGTAACGAAAACTCTTCTCAGAATATTTTCCCCGGGAGAAAAAAAAACAGTGAATTCTTCGCGATATCATATCAATTCAGACCGGTTATTCAAAATTCCAGCTACTTTTTTCCTGCAGCGAAAAAAGTACCGCTGCGCATTTGTCAATGCACAACGGTACTTTTACAGCGTTTCTTATTCAAATTCCACAATTTCCGGTTCTTTTCCGTCTGCCTGTGATTCTGCAGTCTCAAAATCCTCTGCGGCAAAAGCAGTCTGCTCCGCCTCTTCCGGAATTTCTGTAATTTCCTCAGCCTCTACCGGTTCTTCGATAGATTCTTCGTCAAAAGACTCTTCCTCCATGGCCTGGAAACGTTCATACTCACGCATGAATTCTTCGTTAACACCGTAATCCACGTTGATGTTCTTATACCTCTTCATACCGGTTCCGGCAGGAATCAGCTTACCGATGATAACATTTTCCTTCAGGCCCATCAGCTTGTCATTCTTTCCTTTAATAGCCGCATCCGTCAGGACTCTTGTAGTTTCCTGGAAAGATGCCGCAGACAGGAATGAATTTGTAGCCAGAGAAGCCTTTGTAATACCCAGAAGCATCTGTTTTGCCTTTGCAGGCTCACCGCCGGCTTCGATGGCTGCCTCATTGGCCTCCTTAATCTCAAACTTGCTGTAGAGTCCGCCAGGCAGGAGATCCGTATCACCTGCATCCTCGATTTTAAACTTGGACAGCATCTGGCTTACAATCACTTCAACGTGCTTATCATTGATATCTACACCCTGATTCTTATATACACGCTGAACTTCCTTCAGCAGGTACTGATAAACACCTTCCACACCATTGAGCCTCAGAATATCATGTGGATTCAGAGGACCACTGGTAATATTGGAGCCGGCCATGACATATTCGTCTTTTTTCACAGCAAGTCTTGCACCGTAAGGCACTACATAGGTTCTGTCTTCACCGTCGTCTCCTCTTACGATAACTTCTGTCTTATTGTCATTTCTCGGCTGAATATCGATAACGCGGCCGTTGGCTTCGCAGATTTCTCCCAGACCTTTCGGTTTTCTGGCTTCAAACAGTTCTTCTACTCTCGGAAGACCCTGTGTAATATCGGAACCCGCTACACCGCCGGTATGGAATGTTCTCATAGTCAGCTGAGTACCCGGTTCCCCGATGGACTGTGCGGCAGTAATACCGACAGACTCACCGATATTGACTTCTTCACCTGTAGCCAGGTTTCTGCCGTAGCATTTTGCACAGATTCCCGTTCTGCTGTGGCAGGTCATTACTGATCTGATCGCTACAGATTCGATACCGCAGTTTACTACTTCCATTGCCAGCTCATCGGTGATCTCCTCACCCTGCTCAACAATGATCTCTCCGGTCTGCGGATTTACAATATCCAGGAGAGCCGTTCTGCCTGCAATGCGCTGATTCAGCGGTTCAATAACTTCCTTTCCGTCAGTGAACGCTCTGACTTCCACACCTTCATCGGTGCCGCAGTCAAACTCTCTGACGATGACATTATGAGAAACGTCAACCAGTCTTCTTGTCAGATATCCGGAGTCGGCCGTACGCAGAGCGGTATCGGTCAGACCCTTTCTGGCACCGTTGGAAGAAATGAAGTATTCCAAAATGGAAAGACCTTCACGGAAGTTGGACTTGATTGGAATTTCTACAGTTTTACCGGAAGCATTAGCCATCAGACCACGCATTCCTCCAACCTGTCTGATCTGATTCTTACTGCCTCGAGCACCGGAAGTCGCCATGATGTTCAGGTTGTTCTGCGGTTCCAGAGAACTCATCAGTGCATCGGCAACATCATCAGTAGTCTTGTTCCAGATCTGAATAACTTTATCATATCTTTCAGAATTGGACATGAGACCCATTCTGAAAGCTTTTTCGTATTTATCTACTTCCTTCTGGGATGCATCAATAATATCCCACTTGTTGTCAGGAATCTTCATGTCATCGATACCGATGGTCACAGCGGCTTTTGTGGAATAATGGTAACCCATATCCTTAATGTAGTCTAGCATAATTACAGTGCCGGTATTACCATGCGCCTTATAGCACTTGTCAATGATAGCGCCCAGCTTTTTCTTGTCGCAGAGGAAGTCTACCTCCAGAGAATATGGATCAGTATTTCTGTCAACAAAGCCCAGATCCTGCGGAATCTCCTGGTTATAAATGAATCTTCCTACAGTGGACTCTACCAGATGGCCTCTCTTGTCATTCTCATCCAGATACATTCTCACTTTAACCTTTGCATGGATTCCAACAACGCCATCCTGGTATGCCATCAGCATTTCATCAAGATCGGTGAATACCTTTCCGTCTCCTTTTTCCGGAACACGCTCGTATCCGGCGGCTTTCAGAGCCTCTGACGCTTTTGTATCATTAAACTCATCTTTCTCATAGGAAATTTTCTCTTTTCCGTCAATGACTTCCACTTTTCTGCAGGTTCCCGGATAAGTCAGATAATATGCACCCAAAATCATGTCCTGAGTAGGTGTTGTAATCGGGGATCCATCTTTCGGTGCCAGAATGTTGTTGATGGACAACATAAGGAATCTGGCTTCTGCCTGAGCCTCAACGGAAAGAGGTACATGCACCGCCATCTGGTCTCCGTCAAAGTCAGCATTGAAGGCCGTACATACCAGAGGATGCAGCTTGATCGCCTTACCTTCTACCAGCACCGGCTCAAATGCCTGAATACCCAGTCTATGCAGGGTCGGCGCACGGTTCAGCATTACCGGATGTTCCTTGATGACGCCTTCTAAAACGTCCCAGACTTCCGTTCTTACTTTTTCCACCATTCTCTTGGCGTTTTTGATATTGTGCGCATAGCCCTGTTCGACCAGTTCTTTCATGATGAAAGGCTTAAACAGCTCCAGTGCCATCTTCTTTGGGAGACCGCACTGATAGAATTTCAGCTCAGGACCTACTACGATTACAGAACGTCCTGAATAGTCAACACGCTTACCCAGCAGGTTCTGTCTGAATCTTCCCTGTTTACCCTTCAGCATATCAGATAATGACTTCAGCGGTCTGGAGCCCGGACCTGTAACAGGTCTGCCCCTTCTGCCGTTGTCAATGAGGGAGTCTACCGCTTCCTGAAGCATTCTCTTTTCGTTTCTGACAATAATGTCAGGTGCACCCAGCTCCAGCAGTCTGTTCAATCTATTGTTTCTGTTGATAACTCTTCTGTATAAATCGTTTAAATCCGATGTGGCAAATCTGCCGCCGTCCAGCTGAACCATCGGTCTCAGATCAGGCGGAATTACCGGAATCACCTCAAGCACCATCCACTCAGGTCTGTTTCCGGAAAGTCTGAGAGCTTCCACAACCTCAAGACGTCTTACGATTCTGACCTTTTTCTGGCCTGTCGCATCCTTCAGCTTTTCTCTGAGAGATGCAGAAAGTTCATCCAGATCAATCTGAGTCAGCAGTTCTCTCACTGCCTCTGCACCCATAGCAGCCTTGAAATCACTGCCGTACTTGTCTCTAGCTTCCCTGTACTGCATTTCTGTCAGAATTTCCTTGTAACCGAGTCCGGTATCGCCCGGATCAGTTACGATATATGCTGCAAAATAAAGCACCTTTTCCAGATTTCTAGGAGTGATGTCCAGAATCAGACCCATTCTGGACGGAATTCCCTTGAAATACCAGATGTGGGAAACTGGAGCCGCCAGCTTGATGTGACCCATTCTCTCTCTTCTCACCTTGGCTTTGGTAACCTCTACGCCGCATCGGTCGCAGACGATACCTTTGTATCTGATTCTCTTATATTTTCCACAGTGGCATTCCCAGTCCTTCATCGGTCCGAAAATTCTCTCGCAGAACAAACCGTCTTTCTCAGGCTTCAGGGTTCTGTAGTTGATGGTTTCAGGCTTGGTAACCTCGCCGTGGGACCATTCCAAAATCTTCTCTGTAGAAGCCAGCTTGATCTGTAAGGACTCGAAATTGTTCAGTTCAAAATTGTTTGCGTTCTTATTTACATTCTCAGTCAAAGATTTCCTCCCCTTTCTTATAACTCCTCATCTGCAAAGTTACTTCCTGTAAAATCGTCGTCGGGGGTTTCTTCTGTAAATCCCTCTGCAAATAATTTGTCTTCGCTTTCTATTTCGGATTCCACATCCATGATGCCGTCAATACCGGAAACATCATCATATTCGGATACTTCCTTGATCTGAATTTCCTCATTGTCCTCAGTCAGTACTTTCACATCCAGTGCGAGAGACTGCATTTCTTTGATGAGCACCTTGAAGGATTCAGGAATTCCAGGTTCAGGAATGTTTTCACCTTTTACAATCGCTTCATAAGTCTGTACACGTCCTACGATATCGTCAGACTTCACAGTCAAGATTTCCTGCAGAGTATATGCAGCACCATAAGCTTCCAGAGCCCAAACTTCCATTTCTCCGAAACGCTGTCCGCCGAACTGTGCTTTACCGCCCAGAGGCTGCTGCGTTACCAGAGAGTACGGACCTGTACTTCTTGCATGAATCTTATCATCTACCAGATGGTGAAGCTTCAGCATGTACATATAACCTACGGTTACCGGATTGTCAAACCATTCTCCGGTTCTGCCGTCTCTCAGTCTCAGCTTTCCTGTTTCGGAGAAACCGCAGTCTACCAGCAGTTCACGAATGTCCTTTTCTGTAGCACCGTCAAATACCGGAGTTGCAATATACCAGCCCTTTGTCTTGGCAGCAAGGCCCAGATGCACTTCCAGTACCTGACCGACATTCATTCGGGAAGGTACACCCAGAGGATTCAGCATAACCTGCAGCGGTTCGCCATCTTCCTTAAACGGCATATCTTCTTCCGGCAGAATTCTGGAAATTACACCTTTGTTTCCGTGTCTTCCTGCCATCTTATCGCCTACATTGATCTTTCTCTTTGTGGCGATATAACATCTTACAAGCTTATTTACACCGGGAGGCAGCTCATCGCCGTTCTCTCTGGTAAATATTTTCACATCTACTACGATACCGGTTTCACCATGAGGAACACGCAGGGAAGTATCCCTGACTTCTCTGGCCTTTTCTCCAAAGATGGCGCGCAGCAGTCTTTCCTCTGCAGAAAGATCATTTTCACCCTTTGGTGTCACTTTTCCCACGAGAATGTCTGTAGAGTCAACCTCTGCACCAATTCTGATGATACCTTCTTCGTCCAGATCTTTCAGTGCATCGTCACCTACGTTCGGAATATCTCTGGTGATCTCTTCAGGTCCCAGCTTAGTGTCTCTGGCTTCGGCCTCATATTCTACGATATGCAGAGATGTCAGCACATCATTCATCAGAAGTCTTTCATTGAGGATAATCGCATCCTCATAGTTATAGCCTTCCCAGGTCATGAAACCGATAAGCAGATTCTTTCCTAAAGCAATTTCTCCAAGATCTGTAGAAGGTCCATCGGCAATGACTTCGCCTTCCTCGATGTGTTCCCCGTGGGAAACAATCGGTCTCTGATTGATACAGGTTCCCTGATTGGATCTCTTAAACTTCAGGAGCTTATATTCATCCAGCTCGTTATTGTCATCTCTTCTGATGGCAATTCGCTCTGCATCTACAAATTCTACTGTACCGGTGTGCTTTGCAAGTATTACAACGCCGGAGTCTCTGGCAGCCTTGTACTCCATACCGGTTCCCACGTAAGGCGCCTCTGTCACCAGAAGAGGAACAGCCTGACGCTGCATGTTGGAACCCATCAGTGCACGGTTGGCGTCGTCATTTTCCAGGAACGGAATCATGGCTGTAGCGACGGACACTACCTGCTTTGGCGATACGTCCATCATATCTACCACTTCTCTAGGGAACATGGTGATTTCACCGCCTACGCCTCTTCCCGCAATCTTCGCATTGACAAAGTGTCCCTCTTCGTCCAGCGGCTCATTGGCCTGGGCGATAATCAGCAGTTCTTCCTCGTCTGCGGTAATATAGCGGATTTCATCGGTAACGATTCCGGTTTCTTTATCCACCACTCTGTACGGAGTTTTGATAAAGCCGTATTCATCTATAATTCCATAAGTGGTCAGAGATCCGATCAGACCGATATTCGGACCTTCCGGTGTCTCGATTGGACACATTCTGCCGTAATGGGACTGATGTACGTCTCGCACTTCCATACCGGCTCTTTCTCTGGAGAGACCTCCCGGACCAAGGGCGGAAAGCTTTCTCTTATGGGTCAGTTCTGCCAGAGGGTTATTCTGGTCCATGAACTGAGACAACTGAGAGCTTCCGAAGAACTCCTTAATAGCTGCTGTAACAGGTCTGATATTCATCAGTGCCTGTGGTGTAGTCATTTCGATATCCTGAATGGTCATTCTTTCCTTAACGACTCTTTCCATTCTGGCAAGACCGATACGGAACTGATTCTGCAGCAGTTCTCCTACTGTTCTCAGTCTTCTGTTGCCCAGATGGTCGATATCGTCAGTGGTTCCGATGCCATAGTTCAGGTTCAGAATATAGCTGACGGAAGCGATAATATCTTCCATGATAATATGCTTTGGTGACAGGTCGTTCTTTCTTGCAGCCAGTGCACGTCTGATTTCATCTTCGCCCTGACACTGCTCCAGAATTTCCATGAGCACAGGATAATAAACCCTGTCTGCAATTTTCAGATCACTGATGTCAAAATCTACATACTTGCTGATTTCAACAAATCTGCTTCCGATCACTTTGGTAACTCTGGATTCGTCATCTCTGGCATAGGCCATTACATACTCTACGCCTGCATTTTCAATATCTTTTGCAAGGGCACGGCTGATCCTGCTGCCGGCTTCTGCCAGAATCTCTCCGGTATTCGGATCGATAACATCCTCAGCAACCACCACGTCAGGCAGTCTTCCCGCCAGCCCCAGTTTTTTGTTATACTTATATCTTCCTACCTTTGCAAGGTCATATCTCTTTGGATCAAAAAACAACGAATTAAGCAGCGACTTGGCACTGTCCACTGTCGGTGGTTCGCCGGGTCTCAGCTTTTTATAAATTTCCTTCAGACCACTTTCGTAGTCATTGGTTGTATCCTTTTCCAGTGTTTTCAGGAGTCTGCTGTCTTCGCCAAAAAGCTCGATAATCTCTCTGTCGGAACCGATTCCCAGCGCTCTGAGAAGAGTTGTCAAAGGCTGCTTTCTGGTTCTGTCCACTCTGACAGAGATAATCTCGTTGGAGTCTGTCTCATACTCTAACCATGCACCTCTGTTTGGAATAATCTGGGTCGAGTAAAGCTTATTGTTGGACTTATCGGTTTCCGCACTGTAGTACGGTCCCGGAGAACGAACCAGCTGTGTTACGATTACACGTTCCGCACCATTATAGATAAAGGTTCCCTTTTCAGTCATCAGAGGGAAATCCCCCATGAATACTTCCTGTTCCTTTACCTCTCCTGTCTCCTTATTGACAAGTCTGACTCTAACTTTTAACGGAGCTGCGTATGTGACATCTCTCTCTTTACATTCCTCCTGTTCATACTTCGGAGGATCGTTCAGGGAGTAATCAATGAATTCTAAAATCAGATTATCCGCATAATCTCTGATTGGGGAAATGTCTTCAAAAACCTCTCTCAGACCTTCCTTGATAAACCAGTCGTATGATTTTGTCTGGATCTCAATCAGATTCGGCATCTGGCCGACTTCATTGATTTTCGAGAATGTCATACGGTCTTTTCTACCTACATGGATAGGTTTTGGCATATTTATCACTCCTTATATCTTAACAGTTTACATTTGCGTGGCAGTCTATTATGATACCATAAACTTGTCAAATAGTCAAGCTGATTCAAAAAATACACAGATTTTTTCTCATAAGGTCAAAAACCGATTCTGCGCCCGATATGATCAATTCTGGACACTTTTGCCGGAAGTCATACCTTTCCCTGCGGGATCTACAGTTTTTTTACCATATCATACCATACCGCGCCGCCGTGAACCGATCCGGAAACCCCCAGATTCTCATAGCCGAATTTTGCATAATAGTGAATCAGATGTTCCTTACAGGTCAGAGCCATAGATTTCATTCCCAGTTCACGGGCCCGTGCCGAGGCAGCTTCAAGCATCCTGCCCGCGAAACCCTGCTTCTGATATTCAGGATCGGTTATGACAGACAGTACCGCACAGACATCCCCCAAAGGGCCTCTTTCCATCTCGAAAACTTCGTCGGTAATAACCTGTGCAGCCATAGGAATCATACTGACCGCAGAAACGATCTTTCCGTCAGCCTCCCCCACCAGAAGGTAGTCCGGGTAATTGGCAAGTCTCCACCGGTACTTCTCCAGGCTTGCCGCCTCCGCCGGAGGAAAGCATACCCTTTCAATATCCCAGACTCTGTCTGTATCTTTTTCATTTGCACTTCTAATCTTCAGTTCCATTTCTGCACCTCACATATATTTTTTCTGCTGATTCCCGCAGTTTGGGAAAATCATCTCAGTTTAATCATAATATATCCTCTGCCTTTCTTCAAGTCAAAGAAACAGGCGGACACTGCCACAGGACCTGCCTACTCTTTTCTGTCATTTTCCATTCTCAGAGAATACCGCAGAGCACTGTTACTGTCCGTAAAAAGGGCTGCACCCTAACGATCTTTTTCATTAGAGAGCAGCCCTTTCAATCAGTTCATTTAATTTGCAGAATCAAACTATTTCAGTTCAATCTTAGCGCCAACTTCTTCAAGCTGAGTCTTGATAGCTTCTGCTTCAGCTTTCTCGATACCTTCTTTAACGTTGGACGGAGCTCCGTCTACCAGTTCCTTAGCTTCCTTCAGACCCAGACCGGTGATTTCTCTTACAGCCTTGATAACCTTGATCTTTTCGGAACCAACCTCAGCCAGAACTACAGTGAATTCAGTCTGTTCTTCTTCAGCAGCAGCAGCGCCTGCAGCACCTGCAACAGCTACCGGAGCAGCAGCGGATACGCCAAATTCTTCTTCACAGGCTTTTACTAATTCGTTTAACTCTAAAACGGACATCGCTTTGATAGCTTCAATGATCTGTTCTTTATTCATTTTCTTTTCTCCTTTATTTATATTTTGGTTTCAGTTCTTATTCTCTGCGGCAGGCTATATGGCCGCCGCCAACAGTTTCCACAGATTCACGAGACAGGAATTAAGCCTCTTTTTCTTCTGCGATAGCTGCCAGAGTTCTGACGAACTTGCTGACAGGGGACTGGATGCTGCCCATAAACTTGGCAATGAGCACCTCTCTGGATGGAATATCAGCGATCTGTTCGATGCCGGCCTTATCATAATAAGTGCCCTCTACCACACCTGCTTTGAATTCCATTTTCTTGTATTTTTTAATCAGTTCATTGATTGTTCTTGCCGGAGCAGTCGCATCTTCGCTGCTGACAGCCAGCGCTGTCGGTCCGTCCAGAACTTCTGCAAGAGGAGCATAGTCTGTTCCCTCGATAGCTCTCTTAATTAAAGTATTCTTGTAAACTGTGTAGTCTACGTTAGCTTCACGGAGAGTCTTTCTCATGGCATCAGCCTCTGCAACATTGATTCCCATGTAGTCGATAACTACTGCGGACTGTGCATTTTCCAGCTTGCTTCTGATTTCATCAATGATGACCTGTTTCTGCTGTTTTGCTTCTACTGACATATTATTTTCTGTTCTCCTTTCTGTAAGCCGCCTGCGGCGGTTCACGAATCTGGTACTCAATAAAAAGCCCTGTCCTCCGGTGGCCGTAAGACAGGGTCAATATCTATATATTGTACCTCGGCGGGAAATTAAGCCTTGCGGCACCCGCTGTCTACGGTTAAATCTCAAATTCTGTGTTTTTGATTAACCAATCAGAGCCGGATTGATTTTGATTCCAGGGCCCATAGTTGCTGCAACAGTAACGCTTCTCAGATACTGACCTTTTGCAGTAGCCGGTTTTGCTTTTACAATTGCTTCCAGAAGAGCGTTGAAGTTTTCTTCCAGCTTTTCCGGACCGAATGAGCTCTTTCCGATTGGAGTATGGATGATGTTCTGCTTATCCAGACGATATTCAACCTTACCGGCTTTAATCTCTGCTAAAGCTTTTTCAAGATCCATGGTTACTGTGCCTGATTTAGGGTTTGGCATCAGACCCTTAGGTCCCAGAATTTTACCCAGTCTGCCGACAACACCCATCATATCAGGTGTGGCAACAACTACGTCAAAATCAAACCAGTTTTCAGTCTGAATCTTCTGAGCCATTTCTTCAGCTCCGACATAGTCAGCACCGGCCTTTTCAGCTTCTTCAGCCTTAGGGCCTTTTGCAAATACCAATACTTTCACGCTTTTGCCGGTTCCGTTAGGGAGTACGATTGCACCTCTAACCTGCTGGTCAGCGTGTCTTCCGTCAACGCCAAGCTTTACATGAACTTCTACAGTTTCATCAAACTTAGCTCTTGAAGTCTCGCATGCTAATTTCATAGCTTCGGAAACTTCGTGCAGCTGTGACTTTTCAAATTTGGCAGCTGCCTCTTTGTAGCTTTTGCCTCTCTTTGGCATATTTCTTTACCTCCTTGTGGTGTTAACGAACGGTTCGATATCCGTTCTCCCATCTTCTTAGTCTTCTACTACGATACCCATGCTTCTTGCAGTACCCTTGATCATGTCTGTTGCCGCTTCAAGAGTTGCCGCATTTAAGTCAGGCATCTTTGTCTTTGCGATTTCTTCTACCTGAGCATATGTCAGAGTAGCAACCTTTTTCTTGTTAGGTTCTCCGGATGCTGCATCCAGTCCGGCCGCTTTCTTCAGTAATACTGCTGCCGGCGGAGTCTTAGTCACAAATGTGAAAGATCTGTCTGCATATACAGTAATTACTACCGGAATGATCATACCAGGCTGATCCTGTGTTCTGGCATTGAACTGTTTGCAGAAGTCCATGATGTTCACGCCCTTCTGACCCAGAGCAGGTCCTACTGGAGGTGCTGGAGTAGCATTTCCGGCTGCAATCTGAAGTTTGATATAACCTTCAACTTTCTTAGCCATTCCTCTTCTCCTTTCTCTGCAGCTGTACGCTACAGTTTATCTACCTGTCCGAACTCAAGTTCAACAGGTGTATCTCTACCGAACATGGAAACCTTTACGGTCAGTACCTGTTTTTCTTTGTTGATTTCCATCACTTCACCCATGAAGCTCTCGAAAGGTCCGCTGATAACACGTACTGTATCTCCGGTTTTCACATCCAGATCGATGTAAACTTTTTCGATTCCCATTCTTGCGACTTCTTCGTCCGTAAGTGGAATCGGGTCGGAGCCATGACCTACGAACCCCGTGACACCCTGTGTGTTTCTTACAAGGTACCAGGACTCATTGGTAACAATCATCTTTATAATTACATAACCCGGAAACATTTTCCTGGTCTTTATCTTGCGCTGGCCGTCTTTGATTTCGACTCTGTCTTCAGTCGGCACGATGATGTCCAAAATTAAATCCTGCATTCCACGGTTTTCAACCATCTTTTCGATATTCACTTTTACCTTGTTCTCGTGACCCGAATAAGTATGCACCACATACCACTTGGCCTGGCCATCGCCTCTGATGCCTTCTCCCAAAAGCGGGGACGCTACATTGTTGTTTTCAAAATCAGACATTTTTCGTACCTTCTTCTTTTATTAGTTAGTCAGTGTGATGCCCAGAACTGCTTTTAAGGCAGCCAGGACGCCTGTGTCAATTAACCAGAAGCCCAGTGCGAAAACGGCGCAGGTAGCAATTACTACACCTGTAAAGGTTCCCAGCTCTTTCTTGGTCGGCCAGACTACCTTGCTCATTTCCAGCTTGATGCCCTTGAAATATTCCTTGGCGCCGCCGGATTTCTTAGCTTTTGCCGCAGCCTTTTTTGCTTGGTCCTTGTTTGCCATGTTAATCTCTCCTTATTTAGTCTCTTTGTGAAGAGTTTCTTTCTTACAGAACTTGCAGTACTTTTTCAGTTCGATACGATCAGGATCGTTCTTCTTGTTCTTCATAGTGTTGTAGTTTCTCTGCTTGCACTCTGTGCACGCCAATGTAACTTTTACTCTCATTGCGATTGTCCTCCGTCTTCTAACTCAAAATTCAGAGCCAGTCTTACCGGCTCTGTTACGAATAATCATAAAGTTGCCTATTAAGTATACAAGAGCGGCCTGTCAATGTCAACGTTTTTTTGAATTTTATTGCAAAAAATTTTGACTAAAAATTATGCGAAATTCCTGCTCTTTCAAGTAACGTGATCTGCTTTTCCGTAATCTCCATTTCAAAATACCCGTGGGAAGAAAGAGTCCGCATCCAGATCTTCCCCGCCGCGTCTGCAAATCCCAGATTCTCAAAGGTATATTTTCCAACCCGAATGGGCTGATGAAAAATGTTTATCATAAACTCGCGATAGTCAAACCGCTCTTTATCGAAACAGCAGATATCGCAGACCTGCAGGTAATTAAAAGGACTGCCTATGCTGATTTCTCTCTTCTGCAGCCCGTATGCCTGCAAATCCTCTTCCAGTGTATCTTCTTCGCCGCGGTACCGGTCAAAATATCCCTTAACCTCGGAGAATTCTTCGTCCGCCTGCCTCTGCCAGTGACGCTTTAATTCCGCTCTGCTGCTGAAGCCGTAGCTTTTTATCTCGCAAAGAGGTCCCTTCTCGGCAAACTCCATATTCCGCACCCGGCTCTCTTCTATTTCTTCTGTTTTCTGCCGGACGATCCTTTGCAGCACTTCAAAGGGAATCCCACCTACGTGTTCCCGAAACAGCACAAAATACTCGCTCCTTTTCAGACAAAAGTCCATAATGCGGCTCGATTCCGCCGCCGTGGTTCTAATCCCGGAATTGTTTACAATCATGATTCTTCCCCCGTGTACCAGTCATAAATCTTCTCCGTAAAGCGTTTGCTTTCCTGCTCCATATCCGTTTCAATTTCCTCTGCCCACTGCACGATTTCCAGATAGTCGCTTTTTTCTTCCGTCTGTGCCTCGACGTCGAGACAGTAATTGAATACCGCATTGGAAAATTGTGTAAGGTTGTCTCTTTTCAAAGCCAGCTCCCCCTCTTTCATATCCTTCCGATCCTCAGAAAACAGGCCCAGCCGGCGAATCACGTTGCTGTTATACGCGATATGGATATAAGTTTTCTCCAGATGATTCACATCGTTCAGGTTCTCAATGATGGCTTTCAGCATTTCTTCAATTTCCATCCGGCAGTCTGACGGCGGCATCTGTCCGCTCTGAATCACGCCGAGCATATTTTCCACCCGTTCAGTAGTTTCATGCTCCATATTCATCAGCGCCTCCCCTGAACTCTGATCTCTGGTATAGGGATCGACGCTGACATAGAATCGAAAGGCCAGCAGCAGGCCGATCAGCACGATGACCGCAGATGATAGCACCACAGCTTTTTTCATGTCCTCACCCCTCCTCAATGATGCGACCCCTGCTGATTCTGAGCACCTGATCGCAGACTTTCTGCAGATCCTCCTTGTGATGGGTCGCGATAACGATGACTGCACCCCTGTCTCTTTCTTCCTCTATAATCCGGTAAATCAGGCTTACCCCCTCTTCATCCAGCGCGTTGGTCGGCTCGTCCAGCAGAATCGCAGTCTGCTTTTCAAAGATAGCCTGGGCGATATTCAGCCGCTGCTTCATGCCCAGAGAATACTTTTTCACCTTCTTTTCCAAGTCGGGAGAAAGCCCTACTCTCCGAAGCGCTCTGCAGATATCTTCCTCTGAAGCGTTCCTGCGTATCTTCGCCAGCAGTCTCAGGTTCTCCTTTGCGGAAAACTTCGGCAGCAGCTCCATATGTTCAATGACGATACCGGCATTTTCCGGAAAGGAGATATCCCGGTGCAGACATTTCCCGTCGCTGATCACCTCGCCCGCAGTAGGCACGATGAGTCCCGCCATCGCCCGCAGCAGCATGGTTTTCCCCGATCCGTTCTCGCCGTACAGGCCGTAGACTTTCCCGTTTTCAAAGGTGAAGGACACATCGTCCAGCACGGTGTTTTTCCGTATCACCTTTGTCACATGTTTCAGATCAATCATCGATTGTCCTCCTTACATAATATCTTTTTTATCTAATATTTTCAAGTCCGCAAAGAGCAGTAAAACGCAGACTGCAAGCAGGCACGCTGCAGACCCGGCAAAGGTTTCGCCGCCTTCCGCACCCAGAGCGCCGTTTCTCATTGCAAAACCCAGGTTGGGAAAGAACAGTGGCTTCAGCAGGCCTCTTTCCCTGACCCCATCGTAAATTAACAGACTGGCCGTATAGTAAAGCACCGCCGCCATATGGGAGACAGTCTGCCCCGCCGCAAACTCCAGCAGCCACTGCAGCATCACTGTGGCGGCAAGGGCCAGGGCGTACAGACTCATCACCCTGATCTGCTCCGCCGCAGTCAGCATCTCCCAGTCCTCGCGCGCCCCTGCCTGAAACACCGCCCAGGTAAAAGTCTGAAACAGGATAACCGTCATCAGCATGTTTCTGCTCTCTTTCAGCAGCATCTTTTTCCGGCTGTAGTTTCTGATAATGTAAAGCCTGCCATAGCCGTTTACAATGTTTTCCATCTTCCCGGAAAATACCCAGAGGAGAAAGGGCAGCACAATGATCGAGTGCAGGATGACCGTCAGATTGCCTCCCGGTGTTTCCGCCGAAAGCAGCTCCACAGAAAAGGGCAGACGCCACTGCGTAAGATCAGAGGTGTACATGACAGCCCACTGGGTCAGCACAGCGCCCGCAGTCAGTCCCCGTAGAAATTTTTCATCTTTCATCTTCTATCACGTCCTTGCGCTCAAAATATTTCAGCGATATGATCGCGATAACGGCAGTCAGACCGATTTGCCTGAGCATGGTCAGCATCAGCTCTGCGCCGCTCGGACTGCCCATATACGCCGCTGCGCTCAGTTCCAAATCCCTGCACGGCATCCACACCTGCAAAAAGACAAAATATCCGGTAAAATACTCGAACAGGGCAAGTCCGACGATACCCGCCATGGCGTAAATTTTTTTGTTGAAAACATCACGCATCAGAAGATAGATCACATTGACGCGCAGAAAAAACAAAAGCAGAAGAGGCGTGGAAACTGCGTAAAAACGGGCTGTCTGTTCACTTTGCGAAAAGATATCCGCAAACAGCGCCCGTCCCATGCCGTATCCCAGCGCAAGGTGAATGAGCACGTAGAGCAGACTCACTGCCGCCACAGTCATCCACCGCTTGTACAAAAAAGCCCGCCTTGAACTGCTGCGCACCAGCGCCGGAAGAGTCTCCGTCTTCAGGCAGTATTCCATCGCAATGACGGAAATCACAGACAGCACCAGCAGATAAGTGCCTACGTCAAAATAGTCACCCATGATATAATACATTTCATATATTTCCTGCTCGCCGAATAGAATCCAGATCCTGTTTTTAAGCAAATGCCAATTATATGCAGTCCAGTTCATTACTTCACACAGCAAGAGCAGAAAAAACAACCTATGATATTTCATCAGATTTTACCTCCGCAATCAGCAGAACCGCTGCGACAGCCAGATATCCGGAGGCCAGCATCAGGAACCCGTAGGTAAATCTGTCCATGGTCAGATTGGTAAACGGATGTAAGATGCTCATCAAGCCTCCGTCTGCAATTATAAAAACAAACCAGAGCATAAAGGTTATCGCATAAACAAGCTTTCGGTCGTGAAGGCACATGGCAAAGCCGCTTCCGATTGCGCCGATGAGACCGCTGAACACGGACGCCATCAGAATGACCGCCAGATTCACAGGCACCGGATGCTCATAGCCTATGGTATACATCCTGTTTTCCTCCGGCGGATAAAGACCTTCTACTATCCAGATATCCGTTCCCTGATGAAAAATCATCTGCAGCAGTCCGTAATTCAACATCAGAGAGCAGAGTATCAGCAGAAAGCAGAAAGTAAAAGAATTTCTCATCCTTCCCCAGACATACTGCTTTTTCCCCATGCGTCCTATAAGAATATGCCGGCAGCCTGTGTCCCAGTCCTCTATACAGTCCTCCCCCGCGATGATGAGAAGATAAATGGGCAGAAACCAGAACATCAGCTTATGTAATATATGATTTGTCCCCGTTGTAGACAAAGCAGAGAATGCCAGATATCTCGGATCAGGCTGAATCGTTTTCTCCGCCTGATAAAAATCCAGGAGAATCTGTCCGATATCCATCAGCGGAATCACCATCAGAACAATGATAAAGAATACTTTCACTCTGTCATGAAGGATTCTCTGTGAACAAGCAAGAAAACTCATACCCCACTCCTTTCCCCTCTGTTGACGAGCTCTTTGCATTTA
Source organism: uncultured Eubacteriales bacterium (assembly GCA_949289445.1). Lineage (GTDB taxonomy): Bacteria > Bacillota > Clostridia > Peptostreptococcales > Anaerovoracaceae > Senimuribacter. The sequence goes on from CASEOD010000046.1 coordinate 20,360, forward strand.
CTTTTCTTCATTATATCGTTTTTTTCCGTTTCTGCCGCTTTATGCAGCGAAATGACGTTTTCCTGCAGTGAAAACCTCCAAAGCCGTATTACAGCGGTGCCAATCTGTGATATACTGTAAAAAAGAAATATTTGGGGAAGGAGTATTTTCAGACGTGCTTAGAATAGGGATCTGCGATGACGAAAAAAATACATGTCATCTGATCGAAAACTCGATTCACCGGATTGCCGAAGAATCCGGCTTCTCTGTCGATACAGAAGTGTTTTTCAGCGGAAGAGCCCTGTCCTGCTATCTGGACCGGGGTGAGAATTTTGATGTGATCTTTCTGGATATCGAAATGGAAAATTTGAATGGAATTGACGTCAGTGAAAAGATTCGAAAAGACATGGGAGATATCAGCACAGAAATCGTCTATGTAAGCTGCACCACCGAATATGACAGAAGACTCTTTGACTACCACCCGCTGGCCTTTATCACAAAGCCGGCAGATAAGGCTCAGATAGGCAGAGCTCTCAGTCTTGCCCAAAAACGCAAAAACATCGTAAATCCATGTTTTTCCTTTTCCTGTAACCGTAAAACATATAACATTCCTTATAAAAACATCCTGTATTTTGAAAGCGCAGATCGAAAAATCGACATCATCACTGCCGATCAGACCTACTCCTTTTACGGAAATCTTTCCCAAACAGGAAAAAACCTGCCCGGATGTTTCTGTCAGATTCATCGTGCCTATATCGTCAACCTCAGGCAGATTGCCCATTACGGCGGCAGAGAAGTTACTATGAATAACGGCCGGAACATCAGCATCGGAAAAAATTACAGAGAAGATTTTTTCAAATGTCAGCTGGCAGACACAGACGAGGAATAGAAAAATGAAATGGATTTACTTTTTGACCTATATCACACAAATCGGTGTTTTTACCTTTTTAACCCGGAAATTCTACCATATTGCATTTGGAAAAACAAAAGTTCAGAAGGAAACGGAACTGCTCTGCTACTGTTCCTGTTTCACGCTTACTATTGTTCTTCAGCTGTATGTTCCTGAAGAAGAAATACAGCCGGCAGGCGGCCTTGCACTTCTGGCATTGCTTTCTCTGCTTTACGAGGACTACAAGGCGAAGAAAGTTTTCTCCGTGCTTTCGCTTTTCTTGTTCAACACCCTGTCCCATTGCGCCCTTCTTTTCCTTTCGGGACACGGCAATCTGCACCTGTTCAGCGAAAGCACTTTCAGCGGTATGTTCGGCATGGTCCTTGAGTGCCTGATCTTTTATGGGTTTTGCATCGCAGCTTCTTCACTGCAGCAGATGCTCCGGTCAGATTCCTCCGGCAGCGCAGCATTCACAGCGCTTATCTGCATTGTTTTTCTGCTGTGGTTCTCTGCGCTTGCCGCTCTATGGTTCGAGGCGTGGTTTGATACTCTGTCTTCCGTCCTGTTACTGCTTATCGCTGTGGCTCTGCTCGCCCTCCTGTTTCACAGTTTCAGGACTTTCAGGAATCAGCTCAGTCTGACATCTTACCAGAATAAATATTATCAGAATCAGCTGGAACTGATGGAAACCTCTGATGCCGCTCTGAAAAGCCTGCGCCACGACCTGAAAAATCATCTGCTTACTCTGTCCGACTTTCTGGAGCAAGATAAAACATCCGAAGCAAAAAAATATCTGCACGCATTATCCGGCAGCCTGAATTGGGGAAGTGCCTTGTCAAAAACGGGAAACAGCACTATTGACAGTCTGATAAACTATAAGCTGCACAGTATACAGCTCCTCGGTCTGCGGCCGGATTATCTTGCCGAAATTCCTTCCCGCCTTAACATCAATCCCTTTGATCTGACTGTGATTTTGGGAAATCTTCTGGACAATGCCACAGAAGCATTGAAAAAACTGCCTTCCGATGCGGAAAAGCACCTGTCTGTTACGCTGAAATACGACCGCGGCCGTTTCATCATCAGAATCTCGAACACCTATGACCCCTTTTCCCTGTCCCCCTCAAAAAGACTTTTAAGCACAAAGTCTGAGCCGCACCTTCACGGTATCGGCTTAAAAAACGTTCAGACTGCAGCGGCAAAATATGATGGAATCCTGAAGATTACCCGCGAATCCCGTACCTTTACAGCCGATGTCATTCTCTGCGAACCGGCGCAGGAAAATATTTCCGAAAATACTCTTGCAAATTCCGATGCTGAGCTGTAATAAACGGCCAAATACCCGGTAAACTTAACCGAAAACCAAAAAACACCGATTTATGTATAATCAGATCGTTGGCGAAACTGTCAGTCTTTTAGCCTTCGTCTGAAACTCGGCATAAAATTATACACAAAATGAGCAGTTTCAATTTCTCGGTTTAATTTTCAGTGATCCGCGAGAGGCGCGGCGAAGTATCCGGGTTGCAGAATTATACACAAAATAGGCATTTACCGATTTTCGATTACGTTCTGCCGGTTACGTTTATACACAAATTCGAGCAAAAGCTTTCTTCGGTTAAAAACGGGTGCCAGAATGGTCAATCCCATGCTGCATCTCCCGCATACGGCCGGCTCAGCGCAGCATTATTGCCGCTGCCATAATTCCCCGTTTTCCGTGATGTCCACGATGTGAAAAAAAGATGTCTTTATTGCATTTTGTGCAAAGCTCCATATCGCTGATATGCTCTGCTTTCACGCCCTTCTGCAGCAGATCGTACCTGATAACCCTCTTCAGATCCAGATAGTATTTGACACCTTTGTTATATGCAAACTGTCTGTATGCTTCATTCTTTTCAAAAAAACAGTCTGCTACATCCTTGTCGATCTCAAAACAGTCCTGACAAAGGGCCGGTCCCAGACCTGTCACAATATCCCCGGCTCTGCATCCGTAATCATGCTCCATTTTGTCAATCATAGCACTGCTGATACCTGCAAGGGTTCCCTTCCATCCGGAATGGGCAAGACCGATAACCTGTCTGACAGGATCATAGAAATAAACCGCATTACAGTCTGCATGACCGGTCACAAGAGCAATCCCCTTAATGTCCGTCACCAGACCATCCACATCATCATAGTCACGACTTCTGGTAATCCCTTTGCCTCCATCGTCCTCTGTAACCGCCCGGATATTGGAAGTATGTGTCTGCGCAGTGCGAACCATCCTGTCCGGAGACACTTCCAGAATCTCCGCCAGGATTTCATAGTTCTTTCGGATATTTTCCGCAGAATCCAGATCCCACGCCCCGAAATTCCAGCTGCTGCAGCAGCCGCTGCTCACTCCTGCAAAGCGTGTAGTGAACAGATGTGCAAGATCTTTATATACTTCAAAACTGCGCAGGGTCAGATATCTGCACGCTCCCCTGCGATGCATGGTATAGTTTTCCGTCTGCTCTCTAATCATCATAATCCTCCCTGATATTTTCTCTCATTGTCTTTTATTTTACCACAATGCCATGCTCAGTACCAGTTGACCCTTTAAAGTAAATTTTAATACATGAGAGCATCGCCTCTGTAAAATGGCACATACAAAAACCCCCCTTTGACAGAATGTCTTGTCTCGCCACTGTCATCCGGGGAGTTTTTAATGCTGTGTTATGGCATACAGTGAATCAAAACAGTAGTGCCCTAAATCCTTCCTTCCGCTTCCAGTTCTTTTACAAAGCCGCTAATCTCAGCAAGACCTGCCTTAAAATATTCTGTGTCGCCGAATCCATAGCCGATGCGGAAACTTTTATCCTGCTCAAAGCATTCACCGTGACATACCAGAACCCCTTTTTTGTCGTAAAGCTCCTTCGCAAACTCTACAGGATCCATATTAAAATCATAATAGAGATAGGATGTAGAACTTTTACTGTCACAGGCAGCCCGGAAATGAGGCTCGTTTTCAAGCCACTCATTCAATACCGCTCTGCCTTCATCAGTGATGGCTTTGTTTCTCCTGTAAAACAGGTCTTTATTTTCCAGCACAATAGCTGCGATCAGTTCATTGATTGGCCCCTCACAGATACTCTGATAAGACCGCAGGTTCATCAGATTTTCTTTAATGCGGAGATCTCTGGTTACAATCCAACCCACTCTCGTACCCGCACTGGAGAACACTTTGCTGGTACTGCTGGTGCAGATACCTTTTTCATAGAGATCACAGATTGAGTACATGTACTCATCGCTAAGACCTCTGTATATTTCATCACAGACAATATATGCCCCCACGCTGCGGGCAATGTCCACCAGTTCCATCAGTTCTTCTGTTGTCAGAGTATATCCTGTCGGATTGTTCGGGTTTGCCAGATTAATCATTTTAGTATTTTCATCTACCAGCGCCCGTACTGCATTCATGTCTATGGCGTAATCGGACTTTTCATCACAGGTGAAAATTCTCACATCAACGCCCAGTGATTCAGGGATAGAATAGTATTGCTGATAGTTTGGCAAAATGCTCACAATATTATCTCCTGTTTCGCACAAAGCATAGCATACAATGGAATTGGCCCCTGTTCCGCCATGTACTGACAGTACCATATCCTCTGTGACTGCATCGGTATATAGTCCTGCAATGGCTTTTTTCAGACGGGGCATGCCTTCAAAATACCCATAATGAAGGCTCATATTTTCCAGTTCCTCAAAAAACTGTTTTTTATCTGTCCCTGTCATCTCCAGAAGTTCTTTTAGAGTTACCGGTTTGCAGCAGCTTGATCCCAGATTGTATTTGGCTTTATCATCATAGGGATTCAACCAGAATTCGATTTTAAACTTACTGATATTCATACGTTTTCTTCACCTTTCTTCCTATATCTGTACCATCCTGTATCTTAAATATCCGCAGTCAGACCTGTGCCTTTTTCGTCTGCCTGTGCAATAGCTCTTTTTCCTGTCACCAGATCTAAAATAGCAAGACCTGTAGCATCAAAAATAGTTATCTGTTTATCATCTGTCCGGCCGCGAAGGTTTCCTGAAAGAACCTGTCCGATTTCGCCGGCAATATCCTCTTCGGAAATCACGCCGGTCTTAATGGGAATCTCCATCTCACCAACTTTCATGCATTGTGGAATATCATCGGCAAAAATGCGTGCATTCTCAAAAATGCAGGGATCAATTTCTTCCTTGCCTTCCATATCTGCACCGATACAGCTGAAATGCGTTCCTTCCCGAACCCATTCCTTCCGGATCACCGGACTTCTTGCCGGAGTCACAGTAATAATAATATCGCTGTCTGCCACAGCAGATGCAATATCTTTTACGCCTTCAAAGACAACACTGCCACTGTCCAGATGAAAGTCTTCCCAAAGTTTTTTTCCGCAGGTTTTCGCAAAGTCTGCAGCATTATCAGGACACAGCCGGTCGGCAATATATACCTTTTTTAATCCGGAAAAAGCGGTCAGCGCTGCCGCAATCTGGAATATAGCCTGCTTGCCTGCTCCCAGTATGAACAGATTCTCTGAGTCCGGCCGTGCCAGAAGCTGCGCCCCAATCGCTCCTGCTGCACCGGTTCTCATACAGGTAATATACGATGCGTCCATCACTCCCAGCGGAATGCCCGTCTGTGAATTAAAAATCAGCAGCATGCCATTGAAGGACGGAAGTCCCTTCTGCAGATTCAGTGGAAAATTGTTCAGCATCTTCAGACCATGAAGCTGTTCCTCTCCGAAAATCCCTCCGGATCGGATGTCCATCACGGCATTCCTGTCCGTAAAATCATGAGACACCAGTGGCCATACCACAGTCTCCCCCTCCGCTTTCAGTCTGTAAGCGGATTTTACCCCTTCCATAACATCAGACATCTCCAACAGTTCCTTCAGATCCGTTCGTCCCAAAACTTTTACATTCATAGCTGTGCCTCCTTTTCAGCCTTAAAGCTTTTCCTGTATTTCTTACAGTATAGAGGCTCCTTTTTTTAATTCCAATGCGATGTAATTGTATTTTTTTATAAATAAAACAGTTGAAAATACCACAGAAAAGAGGTAATCTGAAAATATCAAAAAAAATATTGTAGAATACTACCAATTAAATCCGTTAAATTTAGATTATTCTATAGCAGGAGACGTCATGCAATATACCATCTCTGATTTTTATCACACCTTTAAGTCCGGGCTTCGGCTCATCGCAGGCGCCGGCGGAATGACAAGAACCGTTTCCAATGTTGCAATCCTCGATTACGAGTTGGATCCGGCCTTGAAAAGTAAATATTTCCACACTAATCTGCAGGAAAACCAGCTGGCTCTTTCCAGCTTTCTCTATGCCAGAGACAACCCTTATCTCATCGGCACCGCGGTAAAGCATCTGATGGAAAAAGGATGCAGCGGACTGGCGATCAAAAATGTCTTTCATCTCCCGATTCACGATACAGTGATTCGTTATGCCGATGCGAGAAATTTTCCTGTTTTTCTCATTGAAGGAACAGATATTTATTTTGAAGACGTCATCTACCGGGTAAACCGACGGATTGAGGCACTGCGCAGCGATGCCTTTGCCCAGAAACAGCTGGATATGCTGATGGAAGAAAATACCGACGCCTCCCGGGTACTGGCCTGCTGCCACAGTCTCAATCCGTCTCTGCAGTCCTATCACTTTATGATTTTTTCTCATGCGGTCTCGGAACTGGCAGAAGACAATCGAGAGAAAATCATCCGGCGTTTCGAAAACAGTCCTCTTAATATACCACAGGCTCTCCTGACTTCATTCAGAGGCGGTCTTCTCTTTCTTTTTTCCTGGGACGGTGAAAACTCTCCGACCCTTTCGGAAATCGCCCATCGGTTTCAGACTGATGTTCTGAAACCGGATGACAGTCTCATGAGAATAGGGATCAGCAGCGTTCACCACTGTCTGGAAGATGCTCCTCTGGCTTTGCGTGAAAGTTTGCAGGCCTGCTGTTTTGCAGATAAAAGCGGCTGTCCGGTTTTCTTTGACAATCTGGGTTCATTCAAACTTCTTCTGGATTTTGCACAGACACCGCAGATGCAGCGGTTCAGCCGCAATATTCTGGATAAACTGGAAGAATACGATGCGGAAAACAACGGAAAACTGGCAGAAACCCTTGCGGTCTACTGTCGCAGCAACTGCAGCATTCCTGCGGCTGCCGGGATTCTTATGCAGCATGAAAACACCGTTCGCTACCGGCTGGAGAAAATCTGCAGTGTCACTGGTCTGGACTTTCGCAGTTTCAACGACATGAAACAGCTTTCTCTGGCATGGCAGATTAAACAGTGTGCTGATATCCGCGCCGGCATTGAATCCTCTTCTCGCTGAAATCCATATCCGTAATAAGCAGGTACATAACAGTTACCAGGATCATTAAAAGGGAGTGCCGTCAGCAGTTCGTTCCTGCCCTTCAGAGGCTCCCTTTTGTGCCTGTGCAAACAGCCTCGGATATTCCTCTCCGTCCGTTACACCTTTCCCAGAATCTCTACATTCATATTGGCATATTTTTCAAAACAGATTTTAATTTCCTCCAGATATTCATCGTCCGGAGGTCTAAAAGTCATCGGCTCACCGCCTGTATTCCGCATCTTGAACACACCCAGATCATGATATGGCAGCAGAGTTAGCCTTTTCAATCCATATTCTCTGTAAAGATCCGCCGTCCTCTCAATGAGATCCCGGGAATCATTTACACCTGCTATCAGAGGCATTCGCATCTGAATCTTCTCCGCCGTGGTTCTTTCTGATGAGAGCTTTTTCAGATTTCCCAGAATCAGCTCATTGCTGCAGCCGGTATAGGTCCTGTGTATCTCATCATCAATGGATTTCATATCATAAAGAATATCGGTTACATTGGGCAGTAAAGCCATACTTTTCAGCCAGTCTCCATCACCGTATCCTGAAGTGTCCAGACAGACATCAATATTTTTTTCAGCTGCAAGCCGAATCAGCTCTTCTGCAAAACCTGCATGAGAAAGAACTTCTCCGCCTGAAATTGTCATACCTCCGCCTGTATGATGATAAAAACCGATATCCTGTTCCACCTCGTATAAGACTTCTTCTGCTGTCATTTCTCTGGCAACCCTGGCAAGTCCTTTTGCGTAGCAGAAATCTGCACACTCTAAACAGTTGTCGCACTTTTTTCTGTCGATTTCGATTTTTTGGTTCTCATCAATATAAATAGCATTTTTAGGACAGTGAGTAAGACAGTATCCGCATTTTATACAGCTGTTGGGCATTTTGATTATCTGCTGCTCAAACCCTATCATTTCGGGATTGTGGCACCATTTGCAGTTAAGCGGACATCCCTTCAAAAATACGGTGGTCCGGATACCCGGACCATCCTCAGTAGAAAACTTCTGAATTGCTCCAACCAGAGCCGTCTTTACTTTTGTTTCCATTAAGCAGCTCCCCTTTGTTCCGGTTCCATCCCGGCAAAATATTCAAGTTAAAGCCGAATCTTTTTCCGTCGAGTTGCGTACAGGCCGCATACAAACCGCTGTTTTCTCACGATTGCTTGAAGTGGGTGGTTCTGTAAATAATAGTGTCCTGCGCACTTTTATCCAACTCTGTAAAGTAGGCCATGTAACCTGCCACACGGACCATCAGACCCTTATAGTGCTCCGGATGTTTCTGTGCCGCTTTTAAGGTTTCGTCATCGACCACATTAATCTGGATATGTTCTCCGCCGTGAGCAAAATAGGTCTTGATAACGCCTTCAATGCTGGCAAGACCCTTTTCTCCTTCCACACCTTTAGGATCGAAACGCAGGTTGAACAACGCACCGTCATGAAAATCAGACTGCCCCATGGAAGCTACTGATTTGACCGTGGCAGTCGGTCCGCTAATGTCTCTGCCCATCATCGGAGAAGCATTATCACAGAACGGTTCCCCTGCCATTCTGCCGTCGGGAGTCGCTCCACACACCATACCGTGAGAAACATTGACAGTCTGTGAATGAACATTAAAGGAAAACCTTCCGCCTCTGGCATCTGGCCAAGTTTGAACATTATCTGCAATAAAGTGCATCATTTCCCGATAAATACCATCCACATGTTCTTTGTCGTTTCCGAATTTTTCTGGTTTGTTTAACAGCAGCTGCCGAAGTCTTTCCTCACCTTCAAAGTTTTTGTCCAGAGCCTCAATCAGCTGTTCCATAGTTATATCCTTATCCTCAAAAACACATTTCTCTATAGCCGCGATAGAATCAGCCAGATTTGCGGCTCCGGTAATGTACATGCCGGCAGTACAGTATTTAGCCCCGCCCTGCTGAACGGATTTTCCGCTTTCCACACATCCTTTTGTCAACATGGAAGCAAATATTACCGGGAATCTGGTCATATGAATGCTCTGCATTACTTTATATCCCGTAGCAACCAGCTGATAATGATAAAGAATCTGCTTTTTCAGCGCATCCTTAAACTCTTCGATATTCCGGAACTTTCCGGGGTCCCCGGTCTGAAGACCCATCAGTTTTCCCGTGGACGGATCTGTCCCGTTATGCAAAACGAATTCCAGCATTTTGCCCATATTCACATAGCCTGCATCTGGTGAGCCGTCTGTAGTTCCTCCCCCGGGACCCGGCTGAATACAACCCACAATTGTCCAGTCTCTGGCTTCTTCTATGGTACATCCTTTTCCCAGAGTCATCTGCATAGCCGCATTGTCATTGAAAAATCCGGGGTTGGCCTGCCCTTCCTGAATCATCTTACATCCCTTGCGAATCAGCTCTTCCGGAGTTTTCTCCCATACTCTCACTGCCATAACCGGCTGAGTGGTTTTCAACTGATTTGCTGCTTCCAGGCACAGATAAGACAACTCATTAGTGGCATCCCGGCCATCAGGCGTCTGTCCGCCCACCACCAGAATCTCCCACATAGGGTAACCTGCAAATGAGGTGGCATACCACTTATCCCTCACCTCATAAACCTCACAGGCTTTTAGATACAGGCATTCCAAAAGTTCCAGCGCCTCTTCCTGAGTAATATTCTTTTCATCTATGACATCCTTTTTGTAATAAGGCCACATGTACTGATCGAATCTGCCGAACCCGCAGGCAGTAGTACACACTTCAATATGAAAGTATACGTGCGCAAACCAGATCATCTGAAGCGCCTGCCAGAAATTCTGCGGCGGATTTTCCGGTACTGTACGACAGTTTTCTGCAATCGTCAAAAGTTCTTTTTTTCTTTTTTCATCGCTGCAGGCGGCTGCCTGATACTCAGCTTCTTCAGCCATTCTGTGTGCATAGGTGATCAATCCTTCACACTGAATTATGCACGCTTTCCAGTAGTCTATCTTTTCCTGATCCTCCCGGCACTGGCTGACCATTGCATCAATATTGTTTCTGCATTCTTCCATATATCCAGCAAGGCCTACAGTCAAAAGTTTTTCATGATCGCAGGTAGTTTCTCCGGAAACTCCGTTTCTGAGGCCAACTGTAATAATATCATCCTGAATACACTCCTCAATATGAGATGGCAATGCTGTCCTGGAAAGATCCTCCATGGATCTTCCCTCCCAGTATTTCAAGGTCTCCAGAATCTGTTCTCTGTCCTCAGGAGAAATGTCATACGGATCTTTGGTTCTTACGGGGAAATCGTCAATATCACTGATATACCAGGAACTGGACTGAAATTCAGGGTGTAGATTAGCTCCTCTGTACTTGTTGGTAGCTGTTCCTACAATAAGTTCATCCTCCATGATCAGCGTCGTCATCCGCTCTGCAATATACTTTACTACCTCCGCCCGGAAAACAGGAACCGCATCTCCTGCAAACTTCTTATATGCTTCTGTTGCCAGCACAACTCGCTCTGCAGTAATGCATGGTCTGGTATTCCAGAGCTTATTTCTCATACGTGTAATTCTTTCGTTAAGCATGGCTTTTCTCTCCTTTTAAAAAGATTCTGTCAGCATTTTTCCATCTCAATCTTCTCTGTAGGTGCCGGGAAAGATTCCGACAGCTGCGCCAGTTCGTCTTCTGTAAGCTTAATTGCAACTGTTTCAGCATTTTCTCTGATATGCTGAAAACCGCTGGCTTTCGGAATCGCCACAATATCCGGCTGTCTCAAAACAAATGCCAATAAAAGCTGAATTACTGAAATCCCGCGCTTTTCAGCCACTTCCAGAACATTTTTGTCCGTCATCAGTGTTTCCTTTGAAATACCGTCATCAGTAACCAGTGCCCCTGCCTGCCCGACCGGACTGTATGCCATAAAAGGAATCCCTCTTTCTCTCTGCCACGGAATCAAATCATATTCAATGCCTCTTGCTCCAAGATTATACATAACCTGATTGATACAGCAATTCCTGCCATCCGGCACTTTCATCAGATCCTCCATATCCCTCACATCGAAATTCGATACGCCCCAGCGTCTGATTTTCCCCTGTTCTTTCAGATCCTCCATGCAATAGACTACTTCTGACAAATCTGCATTTTCTCTCCAGTGAAGCAAATACATATCCAGATACTCTGTCCCCATCAGTTTTAAAGAACGTTCCAGACTGCTGTAAATTCTATGCCGATTAGCATTGTACGGATATACTTTGCTGACCAGATACAGTTCGCTTCTCTCTATGCCGCTGATAGCATTCCCCACAATATTTTCAGCTTTTCCGTCCGCATACATTTCAGCAGTATCTAAAAGAACCAGTCCCTCGCTGATTCCAAAACGAAGTGCCTCAATTTCCTGCCGGTATTTTTCATCGTCCTCACCCATATGCCAGGTCCCCTGACCCAGTTTCGGCATCGATGTGCCGTCAGGCAGCTGAATAAAATTCTTCTTTAAATTTATTGAAATATCCGGTTGCATGGTACACCCTTCCTTTCCTCTGTCATTATATATTTTTCCTTCATACTTTTGATTCAAATTTTAGTTGAAATTTCTGACAATAACAATAATTTATTTGCTATAAATATTGATTTCTTTGCTAAAGTTCGCTATATTAAAATTATCTACATTATTTAAGAGAAGAGGTCCTCTATGCTTTACGAAAAAATCTATTATCCCGATGACTTTCCTATCAAAATCACCATTGCAAATATTGAAGAATATCCGGCGCATTATCATCAGGATATTGAGTTCGTTTATGTACTCCAGGGCAGAATTCGGCTTAAAAACGGTTACTGTCATTATCTGCTTGAAGAAGGAGACATTTTTACGAACAGTGGTCATGAGGTTCACAGCCTGTCTGCAGAAAATGGGGATAATACCGTTGCCCTCATTCAGGTCAGCAACCGTTTTTTTACCAGATATTTTCCCCAGCTGACCAGAAACTGTTTTCGTACCTATGTCAACCGTGATCCGAGACTTCAGCTGGATCGTCTCCGTCAGATGCTGCTGAATATTCTTCACGATTATCTCAGCAAAAGCTTCAGCTACAAAAATCAGTGTATCTTTATGATGATCGATGTCATAGAATATCTTAACCGTTATTTTAATCTGTTTTACTTTGAAAACCAGGTAGTTGTCAACTTTAAAGAAGACAATCCGATCATCACGCAGCGAATAAGCAGAATCATCAGTTATATTTATGAAAATTACGCTTCTAAAATCACCTTAGAAACCCTGGCAGACAAGGAACATCTGAACACTTTCTACCTGTCCCACCTAATCAGCGATCATATCGGCATCAGTTTTCAGGAACTCCTGTGTTTTGCCAGAGTTGAAATGTCAGAAGTCCCTCTTCTGCAGACAGAAAAAAAAATCAGTACCATTGCCCGAGAAGTAGGGTTTTCTGCGACCGCCTATTATGAAAAATACTTTAAAAAATGGTTTGGCTGCACTCCTTCCGAACACAGAATCAGAATGCAGTCCAAAAGTCTGTGCAGTAACAATCCTGCGCGCATCAGACATATTCCCAATCTCAACGCAATCCGCCTGATCAGACGCCGCCTTTCTTCCATAAACAGCCAGCAAAGCACCATTCTGACTGTCAGTCGTATGCAAAGCAGCGTAATCATTGATTCCGATAAACTGCCGGTCCTCTCCTTAAATCACCGTCTCGAGCCAACCATCACTAAACAGGATTTGGACTGTATGGGTGACAGGCTTTTTTTCATACTGCGGGAACTTCAGCCGGAAAAAATCTGTCTTACAGAGATGCCCATGCAAAATCTCTCTTCTCCACACAGCGATTCCGGTCTTTTTCCGACTGATGCGCTCAACGTACTGCGTCGACTGGAAAAAGAAGGTTTTTCTGTCTCTACAGTCTCAGAAAGCAGGCTGGATATTCCTCCTTCTTTCGGCTGCGATTCCATCGCCGCCTTTTTCCACATTTTCAAAAAGCATTTTCTGTCTGATGCACCGATACGCTGTCGGATTCGGGATCAGGGAGATCCCAATGTCACCTTGAAAGGTGCTCCCTCCTGTTTCACCTCGACGATGATTCCTAAACCTGCCTATTATGCCTATCGTCTTCTTGCCCTTCTCAAAGGCGATCTTCTTTACTGGCATAAGCATTATGCAGTCATCAGAATGAACAGCAGCCGGCAGCCATCTTATGCACTGCTTGTCTTCAACTTCAGCAGTGAGATAGAGCAGCTCTGTCTTCGCAGCTGCAGTGTTCATGAAGTTCATGATGTCTGCAGCAGTTTTATCGATGAATACAGTGTGGATTTCTTTCTTCCTTTAATCCACGGAAACTATTCTGTTATGAAATTTGCCCTCAATGAGGAAAACAGCATCTTTCACCATATGGCAGAGTTGGGATTTCCCAGAACTCTTCCCCTTCAGGGCGAATGGTTTCATCTGTTGAATACCGGTCTGCAGATGCAGGGCCATATGGAAACAGCTGTGGATAACGGGCTTAACATCAGTTTTCAGCTACGCGGTCCATCCGTGCAGCTGGCATTGATACAACCGTCTGAGTAACGCCTTGCATCTGTTTCCAGGAGAAAAATAAACAGACATCAGCCCTTTGGTATGTTCCGGTTAAGAGAGACAAGGAAATAATAGTCCTTGTTTCTCTTAACCGAACATGCCGTTAAGCCAATGTCTGTTGTCTTTCATCTCCACAAGCCCCACTTCCGAAAGGCTTCCATCCGCAGCTCTTCAAATAACCGTTCAGCCACTCACCGGAATTTCTTTAAAGAAACCCGCAAGGCGATCGGTATCTCTGCCATGAAGATCTTTTATTTTCCTTCCATTACGGCAATAATCTCATCCACCGCAGAAATCACACTTTCCTGATCCTGCAGCACCACCGAAGCATACAGATTGAGACCGTCCATATAGCACACCTCACTGCCTATTCCTCCGGTAATACTCTGCTTCTCTATGGTCCAGGACGGCATCCCGTCCGACTGCATCTTTATCAGCCGCCGGATATCTTTCTGAGACATGTTTATCTCCACACAATCCTCCACTGCATTGAGAATAGAAGTGTATTTCGTCAGAATGGTCGTACTGGACATGGCTTTCTTCAGCACACCTTCCAGTACCAGCTGCTGATTCTTATTTCTCTGAAAATCCCCGTCACTGAAAGACTTTCTCTCTCTGGCAAAAGCCAGCGCTCTGGAACCGTCAAGCTGATTCACACCTTCGTAGAACTCATAATATACGTCCATGCCGTGAGTTACAAAGGTATAATCCGAATACACCTCAATTCCCCCTATGGCATCCACCAGTTCTGTCACTGTGGTATAGTTGACCTTGACATAATAGTTCATATCGAGTCCCGTCAGTTTCTCAACAGCTGCAACAGTCTCCTGAATTCCGTGATTTCCTGTATGCGTCAGCTTGTCCATGGCGCCTCCCGCATCAGGCAGCTCAATGTAATAATCCCTTGGAATGGAAGTCAGCAGAATCTGATGAGTTTTTGGGTTTACCGTCACAATCATATTCACGTCAGATCTTGAAACCACATCGATGGTACCCTCTGTATCCAGACCGCTCACATAAATGTTAAAAGAATCTTTCGTCACATCCACATCTTTTACAATGTTTTCTGATTTAATAGGAACCTTTACAGTGTAGACAATCTTGGAACCGTCTTTAAAACCTCCGGTTTCAGTGCACATGCTGGTGTAGTGGTTCTCACTGACAAAGAGCAGCTCACTGGTTCCCTGCAGCAGGCCGTCAGCCATGGTATTCAGATCTTCCTCCATCTCATACTCAACCTGACCCTCTTCCTTCAGCATATTTTTTGCTTCGGAATATTTGATCTCGTTGGTCAGAAGAGTCTGAACAGTCTTTCCCCTGATGCTGTCAAGACCATCATAGGGACTGTCAGAAACGGCCAATACATAGTATGGTTCCGTCTGAACTTTTACCGTAGTTATCTTTCCAAAGAAATCAATGGTTCCCGACATGTACACAATACCCGCGCAGTAAACGCAGGTCAGCATGACGGAAACAACCAGAGAAATAATCCTTCTCGACTGCTTAAACCGCATGAAGAACAGCGGAAAGAAAGTCAGCAGAAGAAGCAGAGCCGCCCCTCCCAATACCATGGCCAGATATCTTGGAATGAGAATGTCCATATAGATCAGCACTCCCGCAAAGGCGATGGTAATCAGCAGATATAAAATTGCCCATACTCTGGTAATCTGTTTAAATCCTATTTTTCCCTTATTTTTTTTCTGATGTTTGTCGCTTCTCATCTTGTCCTCTGATAAGTTAGTATTTGTCCGACGCTTCTTTCGACACAGTCCTTCCCAAAACGACATCGGACTATGACATTTTACTATGTATGCAGAAATTTGTCGATAGTTCTTAAGGAAAATTCAGAAAGTGAAAATTTACCGTTAGACCAAAACTCAGCTGATCGGCAGAGCCGTCATCCACGATTCTGCCTCGATTACGCACACGAAAAAGAGCTGCGCCCTGACGAACACTTTCGTCGAGAGAGCAGCCCATGCACGGGTTTTCGTTATTTTCTCTTTCGCTGCCGGAAAGGCACATAATCCACATCAATACCGAAGTGTCTCGGCCCGAATACCTCGAGTCCCTTCTCACATTTCCAGATTTCCGGAGCAGGCAGTACAATGACATTGATCTCGTCACCCACTTCAAAGTCAGGAGTTGTCATCGGATTGCCGTTCTTATCGATCATACAGATCAGATCAGGAACAGTCACATCCGGCTCACCGTTCCTGAAGGAAGCGATATTTTCATTTTTGAACGTGATACGATAAGACTC
Organism: uncultured Eubacteriales bacterium; assembly: GCA_949289445.1. Taxonomy (GTDB): domain Bacteria; phylum Bacillota; class Clostridia; order Peptostreptococcales; family Anaerovoracaceae; genus Senimuribacter. Next base: position 36,381 of record CASEOD010000046.1, read on the forward strand.
TCCCCGGTATTCCTTTATTCCGTCCAGATAAATATCCCCAAACTGAAAACCGTCTCTCAGCTCCCATGGCATGGCGCTGACTGTACCACGGAACAGCACTTCTCCGTCGCAGGCGTCTGAGATTACCGAAGCTGCATCCTGCTTCTCCTCTCCGGCTTTTCTAAGCAGTCTGCCGATTTTCAAAGCATAAGTGATTGCGCCGGAAATAATCGCGTTTTTGTACTGCCTTATGGTCATCGGATGATCACTGACACTGATATCATCCCCACTGACTGTGGCAACGGCACGAACCAGTGTTTCGATACGAAGATCATCCAGCATTTCTCTGAAGATCATCACCTCACCGAATTTTGTAACCACTGCCATCGGTGCGCTTGGAAGATCTTTTATATAAAAAGTGGACTGAGAGAGTTCCGGTACCGCTCTTCCCGCAGGGTCTCCGTCGGCCAGCGGAATGTCCAGAAGACATGCGATGTGTAGCGCCTCAGCAGTATTCATCCCTCCCATTTCCGAAGAAGATACAGCGGCAAACTTATGACCGATTTCTTTTTCCAGAGCGTGAAATGCCATCACAGCAGAAGATTCCACTTTCGGAAGCCGATCAAGTTCAGGAGGCAGTGGTGCGCCGACAGCGGCCGGTGCTCCGCATCCGTAAGGAATGGTAATATAGCCGTCTTCCGGCAGCTCATCCAGATCTGCAACTTTTAAGGTTCTTCCTTTCTCAAAATCTTCCTTCATAATTTGAAGACCGTGCTCCAGCTTGCCGCCCCCTCCGGTACCCAGCAGTGTGCAGCCCAGCAGCAGATCTTTCATGTCCTGTTTCTCTAATGTAATCATAATCATGTCCTCCCCTATTAACGATTTCTTCTATCAAAAGGAATATACTCCTCATCAATTCCAAAATACTTCGGTCCCAGAACAGCAAGGCCCTCTTTTGTCGTCCAGGGCTCCGGCGCCGGTAAAACTATCACGGTCATCTCCAGTCCGGGCTGACAGACCGGATTGGTTACCGGTTTTCCGTCTCTGTCAATCATACAGATAAGATCCGGCACCGTCGCCGCAGCTTTGCCATTCAGGTAGACCACAAGATTCTCATTCTTATATACAATCCTGCAGTTCTGCCCCGCATAATCTTCCCGTCCGTCCAGATAAATTTCACCACAGTCAAAGCCTCCTCTGCACTCCCACGGCGCTTCCTTTACAATGCCGCGGAACAGAACTGCCCCGTTCTGTGTTTCTGCAACGGCGGCAGCCGCATCTTCCCCTTTTTCCCCGGCTTTCCTCAGAGTTCTTCCGATGTCCAGCGCATTGGAAATTGCGCCGGTTATAATGCAATCCCGGTATTCCCGTCCTGTCATGGGATGATCACAGACACTGATTTCGTCGCCGCTGACACATGCCATGGCCCGAACCAGCGCCTCAGCCCGAAAATCATCAGCCACTTCTTTCAGAATCACCACATCTCCGAATTTTGTGGCTGCAGAAAGAGGCGCAATAGGCTTATTCTGCAGATAGTAGGTGGAGTGAATCAGCTCCGGCACCGATCTTCCGGCAGGATCTCCGTCAGCCAGCGGCAGTCCCAGCAGGCAGGCGACGTGCATAGCCTCTGCTGTGTTGGCTCCGCCAAGTTCTGTGGAAGCCACCGCGCAGAACTTCACATTCATAAAGGTTTCCAGTCCATGAAAAGCCAGCGCTGCGGGAGAACCCTCCACTGCTGCATGATTTTCCCCATTTTCACAGTGACCTTTCTCTGCAGAAGGCGCGCCACAGCCATAGGGAGTCGCCACATAGCTGTCATCCGGAAGTTCCGCCGGCGAAATCAGTTTCAGAGTCTCTCCTTTATTAAAGTGCTCCTGCATCATGGCAAGTCCTTCTTCCACGCTGCCGCCTCCTCCGGTGCCGAGCACTCCGCATCCGTAAAGAAGATCTCTCATATCCTGTACGGTCAGTTCTCTCATATCATTTCGCCTCCCTGGACCGAGACGGCATAAACCGCTCCACAATTATGTAGGCAACCATTGATATGATGATACCGGTCCAGGCATATGCCAGAAGATAAGCAGCTACTGCGCCTACGGCCCAGCTGATCACACCGACCCAGCAGGTTCCTTCAACAGAATGCCAGTTCTGAGGCTTTCCCTTTCCCACAATCCAGTAATCCGCAATCATTACGCCGCCTACCGGACACACCAGATATGCCAGAAAGCTGAGAAATGCCTCAACGTGATCCAGTACTCCAAAAGCGCCCAACAGTGTTCCGATTACGCCGGCAACGATGGTTACTTCCCGTCTGCGGTGATCGGGCATATTAAAGGCCATGACCACATCCAGTCCTCCGCTGTAAATATTGGAGGAATTTGTAGTCCAGGTAGAAAGAATAATCGATAAAATTCCCATAAACGGAAGTCCAACCTGAATCAGCACCATACTGATGTCATATTCGTTGGAAATCTTTGTCAGAATCGCCCCCAGAGAAAGGGTAATCACAGCGATAGGCAGTACACCCCAGATTGTTGATTTTGCGGTTTCGGCTCTGTTTCTCTGAAAGCGGGAAACATCGGCAGCCGTAACAACTCCTACAGCATAAAAATCAAATGCAAGGCTGACCCCCGCCATGAAGCTCATTCCTCTTTCCACCTCAGCGTTGGCGCTTTCAAAACCGTATTCCCGAATGGCAAGAACAGTTCCCACTGCCATCACTATGAGCAGAAACGGAATTGAAACGGCGTTCAGCTTTTCCATAGCCCGCATACCGTATACTGCGGTAATCAGCATGATCAGGCCCCAGAGAATATTGGAAGCCAGCAGCGGAAAGTGAATATTGAAAGTCTCTGCCATAAAATTAGTAAAAGCATCTCCGCAGATTTCATTGGTGATACCGAACCACCCCACCAGGTTTATGGCAAAAACCACGCTGACCAGATACCTTGCTCCTGTTTTTCCAAAACAGGACTCAGAAAGTGTGCAGGAGGCCAGCCCCAGATCACTGCCTGCAAATCCTATTATCGTCATAAAAATGACAACCAGCAGATTCCCCAGCGCGCCTGACAGAATCGCCTCTCCCAGCGGCATGGCTTCTGCCAGCAGTGCCCCTTCCAGAAATGAAGAAGCGCAGACACAGATACCCGCCTGTACCAGTGCCAGAGAAATCCAGCTCTGCCGCTCTTCTTTCGGAATCGGCGCCAGCGCATTGGCTTCTACGTGTTTTTGTTTCTCACCCATAGTCGTTCTCCTTTCAGAATTTTCTTTTAACAGAGTATATCATTTTCTGATAATTTTGTCTTTAAGCCGCAGAATAAGATTTTATGATTTTTTTGTGCTCGTGCATAAAAAAATTGCCACGGAGTTAAAATCGTGTTACCATTGATTCAGGAGGAAAAATCTATGAGTATTACTGTCAGAGACTGTCTGAAGCTGCCGTCCCTGAGCCTGGGACGTGTTATTGCAGGCCATAAGGGTTTGGATAACATTGTATCCACTGTTTCGGTGCTGGAATTTGATGATCCCGATGAGGATGAAGATACCCCGGATAACGAACTGATCGCATTGAATGAACTGCTGATCTCTGCCTTTTTCTGCGTTCGTAATGATGTAGATGCACAATGCAGTCTGATCCGCAAAAGTAAAAAATGGGGCGATATCGGTCTGGTTCTCTTTTATTCTGATATCATTCTGGGTTCTCTGGACAAACGCCTGATAGAAACTGCCGATATGCTCGATTTCCCTATTATTCTCCTTCCGGAAAAAAATATGGGTCTGAAATACAGTGACGTGATCAATGATGTTATGGAAGCCATCTTTTATGATCGGCGCATGAAAAATCACTTTGTCACCAGCGCCATAGAAAGACTTTCTCAGACGGCGGAGGAAAAGCGGACACCTTCCCTTGCGCTGAGCCTGGCCAGCGATTACGGCAGAGCCAGTTTTTTTCTATGTGATGAGGCCTGTCACATTATCGCTTCATCTTACTGGCCTATGAACAACTACGAAGATCTGAACATTGTGAAAGAAATAATTTCCGATCCGGAGAGCCGAGGAACCTCCTCAATTGAGGAAACATATCATATTTCCTTTTTCCGTACTTCTTTCACAGAGAGGAAGCAGAACCGGCTGATTCTCTGCGCTGTCAGTCACCACGACAGGCTCAATTCTGTAATCATGAGCGAGGTGGCGGAACTGATTCAGCTGTTTACCGCCTTATGGAATTACAATCTCAATGTAGCCTCCAAAGAAGCAGTTATCCCCGCCCTCTTTGACGGCCGGAAGGAGCTTTCGGATCACATCTGCCGCTCTACAGGTATTGAAAAAGAACTGTATAACCGGATTCTGATTTTGGAGCCCCGGACATACACGGTTGAAAAGGCAGAGAATAAAGATCCCCTTTCCGTCCTCCTTCCCAAAATTCGCAGTCTGTTCCTGGATGCAGACTGTCCGCTCATCTGTGATATGCTGGGAAGTCATATGGTACTCCTTTACCCTGCCGGCACGCAGCCGCGGTCACAGCTTCTGGAATCGGATCTTCATGACTTTATCAGCAGTCATGAAGAGTTCAGCGCCTGCACTTCATGGACCGGCACAAATCTCTTTGAATCTGCGCCGGAATTTTATCGGGAATACTCGGAGGGCAAGCACATTCTCCAAAAGATTTATCCCCGAAAAATATTCTTCACAGCCGAGGATGTTCACTATGCTTCAAAGATACGCAAACTCTGTCAGTCTCTGGATCAGGAAAAAGAGCACTGTCTGCAGATTCTACGGCCTGTGCTTTCCGATCGGGAGCCGGATCTGATCAAGACTCTGGCATGCTACCTTCTGGATGCGGATTCCATGCTGAAGAAAACCGCAGAGCTGATGTTTGTGCACAGAAACACTGTCCTGTACAGGCTGAACAGAATCCGGACACTACTGGGATGTGATCTGGCAAAAATGCCGGCAGCATACGATATTTACATGGCAGTCTCCCTTTACCGTCTGGAGCTATTCACCGAAGATGACTGAAAAGCATAAGGATGTCGCACAGACTGAGCAAACCGGATTGAAGAGGAGAACAGCCTTTTTCACTCATATAAAAGAAAAGGTCACTTACCTGTCTGGCAATGACCTTTTTTCATACTGTCTTAATACCGGTTCAGACTTAGTCTGAACGCAGTTTATTTCATTTTTATGTATAAACAGAACCGGGGAAAATTAACCCAAAAGCACAAAAACCTGATTTTATGTATAAACCGCGGATCAGTCCATTCTCCCGTTTTCCATGAACAGAACGGCAAATGGTTTACCGGAAACCGAAAAATACAAAATACGGTCAACTTTTATTACGATGTCTTGACAAAATTCCTCCTGCCAAAGCTGTCCGTCCCGCTTTTCTTATACACAAAACAAGAAAATCCGCTTATTCGGTTAAGTTTCACTTTTTTACTCGACTTGAACCTTTGTCTCCAGCCATCGGTAGTCTACCTCGACATACTTGCCTGCAGGAACCGCCAGAGCCGGCAGATATTCATCTTTCAGCTTGTCATAGAGTTCCTCATCCAGATTGACGGTCAGCTGCTCTCCCGCTGCATTGGTATAATCCCACACAATAAAATATTCTTCTTCACCGTCAAGGAAAAACAGCAGATCCTCTCTCCGGATATGAGGCCATTCGTCTTTAATATTTTCATAAACAAGCGCTTTATACAGTTCAATGACCCTGTCATCTCTGCCACATTCAAAAATCAGCAGCTTTTCCAGCAGTTCCGCGCCGCCTTCCACTACACGGAATACCGCTTCATCGTCAAGGTCAGACTCCGGAAGTTCCAGGCTGTTAAGCTGTTCCAGCAAGGAGTCATCATGCCCCGGCGCCATATAAACAGTCAGCTTTTTTGACGGATCCATATACATGATCGGATATTCAGCCAGAGTTTCATCACCGCATTCAGGACACTTGACTGTAAAAAACTGGCCGTTTATAATCTGTTCTTTATAGTCCGGATCAGTAGTAACGTCTACAAATTCATGCAGATTCATGATTATCTCATGTCCGCATCCCGGACACTTAATTTTCTCTTTCTCCATATTCCACCTCTTCAATCGATATTTGCTCCATATTTTCCGTTTCCCCCTCAAATCCGACAGCGCCTTCAATGTCCTCAATTTCAGGCAGCTCCTTCAGCGAGGTGAATCCAAACTGCTTCAGAAAGATATCTGTAGTACCGTAAAGCATCGGTCTTCCGATTCCCTCAGACCTTCCTTTGACACAGATCAGTTCCTTCTTCATCAGCCCGTCAATCACCCGGTCACACTTGATTCCCCGGATGCTGTCAATCTCACCTTTTGTGACCGGCTGTTTATATGCGATGATAGCCAGCACTTCCAGCGCTGACTGGGAAAGCTTTTTCACTTTGACCGGCGTACACAGACGCTCAATGAACTCTGCATTTTCGGCACGGGTTACAAACTGGAACGCCTTTCCCACCTGTCTGATCACGATACCTCTTCCTTCCTGCTCATACTCTTCCTGCAGTTCCAGAAAGCAGGTCATGGCGTCTTCTTTACTGATATTGAATAAGTCCGCGCAAGTCTTCACATCAAGAGGCTGTCCCCAGATAAACATCATGGACTCAAAGGCGGACTTTATGGTTTTCTTACTGTTCATGCTCTACGGTCCCTTCCATTTCTTTTTGTCCCGGAAGGACAAAAATCTCTCCATAAGTATGCGTCTGCTCTGCATCCAGATATTTGTCCCTCATCATCTGCAGAACAGAAACAAAAGTCACGACAATATCGTAACGATCTTTTTTATCCGGAATCAGATCCCGAAGGCTGAGCCGCCGAAGTCCTTTGGACAGTGCAGAACAGAATCTCCGTCTGATGTAGTCCATCCTGCCTTCGATGGTGGCTTTCTGACGCTCTACACGGGTATAGTGAGCTCTCACATCCTCTTCTCTCTTTTTCTTTCGCAGAAACATCTCAAAGGCTGAGGCAAACTGTCTGATATCCAGCGAAAGATACTCGTCCGGTTCCTCCAGATATGCGGAAATATCCTCCTGAGGCTTTTCAAAAATCAGAGACATTTCCTCTTCCCTCTCAGCCAGAATCTGTGCGCCTTTTTTGAAACGTTTGTACTCCAGCAGCCGTTCCACCAGCTCACTTCTCGGATCTTCTGTGACATTTTCCCCGTTTTCCTGAGAAACACGAGGCAGAATCATTCTGGACTTGATATCAATCAGCGTCGCAGCAAGAACCATGAATTCTGTGCCCACCGTCACATTCATCTCCTGCATAGTCTTCAGATAATCCAGATACTGACCGGTAATCTCCGAAATCTTTATGTCGTATATGCTCATCTGCGCATTTTCAATGAGGTAAACCAGCAGGTCAAAGGGTCCCTCAAAGGTCTGCAGTCTTACCTTATAACTCATTGCCGCTCTTTTCCTCCTGAGCTGTGTAATAGTTGTAATAAAGAAGTCCGATAACCACAATGGCGCCACCGATAAGCTGCGTCAAATCAGGAATCTGTCCCAGAAAAATCACACCTAAAATAATGGAAAATACGCACTCTCCCGATTCCCATGCCGAAACATAAAGAGAGCTGACATGTCCCAGACACAGATTGAATACCGCATGAGCTCCAATCTGACAAACCAGAGTCAGTCCTATAATATACAGATAGTCTGCAGTGCTGTAGCCGAAAACCGGGGTGCCCGTAGCAGCCATCCCCACTGCAAAACAGATCCAGCATGACAGGAACATCAGAAAAACATATACGGCTCCGGGCACATTTCTTCTCACTTCATTGCCGACGGTAAAATACAGCCCCATGAACATGGCAGCCGCAAATGCCAGCACATTACCGGAAAAACTGCCGCTTGACGGCATTCTGTACTCCAGACCGGCAATGAGGGCTCCTCCGGCAAGAGCCAGTATAATGCCCAAAATCGGTCTGATACCTACCTTTCGTCTGAAAACAAAAACAGTAACCAGAACGACAACCAGAGGATGAAGGGCTGCCAGTACAGAAGCACTGGCAATATCAGTCAGCTTTACGGCATTAAACCAGGTGAAAAAGTGAAGGAACAGAAACATCCCTGCTATAAATGTCCAGAAATAGTCCTTTTTTGATATGGTTTTCAATACATCGCGCTGGTTCATCAGAACAGGAACCGCGAAAAACGGCAGTCCCAGACTAAGCCTCCAGAAACCGATAGCCATAGACGGCGCCTCTATCACACTTCCGAAAATCCCGGAAGAAGCGCCGGCCATCACGGCAAATACCACAATAATTTTTACATACCGGGCAAGAAAGCCCTTTTTCTCGTGTTCCATTACTATTTATCCTCACTTCTTTGTTTTGATTGTCCTGTTATCTGACAGAGACAGACTCCCGCAATAATCACTGCGGTTGTCAGAATCTTTATCGGCTGCAGTTCCTCTCCCAGCATCAGCGAAGCCAGTACGAAGGAAAATACCGGCACCAGATTGACAAAGATCGAACATCTGGCAGGGCCGATAACCCGCAGCGCCCCCTGCTGAATATAATAGGCAAATCCCGAACAGAAAACCGCCATAAACAGAAGCGCCACCCATGCCGAAACAGGAATTTCTCCGATAAACTCCCATGGTTTCTCCAGCAGTGAAAAGGGAATCAGCACCACTGCACACACCAGAAAACTGTAAAAGGTCAGCACTACTGCAGGAATATGACTGCATTTGGCTTTACTGTAGACCCCATATGCCGCCCAGCATACCACGGCGCAAATCATATACAGATCTCCCCGGTTAAATTCCATTTCCGCAAGATGAGAAAGATCTCCCGCCGTAATCGTCAGAACAACCCCTGCCAGAGACAGAAGAATCCCCAAAAACTGCTTTAACGGTACACTCCGATGCAGAAAGATAAAGGTAATCAGCACCGTAACCACAGGATCTACTGCTCTGATAATGGAAGAATTGATGGCAGTCGTATAGTTGAGAGCCTCAAAAAAGAAAATATGATAGCCCACCATGCCGACAATTCCCGTAAAAAGAAAATGAGGAATATCTCTTCTGTCAAAATGATAGACAGAAGACGGGTCCTTTTCCTGTGTTTTCTTCATGATAATATAAATCAGAATCAGAGCCACTGCAAACCGCATAAAGGTTACTGTGCAGGACGGAATATAGGGACCGGTATATTTTCCTGCAATAAAAGCGCCGCTCCAGAAAAAAGCGACCATGGTCATCAGCGCATAAATCTTCTTATCACTTTTCATTTATTTAAACAGTCCGGCCAGATTCTTCCCGTAAGGCGGCCTGACAATTCCTTTCTCCGTAATCACCGCTGTAATATATTCTGCCGAAGTCACATCGAAGGCAGGATTATAAGTTTTGATTCCCTCAGGAGCCATTGGTTTCTCATACCACATTTTATAGATTTCTTCTCCGTCCCGAAGTTCAATCTGAATATCATCGCCACAGGCGGTATTCAGATCGATGGTGGAAGTAGGCGCAAACATATAAAACGGAATTCCGTACTCTTTGGCTAATATGGCAACGCCTGAAGTACCGATTTTATTGGCGCCGTCACCGTTTGCCGCCATGCGGTCGCAGCCTACCACTACCGCATCTATCCAGCCCTGCTTCATCACAGATGAAGCCATATTATCACAAATCAGAGTCACGTCAACGCCCGCTTTGGAAAGTTCCCAGCTGGTCAGCCTGGCTCCCTGCAGAAGCGGTCTGGTTTCATCAGCAAAAACACGGAAATTATATCCTCTCTCCTGTCCCAGATGAATCGGCGCAAGACACGTGCCGTATTTTGCTGTGGCGATGGTTCCTGCGTTGCAGTGAGTCAGAATCCCCATGCCCGGCGAGAGCAGAGAAAGACCGTACTCTCCCATAGCTCTGCAGGCATCTTCATCCTCTCTTCGAATGGTTTCTGCTTCACAGAAGAGCAGATCCTTTGCAGACTGTGGAGTTTCAGGCTGCGCTTTCTCAAAGCAATCCCACATCCGGTTCAGTGCCCATGCCAGATTTACCGCCGTAGGTCTTGCCGTAATCAGATAGTCTCCGGCCATCTTCAGCCTGCCGGCAAAATCTGTCATAGAGCCGTTATCCGGAAAATCCCGGACCGCAAGATAGAGGCCATATCCCGCAGCAACCCCGATAGCCGGAGCTCCTCTGACTCTCAGCTTCTTCACCGCTTCCCACACGTCTTCCTTAGTCTTCATCTCAAGGTATATCTCCTGTCCCGGCAGTAATGTCTGATCCAGAATCAGCAGTTTACCTTCTGTATATTTTACCGGTGCAATATCAAAAATTCCCATCGTTCATCTCTCCTCTAAACTAATAGCATATCATTAAAAAGAATTTCTTGCAACTCAAAGTCGCTGAAAAACAACCGAAAAACCACAAAATGACGAAAAACCTCCGGCATGGTTTTCCGTCATTTTTCTCTTACAGAAAAGAGGGGCAGCCGCTCTGCGATGATCTTTTCCCCGCATAAGCTGCAGCCCCTCTCCTTATCAATGCATCTATTTAATTGCCTTCAGGATTCTGTTTTAAATGAAATTCCCAAGGAAGATCACTGCAATGGCTATAGGGCAGACATATTTCACAGAAATGCCCAGCCAAGCACGCAGTCCTTTATTTTTTACATTGATAGCATCCAGGAAGTTATTGACACCCCAGACCCATCCGACAAAAATGGCAATAAGCAGCCCGCTGATAACCAGAAGGTAATTGCTGGTGTAAATATCCACTGTATCCAGGAATCCCGGAATCAGAATAGACATACTTCCGATAATCACTGCAACACCCATAACTACAATGACTGCTTTTTTCCGCTCCATCTGAAATCTGTCCATCACTACTGCAATGACAGCTTCAGCAAGACCAATGGCAGAGGATAGTGCTGCAAAGTAGAAACCGATATAGAAAACAGTACCGATAATTCTTCCTCCCGCAATATAATTGAATACATTAGGAAGGGTAACCATAGTCAAACCTGCACCGGCGCTTGGTTCCAGACCAAAGGCAAATACCATAGGGAATATCATCAGTCCGGATGCTATTCCCGCGAATACAATAGAACCACAGATAATGGATGACTGTTTCACAATATTCTCGTTTTTATTCTTGATATAGCTTCCGAATACCATGGAAGCCAGCATACCGATACCGATTGCAAAGAAAGCCTGACCTACAGCGGCAGTCACAGCATCCAGCGAGAAGGTGTCTGCATTTGGCTTGAACATATATTCAAGCCCCTTGGAAGAACCTTCAACCTGCAGACCGATAACAATACATACGATCATAATAACCGCAAGAGCAGGCAAAAGGAACTTGTTCACCTTTTCGACACCGCCCTGTACACCCCGGCTGATGATAAAAGCTACAATGGCCCAGTTGATAATTGCGAAAATAAACATGGTCTTGTAATCCACATTCAGCTCACCAAAAGATGCGGCAATGTCATCCGGTCCCATTCCCTGGAAAAAGCCAATGGCCGTTCTATAGATATAAATCAGAACCCATGCATAAATAGGAACCGTATAACTGTTGACCAATACTCCTACAATAATATGTAAATATGCAGAAAAATGCCATTTGCTGTTTGGTTTCAGAGTCTGATAAGCCCCTATCGCCGTTTTCTGGGTCACATAGCCCATAGAAATCTCTGCCGTCAGCAGAGGTACTCCGATGACAACGATAACTACAATATAAGTAATGATAAACAGTGCGCCACCGTTCGTTCCGCAGACATACGGAAATCTCCAGAGACTTCCCACACCTACGGCAAATCCGATAATCGTCATCAGAAATCCAAACATCGAACTGAATCCTTCATTTTGTTTTTTCTCCGTCATTTCACTTTCACTCCTTTCTCGCAGTCGAGACTTCCGGTGGCTGCCGCAGACACTTTATATCCCATGAACAGCGGTCCGAAATCAGTCTCAATAATACTTTCTTTCTCTTCCAGTCTTACCTGTGTATCCTGTCCGGCACCCCGTTTTACTGCCTCCTGAAACGCTCCGTATCTTGCCCTCTGCCTTGCAAGATCTTTTGCTTCTTCCAAATCCTTGCAGATATAACGTTCTCCTTTACCGAAAACAGTATAAGATCCGTCCTGTTGATTGAGAGTAATCTCCATAACAACTTTTGCACTGATGTTCCCAACGATGGCACCCAGTGCATTGGCTACCTGAGAATAATCCGGTGTAACGACTCTGGCTCCCAGCAGACCGGCTGCCTGAGGCAGGAATACATGTGTCGGCGCACCTACCCCGATAAAAGCAGCCTTTGAAGAAAAGATCGGCCTGAAAAATCCGTCCTGTAGCTGACCTTTTGCATCCTCGTACGCTTTTCTGAGCACAAGATCCAGATCTGCTCCCAAACTCTTCCCCTCAAGTTCAGGCAGCCGATCCATAATTAAAACTCTGGCCAGATTATAATAGAGCTTCCAGCAAACTGCCTCATAGATTTCCTCACAAATCTGTTCCTCACTTTTGTGGCCAATCGCCGCCATTCTTCTGATGCCCTCTCTTGCGCATATCTGATCGTAAGCGGTAAAATCACCTTTCAGATGCATGGCATCTGTCGGCGTTACGCCGCACCGGATCACAACACCTTCACGAATCAGTCTGGATAGATTCTTTCTGAGTATCCGCCTTTTCAGACGACCGTCAAGTTCTGCCAGCGTCACAGGGCATTTCTGCAGAAGTTCTGCGATAAGCTGTTCCTCTTCTGTATAGTTGCTGCTACCGCTGATGTCTTTTAAAACTGCATAAATTTCTTCTCTCTGAGAAGAGAGAAAAGCTCCTTTTTTTCCGATTTCTCTCAGTTTTTCCCGCAGAGACGGCCAATGACTTCCCGCCATGCACAAAGGCATCACCTTTTCCTCCTGCAGAGTAATCCGGCCGAAATCATCAAGCACTACGCCGCTGTCTCCTCCCAGACCGAAAGTATCCACATACAGGCCTTTTACAAAAGTGTTCCAGCCACCGATCCTGACACCCTGTTCCACCCGTTTGGCAACACCGTTTTTCATCAGTGCGATATCTGTAGTAGTGCCGCCCATATCTACAACCACACAGTCTGTTTCGTCTGTCAGTTCCACTGCTCCCATCAGACTGGCTACAGGTCCGCAGAGCAGAGTTTCTACAGGGAACTCCTCCGCAAAGGTTTCATTCATCAAGCTCCCGTCACTTCTGACAATAACAAAGGGGACATTCAGTTCAAGTCGATTCAGTGCTCTCTTCACCGAAACAATAAATTCCCGAATTACTGCAATCAGCTTTGCATTGAGCAGCACACAGGCTCCTCTTTTCACAATATTATTTTCTGCAAAGAGCTGATGACCGCTGACCACCGGGATATCCGTAAATTCCCGGATAATCTCTTTTGCCTTTTTTTCAAGGACTGCGCCGGATTTCTTTGCGAACATCTCCGCCACTCCCACCGCATCGCAGTCCTTCAGTTCTTCCCTGACAATCTCCCGGAACTGCTGCCAGTCAGGTTCTTTCACAATCCGCCCGTCAGGTTTTGTCTTGCTGTCAACAAATATGAGAGAGCCGGGCTCGGATAAACCGTATTCCTCACCGACCCGAATCACCGTATCCCGATTTGCTCCGAAAAAGACTACTTTGGCCCTTCCCCCTTTATTTTCTACGCAGGCATTGGTTGCCAAAGTGGTGGAAAGCGCAATAACTTCAGCTTCGCCTCTCAGTCCTTCCGGCAGCTGCTGTAAAGCCTTCTCAATTCCCACAGACAGATCTTCCCTGGTTGTGGCAGTTTTTGCCCAGGCAAGAATTTTTCTTTCACCAAAGTGATAGATCACTGCATCCGTGCATGTTCCGCCTGTATCTATACCAATTCCAATCTTCATGTCTTCCCTCTAAAAAAGCAGGGCAAAGAAACTTCCTTAATATGTCCCTTCGCCCCGAAAATTTATCCTTTGATCTTGCTTGCCGCATCAGCAGCATCCAGGATCTTCTGAATTTCTTCTTCCTGTGCCTCTGTCAGCGGTTTCGGCACATAATTCTTAATGACGTCTTCTACAATAGCATGGGCTCTCTCTTCCATAGAAAGGCTGCCCAGCTGCTGCCATTTAATGTGCTCGTTTCTGTCCTGTACTTTCGGTTCCCACATTTCTTTCATATGTTTAACGGTGTGATCCTCAGCCAGGAAATATCCTTTCGGCCCTACAGACTTGATAACATCCATAGCCAGATTTTCTTCCGTCAGATTCACACCACAGAATACTCTTCTCAGCTGACTGATAACCTCATCCATCATAACCAGGAATTCGAAAGAAAATGTCAAACCGTAGTTCATAAAGCCAACGTCATGACACAGATTTACGCCGGAAAGGCCCGACAGATACGCCTGCTGCGTGCCTTCCGCCACTGCCTGTGCGTCCGGCATTTTGGATCCGCAGGCGCCGCCCATACCCCAGGTAGGAAGATTATAGAGTTCTCTTCCAATCTGCGGAATCATACTATAGCACATATTAGCTTCAGGCGAGGAATAAGCCGGCTGCGTAATCTTCAAATCCATATTGGTGATACAACCACCGAATACAAACGGTGCACCCGGCTTCGCAAGCTGATGAATAACAATTCCTGTAAGGCATTCTGCAAGGCACTGTACCAGCGCGCCTTCCATGGTCATAGGCCCGGTTCCCCCCATCATGATAGCCGGAGCATAATTCGTCGGCAGCATGTTCTCTGCGCAGTAAATCAGCTTATCCACCGCCTCAAAGGTATGATTCAGCGGTGAAGTCGGCTCATCATACAAAATAATCAGTGGTTTGTTGATGGCTTCTTCCATACCGCCGCGAACAACTGCCATCATTTCGGCAATATTCTTGATACTCTCACGGTCTGCGGCTGTAACTACCATAGGCTTGGTGGTGTTTCTCAGCATTGCCGCAAACTGATGCTCATAGCTGGTCCCCGGATACATATACATGAGACCCAGGCACATGAGAAAATCTATGTTTTCCAGGCTGTCAGCCAGTTTTGCTCCGTTGATCATGTCCTGTTCTGTGAAAGTATGATGGGATCTGTTCTCCCAGTCGTAAAGATTACAGCAGTCAGATCCTGTTCCGAAATATGAGTTTCTGCCGCTCAGATCCATAGCAAATTCACCGTCTCTGTCATAAAGCAAAATCCTGGACGGAGCCTGCTTCAATGCCCACTCTACCAGTGAAGGCGGAAAGTGAACTCTCTTTCTCTTCACATAACAGCCCGCATTTTTGAGCATCTCGATAGCACCCTTATGCTGAATCTCCGCTCCTGTATCCTGCAATAATTCCAAAGCACAGCTGTGAATTTTTTCCATTTCTTCTCTGGACAGGAATCCCAGAGGAGAAGCTGCATTTACTTTTAACGGATATTGTTTTCTCATGATATCTTTCCTCCTAGTTTTTTAGCCGATAAATTATGCCAGCAGTTGTTTCGCCAGTTCTACCGCCATCGGCGCATTAGGGCTGTATCCGTCAGCTCCGATTTCATCTGCAAAGGACTGATTCAGCGGCGCACCGCCTACCATAACTTTTACTTTATCTCTGAGACCGGCTTCTTCCAGTGCTTCAATGGTTTCCTTCATAGCATACATGGTAGTGGTCAGCATAGCGCTCATGCCCAGGATCTGAATAGAAGGATCTTCCTCGATAGCTTCCACGATTTCATCCGGCGGTACATCCATGCCGAGATCCACTACCTCAAAACCTGCGCTTTCGCAGAGCAGTGTTACCAGATTCTTTCCGATATCATGCATATCTCCCTCTACCGTACAGAACAGACACTTTCCCAGTACTTTAATATCACCGGTTACCAGAAGCGGTCTGATTACCTCTACTCCCAGTTTCATACCTTTAGCAGCGATAAGAAGCTCAGGAACGTAAATCTCTCCCAGACGGAACTGTTCTCCCAGCACATTGATCGGTTCCACAAGGCCCTCATTAAGTACATCCAGCGGGGCATTTCCCTCATCCAGAGCAGCCTGCACAGCATCCGCTACCTCCGCATATCTTCCCTCTTCCACAAGCTTTGCAACTTCTGCAATTTTCGACATTCCGCACACCTCCATACAACTGTTTCGTCACTTTTCATTCTTTTGCTTTACCAATCCTTTAGGTGAGTTTGTCACCATCTCTTCGTCACTTATAAACCGCGGTCAAATTATTATCCACAAAACACCGTGCATCGTGCATTGTTTTTTGTTTCCTCATTATAACTCTGTATGCCTGACTTGTCAATAAGTTTTTAATTTTCAGAAATATAAATTTATATCTTGACTTTTGCTGCGGATAGTAGTATGATAGGCAAAAATAAAATGCATGATGCATGATGCACTTTATAATTTAAAATTTATTTCACTTATAAAAAGGAGGGACTTGATCATGAAAAGCTTGTGCACACCGATGAAGGCAGAAGGCCTGACCACGCTGAAAATCCGCTATGACTGGAAAAAAGACAATTTTAAAATGGAAATGATGAAACAGTGGGAACCGGATCTTGACTTCAGCAAATATAACAAAGAGTTTTATGTGGAGAGTATTCTCACCGATGATGTTATCTATTTGAACACGAAGCAGGTTCGAGCTCTTTATCAGAAATATGGTTTAGAAGATTACCTGGATGAAATTCTGGATCTGATTAGACAAGGCCGCCACTTTGGTATCGAATGCTATTACAATGACAAATACAATATCCGTTTTATGTGTCATCAGCACAGCAGAAAACTGGGTATTAACAACAGACTTCATGCAACTCTTGCCGGCGGCATCAGACGTCATGATGTTGCTGAAGAAGAAAAAGAGGTTATCATTGATGGACTCAATCTGGGCAGAGGTATGAGTTTTAAAAATGTCGCAGGTAATTTGGCCTTCGGTGGATGTAAAACCACAGTGCAAATGGATGATCTGGATCTGAATAATATGGAAATCATGGGATTCCTTGGATTTGCTATTGACAGTTGCAGAACAATGACTGGTCCTGACATGAACTTTCCTACAAAAATGGCTGATGTAGAAAATGCCAATTTCTCCATGAACTACACCAGCGGTCCTAATTCGCCACTTGGAGAAACCGGAAAACCGACAGCCTACGGTGTTTATGTGACGCTGAAAGAGGCCGTGCGTTTCCGCGAAGGTACCCGCAGTCTGGACGGAAAATCCGTAGTTCTGATCGGCCTGGGAGCCGTGGGCTGGTATATGGGTGAGTATCTTCTGCAGGAAGATGTCACACTTTATATCGCCGACTTAAATCCTGACACAGCACAGCGCTTTAAGGATTCAAATCCGGGGAAAAAGATAGAAATTGTTCCTCTTTCCGACGCACTGTACATGGATGTGGATATTTTATGTCCTTGTGCGATCGGCGGAATCTTCTGTGATGACAATATTCCAAAACTCAGGTGCAGTTATATCTGGGGCTCTGCCAATAATCAGCTGAAAGCCTCCAGTCAGGAAGAAGAGATTAGAATTTCAAAGCTGCTGGCAGAAAGAAATATTCTGTTCCAGACAGAATGGTGGCATAACACAGCCGGTGTTATCTGCGGTGCACAAGAGTATCTGGAAGGAAAAAATGCCAGCTACGATAAGCTGATCAAAGTCATCGACGACACTATGCCGAAACAGACCTTTGACAATCTGACAAAAGCTGCAGAACTGGGCATTACACCATGCGAAAATGTCTACAGAACATGTCAGGCCATCATATACGGATAATAAAAAGTTCATTG
Source organism: uncultured Eubacteriales bacterium (assembly GCA_949289445.1). Classification (GTDB taxonomy): domain Bacteria; phylum Bacillota; class Clostridia; order Peptostreptococcales; family Anaerovoracaceae; genus Senimuribacter. Next base: position 54,090 of record CASEOD010000046.1, read on the forward strand.
TACGGTTTGCAGGACTTCTGAAAATAGTGTATAATATTACCGGTAAGTTCCATGCAGACCGTTTTTCTATTTTTGTCTGCTGAAAATCCGGAACCTGCCAATTTTCTGAGGAGGACTTTCTATGACATTGATTGCAAAGAAAAGCGTGAGAGATCAGGTATACGACGTAATTAAACAAAAAATTTTCAACCAGGAATATCAGTTGGGCGATACCATCAATATTACCTCTCTGTGCAAAGAACTGGGTGTCAGCAATACACCTATCAGAGAAGCTCTTGCCAGACTGGAGGCAGAAGGTCTGGTTACAACAACAATGAGTTCCAAAGTCAATGTCATCAATA
>CASEOD010000047.1 GCA_949289445.1 uncultured Eubacteriales bacterium
GAGATGTGCATGCCGGGAGATAACGTAGTAATGGAAATCTCCCTGATCACACCGATCGCAATCGAAGAAGGACTGAGATTCGCTATCAGAGAAGGCGGAAGAACAGTAGGTTCCGGCGTAGTAACCGAAATCATCGAGTAACTCAATAGAATTACACGAAGAATAGAAACAAGACCCGCGAGAAATCGCGGGTTTTCTTGTACAGATTACAAAGGTGAAAACTGCTGCTGAACGAAAAGGGTCGAAAGAGTTTCCCGTTGTTGCGGGGAAATCTTTATGATAGAATAACAGGTGAACAGAAAAGAACATCTGAATCAGGAGAAAAACATGAAAAATATTATACTGGTCGGAATGCCTTCCTGTGGCAAGAGCACGGTGGGAGTGGTTCTGGCAAAGACTATGAATAAAGGGTTTGTGGATACAGATATTCTGATCCAGCAGGCGGAAAAAAAGACCCTGCAGGAGATCATCGATGAATATGGAAATGACTATTTTCACAGGGTAGAAGAGAGAGAGCTTCTTGCCTTTGACGGAAAAAACTATGTGGTGGCAACAGGCGGAAGCGCCATCTATTTTGACAGAGCAATGGAAAAATTCAGGGAGAACGGGATCATTGTTTATCTGCAGGTGTCACTGGATACCGTGCTGGAACGGCTTTCCAACATCCGAACCCGCGGTGTGACGTTGGAAAAGGGACAGACTCTGGAGGACCTTTATGCCCAGCGTGTACCTCTTTATGAAAAACATGCGGACATAGTGATAAAAGGCGACGGTCTGACGGTAGAAGAGGTAGTGGAGCAGATTATAAGGAAGACAGAAGCGTAGGATTTTAGGAAATAATAATAAAGGAGTAAGGTATCAGTGATTGATGTAGTAAATGTGAGTTTGAATTTCAGCGGGCAACCCCTGTTTAAGGATGTGGATTTAAAGTTTACACCGGGAAACTGCTATGGCATTATCGGAGCCAACGGAGCCGGAAAATCCACTTTTTTGAGGATTCTGGCAGGTGATCTGGAGCCTACTACCGGCCATGTATCCATTAAACCGGGAATCCGCATGTCGGTTCTTAAACAGGACCATTTTGCGTATGATGAGTATACGGTGATGGATACGGTGATTATGGGAAACCGGCGTCTTTATGAAGTGATGAAGGAAAAAGAGGCCATATATATGAAAGAGGATTTCAGCGACGAGGACGGAATCCGGGCTGCGGAACTGGAGGCGGAGTTTGCGGAAATGGACGGCTGGGAGGCAGAGTCCGATGTAAGCCGTCTGATTCAGGGACTCGGTCTCTCCAATGATATTTTATACAGTCAGATGAGCAGTCTTACCGGTAAAGAAAAGGTCAAAGTGCTGCTGGCACAGGCTTTGTTCGGAAATCCCGGTATTATTTTGCTGGACGAGCCGACTAACCATCTGGACGTCAAAGCTGTCGCATGGCTGGAAGATTTTCTGCTGGATTATCAGGGAACGGTGATCGTGGTATCTCATGACCGTCATTTTCTGAACACGGTCTGCACCGGTATTGTGGATGTGGATTACGGGAAGATCAAAATGTATGTGGGCAATTATGAGTTCTGGTATGAGTCCAGCCAGCTGATTCAGAAAATGATCAGAGATCAGAATAAAAAGAATGAGGAAAAGATCAGAGAACTGCAGGCGTTTATTCAGAGGTTTTCGGCGAACAAGTCAAAATCTAAACAGGCAACAAGCCGCAGAAAGCTGCTGGACAAACTTACTGTGGAGGAAATGCCGGCTTCATCCAGAAGATATCCGTTTGTGGGATTTACCATGGACAGAGAGCCGGGCAAGGACATTCTCTCTGTGGAAGGTCTTTCTAAAACTGTTGACGGGGTCAAGGTGCTGGATAATATCTCATTCCGCGTCAACAAAGGTGACAAGATTGCCTTTGTCGGTGAAAATGAGATCGCAAATACTACCTTGTTCAGGATTCTCATGGGGGAACTGGAACCTGATGAGGGAAGCTATAAATGGGGCGTAACGATTACAACTTCTTATTTTCCTATGGATAATTCGGAGTATTTTAACGGGTGCAGCCTGAATCTGGTGGAATGGCTCAGTCAGTACACCAACGAAACGACAGAAACTTTCATGAGGAGTTTTCTGGGAAGAATGCTGTTTTCAGGGGATGATGTATATAAAGAGGTTCAGGTGCTTTCCGGCGGAGAAAAAGTCCGCTGTATGCTTTCGAGAATGATGCTGTACGGCTCCAATGTGCTGATACTGGATCAGCCGACCAATCATCTGGACCTGGAATCTATCACTGCGGTCAATGATGGGCTGAAAGCTTTTCGGGGAAATGTGCTTTTTGCCTCTCACGATCATGAGTTTATTCAGACCATTGCCGACAGAATTATGGAGATTAGAAAAGACGGAAGCCTGATTGACAGGCTCTGCACTTATGATGAATATATAGAACAGAATTAAAGACAAGGGGGAAGGGAATATGCCTGCATATTATGCCCATCATCGTTTTGGAGCGTGTGTACTGGAAATACTGGCTCCGGAGCTAAAAGCGGTGGCAGAGGTTCACAGAGCGCAATTTGATATTGGCCTGCAGGGGCCGGACATCTTTTTCTTTTATCGTCCGCATACAAAAAACCGGGTGGCAAAATACGGACATCATCTTCATCGGGTTTCTGCACGTCCGTTTTTTGAGAATGCTTTCAGAGTCATCGAGGAAAAAGGCGTTTCCGGCTGTGAATATGCCTATCTTCTGGGTTTCATCTGCCATTATATTCTCGACAGCGAATGTCACGGTTATGTGGCTCAGATGATTGAAAAAACAGGAGTGGAGCATCTGGAGATAGAAGAGGAATTTGAGAAAATGCTTCTTCGAATGGACGGGGAGGACCCGATGACTTTTCCTATGGGAGATCTGGTTCCGCAGGATCGCAGGACCGCGGAGGCCATTGCGCCTTTTTATGAAAATATTACGGCTGAAACGGCGGCACAGGCACTTTCTGACCTTCGCAGTGTAAAAAGGCTGCTTACGTGTTCCGGCGGTGTAAAGAGAGGTCTGATCAATACGGCGCTGAAAATGTCGGGTCATTACGCTTCTCTCAAAGGTCTGATGCACCAGAAAAAGGATAATCCCAGGTGTGCAGAAAGCAACATGGGTCTTCTGGAACGATTTGATGCTGCAGTGCCCATTGCCGCAGCGATGATAAAAAGCTATGACGAAAGTCTCAGAACCGGCAGCCGGCTGGATTCCAGGTTTGACAGAAATTTTGAATAGAACCGGTGACGGGTTGTATGCGGGATGTATTATGAAAGCAGAAGGAGGGTAAAGCAATATGAAGTATCGGATAAACCGGCGCACAGGGGATCGGATCAGTATTCTTGGACTTGGAACCAGCGCCATCTGGCAGGCGGGAGAAAAGGAAGGAACAGAGACACTGGAACTTGCCTTTGAAAAGGGGGTCAATTTTTTCGATATGGGTGCGGAGCGGTCTGAAGGCTTTTCCTATTTCGGCAAGACATTTGAATCCGTTCGAAAAGAGGTACTGTATCAGGTACACTTCGGAGCCTGTTATGAGAATGGAGAATATGGCTGGTCTCTGGACCCTGATGCCATTGGCAGATCGGTGGACTGTCAGCTGCAGATGCTGAAAACCGATTATATCGATTACGGCTTTATTCACTGCATAGACGAAGAGGCAGATTTTGATACTTATGTGAATAACGGCATTCTGGAACATCTTCTGGATTTGAAGAAACAGGGCGTTGTCAGACATATCGGTCTGTCCACTCACACGCCGTCTGTCGCTGAGAAGATTCTGGATACCGGCCTTGTGGATATGCTGATGTTCAGTATCAATCCGGCATATGACTATCATCACGGAGAATATGGAATCGGCGGTGAAACGGAACGGACAGGGCTTTATCGGCGCTGTCAGGTGGACGGAGTGGGAATTACGGCCATGAAAATTTTTATGGGCGGACAGCTGCTGGACGAAAAGTCATCCCCGTTTGGGGCGGCACTGACAGAACTGCAGTGCATGCAGTATGCGCTGGACAAACCCGGTGTCCTGACAACGGTTCCCGGCATTTGCGGAAAATCAGATCTGGAGAAACTCCTTGAGTTTACAGAGGCCGGTCCTGAAGAAAGGGATTATTCTGTAATTGGCACCTTTGCTCCCCAAGATGTCAGCGGAAAATGTGTTTACTGTGATCACTGCAGGCCATGTCCTGCAGGTATTCCGGTAGGCCTGGTCAACAAATACTATGATCTGTCAAGAGCGGGAGACGCGCTGGCAAAGGAGCATTATCTGACGCTGGAGAAAAAGGCCGGTGACTGTATCGGCTGTGGCCACTGTGATAATCGATGCCCTTTTGATGTGAAACAGAGCGGCAGAATGAAGGAAATCGAAAGTTATTTCGGGAAATAAAGAAAGAGAAAAGAAGACCGGCGGCATCGGTTCTGTTTAACCTGAACAGACGGTGTACCGGCCTTTTTGTTTGCGCTAAGGTTCTGAAAACAGGAAAAACAGTGCTGAATATAGAACAAATACAGGGTAAAATAGCAGGTCTTTTTTGAAAAGAAGCTGAAAATATCCGTATTCTGACGTATGGCATGCATATTGCTATAATAAGTACAAGCGTGAAAACGCAGAAAATTAGTATAATTTAAAAGAAAGGATACGGAAACTTATGAAAACAAGCAGTCTAAAAAAACGAGCAGCAAGCCTGATCCTGATTCTGGCAGTAGCACTGTCAATGTGTTTCGGTACAGCAGGAACAGCTTTTGCAGGAGATCAGATGAATCGGGTGAACTTCAAAGTGAGTGTAGACGGTAAAGAGCCGGTAACGGTAAAAGGTTATAACGCCTCTTATACCTATCACACCTACGTTTCCCTGCGTGATCTTGCAAGTGCCCTCAGCGGAAGCCAGAAGAACATGAATGTGGAATATGACGCAGAAAAAAATGCGTTCAGTATCACTACTCATACGGACTATGTACCGGTTGGAGGAGAAAATACGCCTTTTGACAAGGAATATCAGAATGATCTGGTTTCAGACAATATCAGTCTTGAAGTTCCGGAACTGACCATTGACGGTAAATATGTGGAATACAGACTGTATCCGTCTGAAGAGCCGGGAGACGCTTATATGAAACTGGTGGATCTGGGACTGGTATTCGGCATTGACGTGGAATATACAAGTTATAATGAACTGAAAATCAACAGTGCAAAGAATTTTACCGTTAATATCGATCAGCTGGAAGAGGATTCATATTTCCATGATCTGGACGGGGTATATCTTGGAAATGTCACCTCCGGTAAAAAACTGTACAGCTGGGACAGCGATCATCCTACAGAAGTTGCCAGCACCAGCAAGCTGATGACTTTCCTTCTGGTACAGGAGGCGATTGACGCAGGCAAGGTGAAATTGACAGATACCTACAAAATTTCTGAGGCAGTCATGGAAGAAGCAAATTCTGAAGACAGCACCAGCATCTGCAGAGATAATTTCACACTAGGGAAAGAGGTTACTGTACATGATCTGATTGCGGGCATGATGCTCCCTTCCGCCAATGAGTGTGCCACAGCTTTGGCAGAGGTTGTTGCGGGTTCTGAAGCAGAGTTTGTGAAACTGATGAATGAAAGAGCAAAACAGCTGGGACTGACCACTGCAAAATTTGTAAATCCTCACGGACTTCCAAACTATGTGCCAAGCCAGACAACCGGAAAACGCCAGAATAAAATGAGCGCTGAAGATATGTACAAACTGGTTTCTTACCTGATGAAAAATCATAAAGAGGCGCTGACTTCATTTACATCCAAGACAAGCATTGACGTGCCTTCTTTCGGTGAGGGAGTGAAAGCCAACTCTACATTCAGTACCTTGATTTATAATATGGGTGTTATCGGAATCAAAACCGGTACGACCAACAGATCCGGCGCCTGCATCGTCACAGCCATCGATGTGGAAGTCAATGGAAAAACTGAAACGATTGTATCTGTTGTTCTGGGAGCAGAGGATAATCGTCAGCGTTATGAAGCTTCCAACATGCTTCTGAAATATGCACAGCAGTACTATGCAGCTGCTGCAGAGGCTAAAGAAGTGAAGGTAACTGCATCAGCAAAGACTGTGAAGGGTGGCGTTTCCGTAACATGGAAAGCATCTTCCAAGGCTGATGGCTATCAGGTTTATCGTTCAACAAAGAAGACCGGCGGGTTTGTGAAGAAATGGGATACTGTGAAGAACAGTTACAAAAATACCGCAGTAAAGAAAGGCAGCAGATATTATTATAAAGTCAGAGGATACAATGTAGTGGGCAGCGATACCTTCTACTCCGATTATTCCAAGGTTGTAACAGCGAAAGCATAATGTCTGTTCTGCACCGGGAGAACTATTGATACAGGCGGCGCAGTGCAGGTATTGTTCCGGCACTGTACCGCCTTTATAAAATCCCTCTCGGATAAAGGAATTTGTAAGAAATGAATTCGCGGGGTTGTAATTTCTCTATTTTGGAGTATAATGAAAAGGTAAGTGTTTGGCGGGCATAGTTCATTGGTAGAATATCAGCTTCCCAAGCTGAGGAGGCGGGTTCGATTCCCGTTGCCCGCTCCATAACAATAGAAACTGCTTGCAATTGTTTCGAAACTGGTATATAATCGAAGATGCGGACAAAGTAAATAGCATGTGGGGGATTAGCGCAGCTGGGAGCGCGTTTGACTGGCAGTCAAGAGGTCACGGGTTCGAGCCCCGTATTCTCCACCAACAGACAGATACATCCGAACTTTTATCTTGACGGAAGAAGTGCGGATGTATTTTGTTTTCCGGGAAATACTGTTTTTTTCATGGTTTTTATGGTATACTATGGGCGATAAGGTGAACAGGAGAATATTATGAATCGACTGACGAAAATTGTTTTGAAAAATTTGCATCTGGCGCCGGGAACTTTTGCAAAGATATACTGGTATGCGGCTCATCCTGACAGGTATTCAAAGGAACAGAGGATGAAACCTCTCCGGCGGATTTTAGAAAGATCAAAAATTACGGGCAATCTGGACATTGCTGTTTATGGAAGGGAAAATATCCCGGAAGAGGACGGGTTTATTTTTTATCCCAATCATCAGGGGATCTTTGACGGCTTTGCCATGATTGAAGCATGCCCTCGTCCTATTTCTGCGGTCATGAAAAAGGAACTCATGAAGATACCGGCAGTAAAACAGATTTTTCAGTGTATGGATTCTCTGGCAATGGACCGGGACGATGTCAAGCAGTCCCTCAAGGTGATGCAGGAAGTGTCCCGAAGGGTGCAGCAAGGTGAAAACTGGGTAATTTTCCCTGAGGGAACCAGAAGCCGGAACGGAAACCGGCTGAGAGAGTTTAAGGGCGGAAGCTTTAAACCTGCGATGAAGGCAAAATGCCCTATCGTGCCTGTGGCGCTGATCGATTCCTATAAACCCTTTGATAAAAATGAACCGGGTCATATTACTGTACAGGTCCATATTCTGAAACCAATGCTTTATGAAGAATATCAGGGAATGAAGACCGGTGAGGTTGCAGAAACTGTGAAAAGGCGGATCGAAGAGACGATTGCAAAGTATGATACGGCGGGTTCAGAGTAAGAATATGTTATCCTAATCAAAGAGGCCATTGCGTGGTGCGATGGCCTCTTTGACTGCGATATTTAGTATTAATTAAGAAAGAACGTTCAAAAGTTATGCAAGCTCTGCACCGCCTTTGACAATTTCAGTATAACTCTTTAATGTGACCGTTTTACGAAGAACTGTAGTCGTTGCGGTGTAGTTTCAGCGAACGAAGGTTGAGGATAAGAAGGATTCCGTTGGAAACAGCGATGGAAACCAGATAACCGTAAATGTTCAGAGCCGGAATTCCTGTAAAAATGATCAGAAAGATGAGCAGAAGCAGCTGCTGCAGAAGTGAGTTTCTGAAGGATTGGCTTTCGCAGCCGATTCCGATGAGCAGACTGGTGGAGGTGGCGGTCATGTACAGTAACGGAGCGCAGAGCCCTGCCATACGAATCATAAACCCCAGATCATCATGTTTATAAAACAGATATCCCATGCTGTCGGCCAAAAACCAGAAACAGGCGGCAGTAACAGAACCGATCACGAAGGCAAGTGCAAGGGAACGCAGAATCAGTCTATTTGCGAAACGACCTTTTCCCGAAGCAGCAAGCGTTGAGATTCTGGGAACGACGATGGAGCAGGAAGCGCCCACCAGAATCATGGGATAGTTCATCAGAGGGAAAACCATTCCTTTATATTTTCCCAGAAGAGTCAGTGCTTCCGAAGGGCTGTAGCCTATGGTGCACAGCCGCAGCTTTACGATGACAGAAGAAAAAGCATTGACTGTTTCCAGCAGACATTCTGTCAGACAGATGGGAGCGGCGCCCTTTGCCAGAGGAACCAGAATATCACGGGCTCCCCGTATCGTCAGAGACTGAGGCTTTGTCTTTGGTCTGGTTTTTTTGTAATAAAGCAGAAGCAGAACCACGCTCTGCATTTCTCCGATGGCGTAACACAGGTATACCAGTGTTACAGGCGGAAAATCCGTTCGATTCAGCAGAAAGCGGATGAGACAGTAAAGAATCGGAAACCGGAGAAGCTTTTCGCTGATATTGATGGCCGACGGGACTTTAATCTTTGCCAGACCCAGAAAATGACCTTTTACTATGTTGGAAACCGACATGAGGATCATCAGCGGACAGATGGCCAGAATCGGGGCTGTAAGATCGGGATCGCCCAGAAATCCTGAGGCAATGGGCGTTGCTGTAAGGTGTACCAGACCGGTGAGCAGCAGTGCCCAGAGAAAGCTGGCGACGGTGGCTGTCTTCACCGTATTGTCCATGGCTTCATATTCCCCGAAATGCTGATGTTTTGCGGATATCTTGGACATGGTGACTACGATGCCTTCTGTCATAAACGACAGAAATAAGGCATTGACGGGCGCCACAAGACTGAGAAGACCCAGTCCTTCGGCTCCCAGAATTCTGGACAGGTACATGTTGAAGACAAATTCAATAAGGCCGATGATCAGATTTGATATCGACAGAACCACAATATTTCGCTTTACCGTTCCAAAGGCCATAGACAATCTTCTCCTTGCTACTTATATGTATGACGGGAAGGCTTTTCCTATGCGGGTTTTCTGCAGCGGACTTTCTGTTGCACGGCAGTAGCAGCTGTGCTATACTGAAATCGTCAGCAAAAAAGAGGAGAAATTTGTATGGAACAGACAATTTTAGATAAAACAAGGACGGTGTGCCAGCTTCTGGAGGCCGATCCGGCCTGCAGCGGACAGGCAAAGGAAGCCCGGGCGCTTTATGAAAAACTGGAGGGACAGGACATGACAGTTTCTGTAATCGGACAGTTTAAACGGGGAAAAAGCACTCTGGTGAATGCGATTCTGGGTGATCCCATTCTGCCGGTGGGAATTGTACCTGTTACCAGCGCTGTGACACGGGTAGTTTACGGGCCGCGTGCGGCACGGGTTCATTTTCAGAACGGTGTAGAGGAAGAGGTCCCATTTGAAAAGCTGTCGTCTTTCATCAGTGAACAGGAAAATCAGAATAACCGTCTGGGGGTGCAGTCGGTGATTCTGCATACTCCGTCAGAGTTTCTCAAGAACGGCCTGACCTTTGTGGACACGCCCGGCGTAGGTTCTTTTCACAAGAATAATACTGAAACTGCCTATCAGTACATGAAGGAGAGCGATGCCGTTATTTTTCTGCTCTCTGTAGACAGTCCCATCAATCAGATAGAAATTGACTTTCTGGAAAGTACGCGGGAATTTGCCGGAAAATTCTATTTTGCCGTCAATAAGGCAGATGCTGTCAGTGAGGAAGATCTGTCGGCCTATATGGCTTACTGCGAAAGCGTCCTGAAGAAATTGATGGAGACAGACGATGTGCACCTGTTTGCTGTCAGTGCAAAAACCGGAGCAGGGGTGGAAGAACTGAAGGAAACGGTACTCCGAGACTGCAGGAAATCTGTAAGGGAAATTCTGGAGCAGTCTGCCGAGAAGAAGCTGAAAGACCTGATTGGCAGAAGTCTGAATCAGCTGGATTTTTACTGGAAAGCCATGAACATGGAGTATAAGGAACTTGATGCAAAGTTTCTGCAGGTTGAAAAGACTCTGGGTGAAATCAGAGAAAAAGCAGATTCTGCAGAAAGCCACTACGAGGTGCATCTTAATGAAATAAAGCTTCAGCTGTCTGAAAAGGTTGAGGAGCTGTTCGGCATGGAGTACAGCTACGATATTGAGACTCTGCTTTCAGATTCAGGAACTATGAATGGAGAGACATTTGTGGCGGAAGTGGAGTCATTGTGCCGGACTTTGCAGGAGGCGCTGAGTTCTATTCTGCTTTACCGAGAGGAAAATGCCTATACTGTGGTACGCCGAATCAATACGGTTAACAGACTCAGCGGCCGTCTTCGCAAAATTCGCAGCACGCTCTGCACTGCGGAGTAAAGAAAAAGCAAGCATCTGATGAGAAAATACCAATCACTTTTTTTCGGGAAATAAAGCAAACCCGTATTTTCTGCATAAAAAACCGGGGAGATACACTATGGCTTCTGTGTATCTCCCTTATTTGTTTTTGTGAAAATTTTTCTTAAATATGAATTTCGCCTTCAGCCAGTATGACAGCGCTGCCGCCGACTTTAATCAGGCAGCGGTCGTTTTCTGCATCGATTTCAGTCAGAATGACAGAAGGTCTGTCCATTGCTTCTCCCTGAATGTATCGGCAGTGATCCTTAGCGCCTATGAGGCCGTTCAGATAGAAATAATATGTCATGGCGCCGCTGGAAGTTCCGGTTGCCGCTTCTTCATCAATATCGTACAGCGGAGCAAAGTTTCTTGCATGAGCGGTTACGCCGTCTTCACACTGAAGGGTAAAAGCATGAACTCCCACCACCTGATAACGCTTTGAAAGTTCGGCAAGCGCCTGCATGTCCGGCGACAGACCATTAAGCGCTTCAAGGTCAGGTACGGGCATCATGATGTCAGGAAGTCCGGTAGAAATCATGCGTGGTTTCAGAGCAACGGTTTCCGGATCGCAGGCTGCCCCCATAATACTGTAAAGCTCTTTGACTGCAGCAGGGTCCTCCATGACGGAAATCTCCTGCGGAGATGCCATATCCATCATGACAAAGCCGTCTCTGATTTCGATGTTTAAATCTCCCGCCAGTGTGTGATTGATGCAGGTACAGTTTTCCTCAATAATACCCAGATATTTTAATGCGTAGAATGAGGCAATTGTGGCATGGCCACAGAGATCCACCTCTGCTGCCGGCGTGAAATAGCGAATCTGAAATTCATTGTTTCCGAGAATTTTAATAAAAGCAGTTTCTGAATAACGCAGCTCTGCAGCAGTTTTAACGCAGATTTCATCTGAGGGAAAGTCCGCGTTTTCAGGCAGAATGACGATTCCGGCAGGGTTGCCGCCGAAGGTGGTTTCCGTAAAAGCGTCAGCGATTAAGAACTTCATAAAACTGTCCTCCTTCAAAGATGTGTTATATTTTATAGTATAGAGGAAAAAACAGCCGGGCGCAATAAAAATAAAATTGTATTTAATTGTGCAATAAACACAAAATAAAATATAAATATTTGGGGAGATGACACCAAACACATTGACGATGTGTGAAAGGACGGTGAAAAGTAAGGATTTGCTGTGTATTCACTTTTTTTGGTGCTTATACTAATAAAGCCGTTAAAAAACGGTAATTTAGAAGAAAAAGAGGAGAAATCAATATGGCAAAGAAGTTCATCGCTGTATCGTTTCTGATTACCATGATAATTTTCTCATCGATTTCTATTTATGCAGCACAGGAAAAAACAAAGAAGGTAGTCATAGAGGATGAAAGCAGGCAGGTTATGAGCGACATGTCTACTGCAGTGGAAGCCGGCAGCCGCGCGGCATCGGAGGAGATGAAAGAACGCAGAGAGGCGGAACAAAGGGAACAGGAAAATCGGTATCTGGAAGGACTCTCCGCTTATATCCGTCACATTAACAGAAATGTAACGAAAAGCGAAGCGGATGTCATGGCAGAAAGTTTTGTAAAATACGGTGAAAAATATAATGTGGATGAAAAGATCGTCATGGCTGTGGCGCAGAACGAAAGCACTTATTACAGCAACGCAGTCAGCTGTGAAAACTTCAAGGGACTGATGCAGACCGGCGACGGCCTTGCCGAAAATGCCGGCTACAGTCCGGATGAACTTTTCGACCCTGAAATCAGTATCAAGGTCGGGGCAAAATATCTCGGTGCCAAGATAAGCGAATTTGGAGATATTCGGCTTGCTCTGACAGCATATAATCAGGGCTCCGGTTCTGTCCATTCCGGAAATTATTCTACCGGCTATGCGGACTTGGCTATGGACAGAGCAGAAGCTGTGGAGGCCTTTTTACAGACAAACGGGTATCAGTAAGTTGAATACATCCTGTATTTCTTAAGAATTTTTAAGAAATACAGGATGTGGTTGTATATAATTGTAAAAAAGAAATAAAAAATAACGAAAATTTTTATGCATGAAGTATAAAAATGTGAAACGATTTGTGAAAAAACTGTGAAATATTAAGAAATCTTAAGAAATTCTTTCGGCCATTGTTTATAATAGTAACAGCAACAGGGCAGTATGTGCTGATGCAAAGAGACGAAAATGAACAAAAGGAGAAGCAATCAATGGCGAAGAAACTAGTCACAGTAATGCTGACACTCACTTTAATCGCCTGCTCAACAATTTCCATTTACGCCGCGGAAACCACATCAACAGATGTAGATTCCAGCACAGACAGCAGTACTGAGCAGATTACAGAAGAAAATTCAGCGGATAAAGATGCAGAAGAGGCAGCCAAGAAAGCTGAAGAAGAAAAGAAAGAAGCAGAGAAAAAGGCAGCGGAAGCCAAAAAAAAGGCTGAAGAAAAGAAAGCTGAGAAATACAAAAATGGACTGGCAGCCTACATCAGAAAAATTAACCCTAATGTAAGCAAGACAAAGTCTAAAACAATGGCAGGATATTTCATCTCCAAAGGAGAGAAATATAACCTGGACCCAAAAGTGCTGATGGCAATTGCTCAGAATGAAAGTACCTTTTATACCAATGCCAAGAGTCCTTACGGATATAAAGGGCTGATGCAGACAAGTGATGCACTGGCAAGAAAATACGGCTATAAACCGTCCAGTCTTTATAAGGCTCAGGTAAGCATCGAAGTGGGCGCCAGATATCTGAGCACAATGAAGAAAAAGTTTAAGACTTACACCAAGTCACTTTCGGCTTATGCGTATGGTGAAGGCGCCGTGAAATCCGGCAATTATTCCAAAGCGATTGCAAATAAGCTGCTGAAGACAAGAACACAGATTACAAAGTATCTGGAAAAGAACAACTATATCTAAGATTTTAGGTACTATGAATGGCGCATAGTATTTAAAATAAGAAAGGAGCCATTGCAGACAGGTGGATAACATCTGTGGAGCAATGGTTCCTTTTTGTGTTGAAAGGCCTATGGGGCAAAAGAGCAGGTAATATGGAAAATACTGATTGAAAGTTCAGCGGCCTGACTGCTCCCGACTCGTTCGTGGAGTGGTGACAGCCTCCTGTCATGCAGGGCAGAATCGGAGAGATTATGGAGAAAACAGAAAGGGTGCTTCTCAATCGTCCGGTTTGATGACTGAAAAGCACCCGCTCTTATAAATAAAAAACGTTAAAAATGTTTATCAAAATGATGGTAAATCTTTTTCATGGCATCTTCGACATTGCCCATTTTGACTGCTTCAAGAATTGCACGATGTTGCTCGAGATTTTCCCGTCGAATTTCTGCGTCTTTGTGGTAGGTGTGCAGTGTTTGAAGATAGAGCAGAGAAGACTGACTGTCATAGATCTTCAGCATTGTTTCATTCTCGGTAGCTGCGACAAAAGTTCTGTCGAATTCAATTGCCTTGAATGCAAACAAATATTCATTCTCTTCATTTAAAGCTGCTTTTTGTGATTCCAGAGCATCTTCCAGCATTCGAATCAGAAGAGAGGTTTTTCCCATGATTCGGCACAGGGAAAAGGCCCCCAGAATCTGTGAGCAGAAAAAGGTTGAAATATCTGTAAAAATCTTT
>CASEOD010000048.1 GCA_949289445.1 uncultured Eubacteriales bacterium
AGACGTTCAGCAGCTCTGGTAAAGCTGAGACATTCCGCTGCCTCCATAAAACATCTGGCTTTCATATCAATAAACATAGCCTGCACACCTTTCTCTTTTCGTCATTGTACATAAATCTTCACCTATATACAATAAGGTAAGGCTGCTGTAAAGCTGAAGGAATGTTCCTTATTACTTCAGCTGCTCCTCATCTCCATGAAAATCCGATCCTTCTGTAATGTGAAGATGGTATTTTCCCGCAAGAACTACCAGTTTCAGCGCTTCATCGTGGCTTGCTGACGGATGATAGCACTCCATCCCCTTCAGGCCGTGCTTCTTCAGATCCACAACAATTTTTTCAAGATTCTGCCAAAAACATGCTTCTCCTTCGTTTTTCAGCTTCTTTATTTTCATGGGATGGGCAAGTACTGCAATGCCTCCTGCCTTTCTGATAATATCTATAGTTTCAAAGACTGATCGTTTTTCCTTTTCTGTCTGATCAAAGATTTCCCACATATTATCGGGAGCAATTCCTTTTTTCTTCATTGCCCGGGCAAAGGTAGGCTTTCCGATATATGTCTGACCCGGACGTTCCACGAGATCAGCAGCAGTCAGATCGTAGCCCAGTTCCTGCAGATATTTCAAAAGTCTGCGGTTTCGGTCTTCTCTGTTTTCCTTCAGCTTTTTCAGATACTCCTTCAATTCCCCATTTTCGATATCGATGTAATATCCAAGTATATGCAGTTCCAGTCTCTCTTGACCAAAGTCATAACCACATCCGATTTCGACTCCCGGTATGACCTGAATTTTCAGAGCCTCTCCTGCAATGAGAGCCTCAGGCACACCGTCCACCCCGTCATGATCAGTCAGCGCAATGACGTCATACTCTTTATCCTTATACATTCTGACCAGCTCCGTAGGTTTCATAATACCGTCAGAATAGTAAGAATGAACATGAAAATCAGCTTTATAACTCATACTTCTCCCCTGTTCTATTTGTAAAGCAGCTCTGCGGCAATTTCATCTTTTTTCTGACCGCCCTTCAGATATTCAATAATGGCCAAAGCAAACTCCATGGCAGTGCCCGGTCCCTTAGAAGTAATCAGATTTTCTGAAACCACCACTCTGTCTGCGCAGACCTCAGCTCCGATGAGTTCTTCTTCCATACCCGGATAAATGGTTGCTTTATGTCCCTGCAGCAGTCCTGCCCTACCCAGAACCATAGGAGCGGCGCAAATAGCGGCAATGGGTTTTTTGGCGGCATAGAAAGCCTCCAGTTCTTCCTTCAGTCCTCTATGATTACACAGATTAGCCGTTCCCGGCATTCCTCCGGGCAGAATCAGCATAGCACACTTGTCATAAAGACCTTCTCTGAAAAGAATATCGGCCTCTATTCCGATGCCGTGAGCGCCATAGACCATTTTATCTTCCATAATTGAAACCGTTTTTACCTGAATCTCCGCACGACGAAGAAGATCAACCGCTGTCAGAGCTTCAACTTCTTCAAAGCCGTTAGCCAAAAATACATATACCATAGTTTTTCACTCCTGTCTGTGTTCCATAGTTTTAGTAAAATATCCGCGATGGTTTGGTCAGCTTATAGTTGACGTATGTCAGTATAGCCAGAACTGCTGCGCCGAACACCGATGCGAAAAGAATGTAGGTTTTAAAAAAGGGATCTCCCAGCAAAGTCAGCAGTGTATCAGTTCCTTCAGGCAGTTCGATACCGATAAAAAACTGATAAACCCAAAGCCGGAAACTCTTAATTGACCAGCAAACTCCCTGAACAATCAGGAGCGCCACCGTCAGCCCCGCCCCGGTATAATAGCGGTTTCGCAAAGCTTCCCGAAAATCGTTCTTCCATAAATACACATAGATCGCAATAACGATGGCAAGAGAAAACAATCCGGCAGCAAGTTCAATATTCAGAATGCTCTTTGCCTTTCCCATAATCTGTTGTTCACTTTCCTCAAAAATAGGGTCTCGATAACTGCCGTTTTCCTCATAAACCTGAAAAGGTTCTCCGCTGAAAGAAGACCAGTAAGAGGAAATTTCATCCGCCATCTCGCTTCCGGTCACACTGTATGGAATTTCACCGATCACCTGACTGTCATTGAAATGATAAACATAAGTCTCTGATATCCTCAATATCAGATTGGAGCTTAAAATCACAATCATCAGCGGCAAAAGCACTGCCAGTATGACTGAACAAACGTAATTGAATTTGTGCATTTTGACTCCTCACCTACCTATATACAGCGCGGGGATAGACTGTCTGCCTATCCCTGCTGTAATTTTGTCCTATTTTATGATTTCACATACTGCATCAGGTCCGCAGCCCGCTGCATTTCCTTCGTCAGTATCCAGATGCACTTCTTTCTCATGTTTGGCGCCTGCTCTAACCAGCACATTATCAAAAATCAGGCCTCTTTCACCTTCGATCTTGATACTTACCCAATCTCCGTCTTTTACGCCTGCCTCTTCTGCCTGTGCATCGTTCAAGTGAACGTGTCTCAGAGCTGCGATAACTCCGTGATCCAGTTCCACTTCGCCGCAAGGGCCAACCAGTTTACAACCCGGTGTTCCGTCCAGCTTTCCGGACTCTCTCACAGGAGCTTTGATGCCGATGGTTCTGGCATCTGTCAGTGCCAGTTCAACCTGAGTCTCTGCGCGAACAGGTCCCAGTACTCTGATTCCTGTCAGAGTTTTCTTTGGTCCTACGATATCCACTTTCTCTTCTGCAGCAAACTGACCCGGCTGAACCAGATCCTTTGTCGGTGTCAGCTGATGTCCCTGACCAAAGAGGATGTCCAGATGCTCCTGACTCAAATGTACATGCTTATTGGATAAACCAATATTAACTTTGTAACCCATTTTTATATATCTCCTTTTATGTAAAAATTATAAACTGTTTTATCAATCTTCCAGATAACTGATATATGGAAGATTTCTGTATTTCTGATCATAGTCAAGGCCGTACCCGATAATGAACAGATCATCAACCTCAAAGCCGATATAATCGCCTTTCACATCGGCTGTTCTTCGGGATGGTTTATCCAACAGAGTACAGATTTTGACACTTTTAGGTCTTTTTATGTAGAAGTAATCCTTCAGAGCCTTCAGTGTATTTCCCGTATCAATGATGTCTTCAATAATCAGCACATGTTTTCCCGAAATTTCCAGCTCAATATCTTTCTTTATCTTAACTTCTCCCGAACTGACCGTACCGCTGCCGTAGCTTGAAGCCGATACAAAATCAATTTCCAGATCCAGATTGATGTTTTTCATAATGTCTGCCATCCATAAAACGGCACCACGCAGAGTTCCCACCAGAACCAGAGGTTCACCCTGATAATCGGCAGTAATCTGTTCTCCCAGCTCACGAGCTCTCTGCCAGATCTGTTCCTGCGTCAAAAGAATCTTACCCTTCGTTTCCTGTTCCGCCATATCTACTCCTTGTCTTTATCCTTGTTTTTCCCATCGTCTTCTATATCAAATTCTACACCCTCGACGATTGTTTTGTCACGGAATTTTTTTGATAAATCTTCAGTTTTTTCTCCTGTCCAGTAGGCATCCAGTTCATCTTTCAGTGTCCACAGTATATAGATCCACAGAATCAGATCATCGATAAAACCGAAAGGAAACAGAATCGGCGGAATCAGATCCACAGGAAGAAACAGATAAATGATGCCGAAGATTACCAGCGCTTTTTTTCTGAAAGGCACGGTTCTGTCTTTCAGCAGGCTCCCGATTGCCTTGATTCTCTTCATCAGAACTCTAAATGTGATGTACTGCATCTTCTTCCTCCAGAATCTTCTCTATCTCGCAGAGGAGTTCGTCACAACCGGTTTTTTTCAAAGCCGACACGGCGATAACCCTGTCTTCTTTTGAAAGCTCCAGAGTTTTACGGATCAGCGCCATATTCTTCTGCATTTCATTTCTTGACACTTTATCTGCCTTGGTGCAAACCACAATGCCATCCAGTCCGTAATGACGCAGATACTGATACATCTGCACATCCTGAGCCGTAGGCTTGTGACGGATATCTACCAGCTGTATGACCTTGCGAAGCCCTTTCCTGTTACGGAAATAGGTTTCCATCATCTGTCCCCAGTTTTCTGTTGTGCTTTTAGAAACCTTGGCATAACCATAACCCGGCAGATCCACAATGCGAAAAGCATCATTGACAAGATAAAAATTGATAGTCCGTGTCTTTCCCGGACTGCCGCTGACTCTGGCCAGTTTTTTTCTTCCGGTCAGAAGATTGAGCAGAGAAGATTTTCCTACATTGGATCTGCCCGCAAAAGCAATTTCCGTCATAGTATCGGGGGGATACTGGCCGGGCTTCACGGCCACCGTATCCAGTTCTGATTTCACAATTCTCATAATTTACCTGCTTTATTTTACAAGGGCTTCTTCTAATGCGCCGCTTACATGATCGATTAAAACAAACTGCAGCTGTTTACGTACTGACTGCGGAATTTCCGCAATATCAGGTTCATTGTCTTTCGGCAGCAGAACTTTCTTGATTCCTGCTCTGTGAGCCGCAAGAACTTTTTCTCTGATACCCCCCACAGGCAGTACCTTTCCTCTCAGCGTAATTTCTCCGGTCATAGCCACATCTCTTCTTACAGGAATGCCTGTCAGGGTGGATATCACAGCAGTGCACATAGTCACCCCTGCTGAAGGTCCGTCCTTTGGAACAGCTCCTTCCGGAATATGAACATGAATATCATATTTCTTATAAAACTCTTCATCAATGCCCAGTTCTCCGGCTGCAGAACGAATATAACTGATACCCGCTTTGGCGGATTCCTGCATCACATCTCCCAGCTGTCCGGTCAGAACCAGTTTACCTGTTCCAGCCACGGCAGTGGTTTCAATCTGCAGTGTGTCTCCGCCCACTACAGTCCAGGCAAGTCCCGTAGTCACACCGATCTGATTTTCACCTTCCACCATATCATAGTGATATTTGTGTTTACCCAGATACTTCTCCAGATTTGCCGGCGTAATGCTGTAAGATTTCGCCTTATTGGTCACAATCTTGCGGGCAACCTTTCGACAGAGATTTGCGATTTCCCTTTCCAGATTTCTCACACCTGATTCTCTGGTATAGTAATTGATCAGATCATGAATCGCTCTCTCACTGATCTTAATATTTTCCTTTTTCAGGCCATGCTCTTTGACCTTCTTTGGAATCAGATAACGCTGCGCAATTTTTACCTTCTCTTCCTCCGTATATCCCGGTACTTCGACAATCTCCATTCTGTCCAGGAGAGGTCTCGGAATAGTATCGATGGAATTTGCGGTAGTAATGAACATAACTTTTGACAGATCAAAGGGAATTTCCAGAAAATGATCGGTAAAAGTATTATTCTGTTCAGGGTCCAGCACTTCCAGCAGTGCGGAAGCCGGATCTCCCTTAAAATCAGCACCGATTTTATCTACCTCATCGAAAAGGAATACCGGATTGTTTGTACCTGCATCTTTCAGGCAGGAAATCACACGGCCCGGTATCGCGCCGATATAAGTTCTTCTGTGTCCTCTAATCTCAGCTTCATCGCGAACGCCGCCCAGAGACATTCTGACAAACTCTCTGCCGCTGGCTCTGGCAATGGAGCGTGCAATGGAAGTCTTTCCGACTCCGGGAGGACCGACAAGACACAGAATAGGACCTTTAATGGCCTTGGAAAGATGAATTACCGCAAGATATTCAAGGACTCTCTCTTTCACCTTATCCAGACCATAATGATCTTCGTTAAGAATTTTCTCTGCTTTTTTCAGATTTACATTGACTTTGGACGCCTGATTCCACGGAAGTCCCAGAATTGTCTCCACATAATTTCTTATAACCGTAGCTTCTGCAGAAGACGGCATCATTTTGGAAAACTTATTGATTTCTTTTTTGATTTTATCTTCAACCTTTTTTTCCAGATGCAGAGCTTCCAGTTCTTTCAGCCAGTCGGCAGCCTCAATTCCCGCATCCTCATTGACTCCCAGTTCCTCCTGGATAGCCTTCATTCTTTCTCTCAGGAAATATTCCTTCTGATTGTTGTCAATGCTTTCTTTTACCTTCTGCGAGAGTTCTTTTTCGATTACCGCAATCTCATTTTCCTCGCTAATCAGTGTGGTAAGCACACGGATTCTCTCGGAGAAATCCAGCATTTCCAGTACTTTCTGTTTGCGTTCACACCGTATCAGCAGTTCATTGGCAATTTTGTCCACGATAATATCAGCTCTCGTCCCTGCCACTGCTTTATCCACCATATCATCAGACACCTGACCGGTTAGCGCCGCATATTCTATAAAAGCGTCCATAAGAATACGCATAGCCGCTTTATCCTCTACAGGCAGCTCTTCCATGTCATATGCCTCTTCAATTGCTCTGACAGTACAGGACAGACAGTCCTCACCTTCCATCGGCTGCACGATTTCCGCACGATAAAGACCCTCTACCAGAACTCTCACCGCGTCACCCTGAATCTTCAGCATCTGTTTGATCTTTACAACACAGCCAATGGCATAGATATCATCAAAGGTCGGAATCAAAACGTTGTCGTCCTTCTGTGTAGAAACAAACATCAGCTTATCATCCGCCATAGCCTTCTCAAGGGCATGAATGGATTTTTCCCTTCCAATATCAAAATGAACTACTGTGTTGGGAAAAATCGACACTCCTCTGAGGGGTATGCAGGGAAAAAGCGTTTTCATTTCTTCACTCATATCTTTTTCCTCCTTGAATCTCAAACTTAATAATAAAACAATCAGGCGACCGAAGCCGCCCTGTCATTATGAGGCGTCGGCCTCACTGTTTTTTTTCTCTTCACTGAGAACCAGAGTCGGCTCCTGATCCTCCTCAATGGTCTCTCTGGTAACAATGCATTTCTTTACATCATCCCTGGACGGAATCTCGAACATAATATTGTTCATGGTCTTCTCAAAGATACTGCGAAGACCTCTTGCGCCTGTCTTCCTCTCAATAGCTTTTCTGGCTATGGCGCTGACAGCCTCTTCACTGATCTCCAGCTCCACCTTGTCAAGAGCAAAGAGTTTTTTGTATTGTTTGATCAGTGCATTCTTCGGTTCTTTCATAATCCGAATCAGCGCATCTTCATTCAGTTCTTCCAGTGTCACAATGACAGGAAGCCTTCCGATGAACTCAGGTATCAGGCCGAATTTCAGCAAATCTTCAGGCTGTATATGTGAGAGTAGATCCGTCTCCTCTTTTTTTGTCATTACCGTTTCCGAATTGAATCCGATAACCCTCTCACCCATTCGTCTCTGAATAATTCCGTTCAGGCCGTCAAAAGCGCCTCCACAGATAAACAGTACATTGGTCGTATCAAACTGAATAAACTCCTGATGCGGATGTTTTCGGCCGCCCTGCGGCGGTACATTGGCCACTGTGCCCTCCAGAATTTTCAGCAGCGCCTGCTGTACGCCTTCACCGCTGACATCTCTGGTAATGGAAGGATTATCAGACTTGCGGGCAATTTTATCAATTTCGTCCACATAGATAATCCCCTTCTGCGCTTTCTCTATATCATAATCAGCAGCCTGCAGCAGGCGAAGCAAAATGTTTTCCACATCCTCTCCCACATAGCCTGCCTCTGTCAAAGCAGTGGCATCGGCTATGGCAAAAGGCACATTGAGAAGTTTTGCCAGAGTCTGGGCAAGCAGTGTCTTTCCCGAGCCGGTCGGTCCGATCATGACAATGTTGCTCTTCTGCAGATCTACATCTTTATCTTTCTCGTCAATTCCGTTAATTCTTTTATAATGGTTATATACGGCTACAGCCAGAGATTTCTTGGCTGCATCCTGTCCAATGACATAATCGGACAAAGTGTCAAAGATCTCTTTGGGCTTTGGAAGCTCGTATCTGACATCCGAAGATGCCGGTTCAGATTCCATCATGGCATCAGAAATAATGTCCATGCACATCTCAACACATTCGTCACAGATATATACTCCGGGACCTGCCACAAGGCGTTTCACCTGGCTCTGCGGTTTACCGCAGAAGGAACACCGCAGCTGCATATTATCATCATATTTGTCAGACATAAATATCCCCCTCTGTATCTGTTAATTATTTGGCTGCAATCACTTTGTCAATCAGACCGTAAGACGCTGCGTCCTCAGCGCTCATAAAATTGTCTCTGTCAGTATCTCTTTCAATCGCAGCCAGATCCTGACCTGTATTCTCACTTAAAATGCGGTTCAGCTTCTCTCTGGTTTTCAAGATCCAGTCTGCATGAATCTTAATGTCAGAAGCCTGCCCCTTTGCTCCGCCCAGCGGCTGATGAATCATAATCTCCGCATTAGGCAGGGCATATCTCTTTCCCTTGGTTCCCGATGACAGCAGAAATGCGCCCATGCTTGCGGCAAGGCCGACACAGATAGTGGACACATCACATTTAATATACTGCATGGTGTCATAAATAGCCATGCCGGCGGTTACAGAACCGCCGGGGCTGTTAATATAAATGCAGATATCTTTGTCAGGGTCTTCCGCTTCTAAGAACAGCAACTGGGCGACCACCAGACTGGCGATATGATCATCGATCTCCTCTGCCAAAAAGATAATCCTGTCTTTCAATAATCTTGAGTAGATATCATAGGAACGTTCTCCTCTGCCTGTCTGTTCAACCACATATGGAATTAAAGCCATTCTTTTATTTCCCCCTTACATCTGTCTTATTTTTCTTCGGCCTCTTCTGCTTTCTCAGCTTCTTCAGCCTTTTTTTCTACCTTTGTAATCTCAGCATTGTCGTACAGCAGATCGATAACCTTTTTAATCTGAATATCCTTTACCAGATAAGAAAGGTTGTCTTCACCAATCATCTGTCTGATCTGTTCAACATCTACATTGTAGGCGTTTGCCATATCTTTCAGGGAAGTTTCCAGCTCTTCGTCAGAAACTTCTACATTTTCTGCTTCCACAATGGATCTGAGAACGATTCTGGTTCCAGCTTTCTTGACAGCTTCTTCTCTCAGTTCCTCTCTGAAATCCTTGGCTTCCTTCTGCATAAACTGTAGATACTGATCCAGAGACAGTCCCTGATATCTCAGCTGCTGATCCAGTTCCTGCGCCATTCTGTCGATTTCATCTTCAACCATAGCTGCAGGCACTTCAGGCTTGTTAGCCTCGTACACCTTCTGAACCAGTGCATCCTGTGCCGCATTTACTGCCATAGCGTCAGCCGTCTTCTGTAGTCTTTCCTCTGTTGCTTTCTTTAATTCATCTAAAGTATCGTATTCACTGACATCTTTCGCGAATTCGTCGTCAAGTTCAGGCAGTTCCTCGAATTTCACTTCGTGAATGTGGCAGTGGAATACAGCTTCTTTTCCTGCAAGTTCCTCCGCATGATATTCTTCCGGGAAAGTAACAGTTACATCTCTGTCTGACTCAGCCTCTGCGCCTACAAGCTGTTCTTCAAATCCCGGAATGAACATTCCGGAACCGATCTTGAGTTCCTGTCTCTCTGCAGTGCCTCCTTCAAACTGTTCTTCGCCGACAAATCCGGAATAGTCCAGAATCACTGTATCTCCTTCCTGTACAGGTCTGTCTGCTACAACCATTCTGGCATTTCTCTTCTGGAGCATGGAAATTTCTCTGTCCACATCTTCATCTGTAACGGAGGTAACTGTCTGCTCAGCTTCCATGCCTTTATAGTCTTTCACATCCACAATCGGGAATACCGGTACTGTGATAGTAATTGTCATCGGTTTACCTTTTCCGATTTCGGAAAACTCAGCGGCAGGTCCGTCGATAATTTCCAGGTCTAATTCTTTTATTGCCACAGGATAGTGTTCATTAAACAGGTTATTGATCGCATCTTCAAAAAATACACCTTCGCCATAGTGTTTTTCGATAATGCTTCTAGGTGCCTTGCCTTTTCTGAATCCGTCTATCATGAACTGATCTTTGTTGGCCTGGTATACTTTGATAACTGCCGATTCAAATTCCTCAGCAGTAAAGTCCATAGTGAACTTCACTTTGTTATTTTCTTTTGAAATAAAGGTTGCTTTCATTGATATATATCCTCCTAAAATTGTAGCAAATCATATTACTATGCCTCATTTTGAACATAGAATGCATATTATTATACACTTTTTGACGGGTAAAGTAAAGGATTCCAGCAAAAATGACTGCCTAAAACAGTCATTTTTGTCTATATCAGGTCTAAACCCCGCTTATATTTGCTTTTATTCTCTGCAGTAAGGCCATATTTCTCAGAAATATGACGTCCTAAGGCCATCATATCTTCTTCTTCACCGGAATAAAGTTCAATTTCCAGTTCAGAAACAGGCGCCGTTTTTCCGCCACACTCAATGCGGCCTCTGTCCAGCGAAACCTCGCTGATAGATCGGCCTGTATCCACTCGAACCTGTCTGCGTGAAAAATATACGTCCATCATGGGAATCAGTGTTCTTTTTCCCACCAGATCCGTCAGAACCTGACACATCTCACTCTGATCAAAAATCTGAATGTCAGGTTTTACAAGCTTTTCCTCATCTCTGACCGGCACATTGATTTCTTCTCTCTTATGCATGCCCTCTTCACTGGAACCGTTCCATTTCAGGGTAGCCGTTA
Source organism: uncultured Eubacteriales bacterium (assembly GCA_949289445.1). Lineage (GTDB taxonomy): Bacteria > Bacillota > Clostridia > Peptostreptococcales > Anaerovoracaceae > Senimuribacter. The sequence continues at coordinate 10,574 of CASEOD010000048.1, forward strand.
GACGTCGGCCCTCCTTTCTGACACGGAATACAATGCCTTCTCGGTAAAGTCTTCTGTCCTCTGTGTCAAAATAAACCGCATGCATTTCTATTTCTTCTTCTGTTTCTTTATCCTTGATACTTTCCAGATACGGATCTGAAAAAATCTGTTCTATTTTTTCTGCGTTATCAACCTGGTATTTCAGCTCAATTTCCATCTTGACCTCTCATCTCTCATGTTTTTAATCGCTTTTATGTTCTACCATAAATTGGAGTAAAAGTCAATAGAATACGTCCTCAATCCTGTACAAACCGGGTTTTCTCCCGTTCAGCCACAACGCAGCCTCTATTGCTCCCTTGGCAAAGATCTTTTTCGAAAATGCGGTATGTCTGATCTCAATTACCTCGTCCTTTAATGCAAAAATTACTGTATGCTCTCCAAAGATAGTCCCACCGCGAACACTGTGAATACCAATCTCATCTCTTCGCTTTTCTTCTCCCTTGCGCCCGCACTTTCTTACTCTGTTACCCTCGGGATCGCAGACGTCTGCCAGAGTCATAGCAGTGCCGCTGGGAGAATCGACTTTCTGATTGTGATGCTTTTCTATGATTTCAATGTCAGCGCAGTCCTTCAGCAGAGACGATGCAAAACCGACAATTTTTTTCAGAGAATTGATCCCGTAAGAGAAATTGGAGCTCTGTATAACAGGTGCCGTTTCTGCCAGCTGACGAATTTGATTTTCCTGCGCAGGGCTGTAACCGGTTGTGGCAAACACAACTCCCACATGCCCTCTCTTTTCGGTGATGTAGCTGCAGATTCCGTTCAATGCGTCAGGATGGCTGAAATCAATAACAATATCAGGTTCCGGACCGTCTGACAGACTTTCCCCTAAAGCAGGCTCTATATTCCATACCTTGTCAATACCCGGGTTCTGCAGTGCCATATCTCTGACAATCCGACCCATGGTACCGGCACCGACGATGGTAAGATTCATATGATTATCCCCTTTCACAATTGTATAATCCATATTATTCCTCTGTGAAAGGTTTTGTCACATTACGCTTTTATCTCCGATCTTTCTGCCCCCGCAGCATCTTCTGAATTCCGTAACAGAGAGGTACCATATACAAATACAGACTCCATGGCACAGCTCCATATCCCACTTGCATAAAGCCCAGCGGAACTGTACAGGCAATTGCCCAGGGTACGGTACCGGCCAGAAGAATCACCGAGTTTTCCAAATCCAGCGCCAGTTCCTCCCTGTCTGCACCCAGATGCTCATAAGGTTTCTTCAGAAAATCACTGCACATCATGGACGCGATGGTCTGATTACAGAAAATGCCTAAAAATACATAAGACATGATGAGCATAGTACCGAATCTTCCTGTCTTTTTCATCACAGGAAGCATTTTGTCCTGCAGACTTCCAAGCAGATCTGTACCTGCAAAGATTCCCGAATAAGTGCTGGAAAGTGCGACAATACAAACGATTTCAATCATGGAAAGCATTCCGCCTCCGTTCATCACGGCTGCCAGACTTCCTTCTGCCGAATAACCGAATATCATTGCTTTTAACAGCTCTTTCACTTCCATGTGCTGAACAAAAACGCTAATCAATCCTCCGCTCACGATGCTGGCGATCATGGCAGTCGCCACCTGGACTTTCAGAAGCGGGAGCACAATCATACATACTGCAGGCAAAGCACACCATAGGGAAACAGAAAACTCTGACTCAAGAGTATGTAAAAAACTCTGATCCACAGTATGGACAGGATTTAAAAAAGAAAGAACCGCGTAAACCGCAAAGGTCAAAAGCAGGGGTATCATCCCGGATCTAGCCATTCGTTTTACATTACCCAAAAGATCGGTTTTTGTAATTGCCGCAACCAGAATTGCGCTGGAAGAAACAGGAGAACCTCTGTCGCCAAAATAAATCCCGCTCATTACAACTCCGGCAGTAAGAACTTCATTGACTCCGCCAGCACGGGCAAGTGCCATAAAAATAACGCCCACCGTTCCTGCCACACCGAAGGATGTACCAAGGGCATAGGAAAGAAGACAGCACAGCACAAAAGTAATGATAAGAAATACTCCCGGCGTAATCAGTTTAATTCCGTAATATACAAAAAATGCTATAGTACCTCCGGATCTCCATACCGCTGTAATAAAACCGATAATGAACATGATCTCGATCACGACAAACGCATCCTTCAGTCCGCTCCATCCCATGGCTGCCACATCCTTTAAAGTATGCCCCCTGCGGTAGCCTGTTACTGCGAAAGCTATCAAGCCTGCAAAAAGAGCAATGACCATGGTGTATCCTGTTGCGATACACCCGATCATTGCTCCCATAAAGATTACAAAACTTACGATTAAATCCATTTCTACTGCTGATCTCCTCTGTGTCTGCTCAAAATCTCCTCCAGAAGCTTCTCATTCAGCATTTTCTGTGTTTCCCGAAGAGCGCTTCTCCGAGGCATATCAGTCATCTGCATAATCCACAGATACCGTTTCAGTGAGCAAGCCTCCATTCTCTTTGCGACTGCCTGATGAATCGTGGCAACCTTTTCACGGGCATTAATCAGATATACTCTGGCAATAATGCCACTTCTCAATCTTTTAATCTCTATCAGGCTGTCCACATTGGCTGTCTCTGAAATCGCCTGTCTGATCACATTGGCAATTGTCTGCCCTATCAGCCTGCTCTGTTCATTTTTCATAAGAATCCAGAAAGAAAGGCCGGCCACCGCGCCTAAAACTATACCTGCGGCTATTCCGAAACTCTGCGATGTAAAGAAAAACATCACGCCGCCCAGAGGAAATCCCAGCCACTTAAGCATGCCGATTGTTCTAACTGTTTTTTCCATCCTATACCTCTTTATATCTCTACAAATTTCTTAATTATTATATTCTCAATTACCCGTTCTGTCAAAGGAAAAACGCAAAAATATCATATCCGAAAAAAAAATCTTCATACAAAGATTTTTACATGCGTTCTTTTTTATGCTATACTAAAGACTACTCTGAAATTAAGGAGACTTACCCATGGTTATCAATCAATATTTTGATCACACGTTATTAAACCCCGACGCAAACAGTATGCAAATCAAAAAGCTTTGTGAGCAGGCCATGGCCTACAAATTCTATGCAGTCTGCGTCAACTCCTCTTATGTTTCTCTGGCTTCTGAAAAGCTTTCAGGCAGTGATGTAAAGATTGCCGCCGTAGTAGGCTTTCCTCTCGGGGCCTGTTCCACCGAAGCAAAAGCATTTGAGGCGGCAGATGCCTGCAGAAAAGGCGCTTCGGAAATCGATATGGTGATTCAGATCGGCCGTCTCAAAGAGGGAGATACGGATTATGTTAAAGCGGATATAGAAGCCGTAGTAAAAGCCGCGGCAGATTATGGCGCTGCGGTGAAAGTCATTCTGGAAACCTGTCTTCTCACGGAAGAAGAAATTATCTGTGGCTGCAAACTGGCTGCAGAAGCAGGCGCGGCATTTGTCAAAACTTCCACCGGATTCGGCAAAGGAGGCGCAACAGAAGACCATGTGGCTCTGATGAAGAAAACAGTGGGAAATTCAATGAAAGTCAAAGCCTCCGGCGGAATCAGAACGCTACAGGACGCACTGACCATGATAGAAGCCGGTGCCGACAGAATTGGCGCCAGCGCCGGCGTGGGCATCATGGAAGAGTATCTGAACAGACGTTAGTTTAAAAAGTAAGATTAGAAAAACCGGATTCACTGATGGGGTGCACTTCATCAGTGAATCCGGTTATCTGATTCCCATATTTCTAAATCCCGGATTATCCTACACGTTCTGTCCTTCATAAGAATATTCATGATGCTGTACCAGATAACGCAGGTACATGTCCAGATTACTGATGATATCTCCGTTGTAAGGATTTATCTTTCCTTCGATCTCATAATAGTCCGGAAATCCATAAAATCTCAAAACTTCCTCTATCTGATAGCTTACATCATCACTTCCGCTCGCAATAAAAGGATCATAGTTCTGATACAGGCGATCGCAGAGAGCTGCAATATTCGGGTCCTCTGTATAGGCTTTTACAAAAGCATCGGCAGCCGTTTCAAGTTCTGCATCGGTGACAGCTGTTTCTGACCACTGTTCTGCAGTTTCCATCTCGCTGAAATCAGCATATACCTGCTGTCCTTCATCATAAACCGCTCTGTCGCTCTCACTGTAATCCGACAATTCATAGATATATGAACTGCCGTCATCAATACCGATAAAGGAAGAATTATCCGTACTGTTACACATGGTGAAAAGCCCCACAACCAGAGAGATAATCAGACCTATAGCTGAAAACATCATTTTCCCCTGGCTTTCTTCAGTCTTTTTCGGTGCCGGTCCGGTTAGGGTATCAGCAATCTCACCGTTTTCCGTCTCCTCATAAGCCCTCATGGTATTTCCTTCTTTTATGGATTCCTTCATCCTCGCTTTCAGAGAATCCTTCTTATCTTTCAGCATGACAGAATCACGCTTCTTCCAGTCCTTTTTCGGTTTATCTCCGGATTTGCGAAGACGATCCAACAGATGAAGCTCCTCCTCATCCATCTCCCTGCGTTTTTTTGCATAGTCCCGATGTTTCTGATGACGGGCCGACTTTTGTTCCTGACTCTCTGTGATTATCCCTGCATTCCCCGCTGAGTCCTTCCCCACCGAAGAAGAGACTGCTTTCTTGTACATTCTGTTATATGCTGCGTTAAGCTCATCAATTTTCCGTCTGACATATTCAGGATCATCTTCATAATCAGGAGCCCTGTACTTCAGAAGCTGTCTTTCATATGCTCTCTTTATCTGTTCTCTGCTTGCGTTTTTTCTCACTCCCAGCAATAAATAATCTCTGTTCATAGCTCTTCCCCATTTTATACTGAACTGCAATTGGATAGTTATATTATATAATAGCGGAAAAGCAGTTGCAATAGAGATACTATCATTTTTCGCAATTGCCGGAAGAAATTCTAAAACAAAATAAGAGTCTTGATAACTGTCTGTTTTCATTTTCATAGCACAGCTTCATTTCACGTTCAAAAATAATTTGAAGAAAATTTCATAAAAAGTCTTCCATTTTTTTAAATTCATGTTATACTATTATTTGTTGTCGGGGTATGGCGCAGTTGGTAGCGCGCTGTGTTCGGGACGCAGAGGCCGTCAGTTCGAGCCTGACTACTCCGACCAGACAAAACCGCAAGAGAATTCACTTCTTGCGGTTTTATTATACGAAAAATTCGGACTGATTTTTTATAATTGAAAACAGAACAACTCTATTTCAGTTTGACACATACTACAAAATAAACATTCTTGCCGTCATCATCTCCTGAATGTCTTTTGCGGTATAACGTACTGTTCTCTCATCAAGCTGCACTGCTCCGGGATAATAGGAGGCTCTCAAGGCATTGACGCATTCCTTAAAATTGATTTCCATCTCAAACTTTTCAGGAGAAGACAATTTACACTTATCCCTGGCACAGAGGCCACGTTTTACTCCGTCTTCTATCATATGCAGAGCCTTAGTCTGACTGACACTGATAGTAGCATTTCCCCAGCCTTTCTTCACACCGGCAGTTTCAATGGCAGGAATCAGTTCTCTGGCATGATCACAGAGCTGTTCATCTCCGCTGACAAAAACAATAGGAACACCGTAATATGCACAGACATAGGCATTCATATCAAACTCGGCAGCACGCCTTCCATTTATTTTCACATAATTATTTCCCAGATTCATTGTATGCGAAAGAGGATTCCCGTTAAAACCGGCACCTGCATGATAACCGATAAAAATCGCTGCATCAAAAGATTCGTCAATGCCTGCTACCATGGACTCAGGAGTATTAGACCAGCCTCTGATAATTTTCACCTCGTCAGGCAGTTCATCCGTTAAAAGATTTCTTGCTGAGTCATGCGCATCCTTTATAACAATTTCATCCGCTCCGCACGCAATAGCAGCGCGACAAGCCGCCAGTGTTTCTCTGGTCATCTGTTCTGCCGCCGGCTTATGTACATCATTACTGAGTTCGGTTTCATCCCAGGATGTAACCCCCGTCACGCCTTCTATGTCTACACTGATATATACTTTCATAAAATTTCCTTTCCTCATATTCCTCTAACGGTATTTAATATGATAACGATTATACTCGCTGCTTTTTTAAAAGTCAACTTGATTGGAATATTTTAGAAATATTCTCTGCTAAAAGCTTCCGCATTTTCGATGCAAGAGTTTTTCTATAAGCAGATGCTAAAAAATTACAGGCTGTTTAACATCTTTGAGACTGAGTTTGTCAAGATGGTTTCTGTAACTTTTCTAAATTTGATAATTTATCCGCCGAAAAATCGCCTGACACCTCTTGCTTATATATCTCTTGAAATACCATATCTAAAGGCTTTTTTGCACTTTCCGATTGTTTCACATTCACAATAAAATTTGTTTTGCCTATGTGGGTTGAATATGAAAAATTCTTTTCTTTCATATAGTTCATTCCTCCGTTTCCTAATTTTGATTATTGGGCATTCATTTTAGAAAACCCGATAAAAGTGATAAATATCCTTGGACATGTCAAGAAGTTATAAAGTTGTGAGTATAATCGAGGTGGTTAGAAAAGGACTTTCATTTTGGTTTTAGGCATAAAAAAAGCAGGAAGTCCTTTTATGGCTTTCCTGCTCAGTTGTGCTACTATAAAAGTAACTATTATTCAGTTGTTAATTAGTGCTATAAACTGGGATTTGTAAAGCTTAACTATCTTTCTCATAGAAAACTATATCCATAATTTCACTTATATGCTCTATCTTCCCTGTTTGATGATATCCAAGCTTTTCATACAGATGACAATTGCCTTTTTCTTGTAAAATAGTGTCCAAGCACCAATTTTTACTGCCATGTATTTTCTCAGCAGCTAAGATGGCTTGTTGAGCATATCCTTTATTTCGGAACTCTGGCATTATCCAAATTGGAGATATTCTCTTCTTACTTCCATCTTTCTTATCAATAATTCGAATTACACCAACTCTTTCGGAATTAGCAACTATAAAATAATAAATTGTCCACGGCTGTTCAAATCGTGCCATTACCATGTCAAATTTCTCAGCACCAGGACTCATGTCATAATCATTATACTTTTCTAGAAGTCCTGCAAAAGCTTTCAATTGCATCTTCCAAATAGTCTCCATATCTTCTTTTTTTGCTTGAATAAGTTCAATGCCAATGATTGTCATAACACCTCCACAAATCCTAATTTGTTAATCTCATTCTACCATATTTCGACTGTTTTTTCTATGCCATGCGAGAAGGACAATCGGTTTTATCTGAATATCCTCATCAGTATTGCAACCTTATCTTTCCATACCATGCTTTCTTCGTGCCTTGATACGCTCCTGTCTTGCTTTTCCCTTGCTTCTTTTTCGGTTCGTTCCTGTGTTTCCTTAAAAAAAAATCATCCCCGTGTTAGACACCAATGTCATTAAGTTAAGGAATATAGAGAAAATCTCGCATTGAAGAATGCGGAATTTTTTATCAAAAGGTATTGACAATAACTACGATTCGTGAGGCCGATTTTATCAGATGATTCGATCCAGAAG
>CASEOD010000049.1 GCA_949289445.1 uncultured Eubacteriales bacterium
CCGGCTGCAATGTACATTATAAAACTATCAGATCGTTATCCTAAGGTGTTCAGGTGGATTCTCTTTAATGTTTTTGCTTTTATATGTATATATGGATTCCTGGTTGAGCGGAAATGGGATACGGGTTTTGTTATAATATTATGTATTGGAGCGTTTATTGCTGTCAGCAGCGTTCTGAATACTGACGGCAGATAGTGGAGGATATATGGAAATTTCAGAAATAATAAAAGAGGCAAGAATAAAGAAAGGAATGACGCAGCAGGAACTGGCAGATTCTGTATATGTTACCAGGCAGACTATTTCAAAATGGGAGCTGGGAAAAAGCGTACCGGATGAGGCGTCATTAAGTCTTTTGTACCAATGTCTGGAAATTGATAATAAAGAGAGAAACATATTAAAAAAATTCGCCGGGCATAAGCAGGCCCTGTTGCTGACTATTATAGCAGTTGTGTTTTCTCCGGCAGTAATAGCAATTCGCTATTGTCTATTTAAAATGGGAAAACTTGAAGATAAAAAATTCAAAGTCATGATTCAGAGTATCGGATTTGTTCTGTTTGCTCTTTATCTCAGAACCTTGAAAGATAATATAGCTTATATTCTGATCTTTATGACAGCGACAGGTTATATAATCTATCGATATTATTTGTTTAGCTTGGAAAGAAAAGGGAAGAAATTCAGAGAACCCGGACTGGAATAACAGTCAGCCCGGGAATACTGATAAATCACCATTCCCGGGCGCAACTTACGAACCGGCTCTACCCGTTTTCAGAACGATTATTCTCCAGGTAATAACGGAAGGCTTTTACAATATACCCACTGCTTCCGGCCCCGTGCCGTGTATCAAATACCCTGCTCAGATAATCATTGGAGTAAAGATCAATCATCATCCGGCAGTAATTCCGCGCATCGCCGATCAGCAGCCTGGAGGTGTTCCCCTGAGCTCCGGCTATAATTTCCCTGACAATACTTTGCACTGGTTCCGAAGCCACATCTTCGTCTCTATGTGAGGCCAGCTTAAGAAACTTGTCTTCTGTCCGCATTTTTTCCGGGACCTGTGAGTACCATGCATCCATGATTTCTGAAAAATGCTCCAGATTGCTTTTCATTTCTTCGGTGTATTTCTCTATACTGCCAAACTGCTGGATTGCAAGCCTTGCAACATGCTCTTCATCATCCTTGATTTTCTGAATAAACAGATCAAAATTCTCAATACTTCCCCAGTGCTCAATGACGGTTTCAGCCTGACTGGATTTAAAATCCTCCAAAGCGCTGATGTAATCGGAAAGATCAAATTCTTTAAAACTCATACATTGTTCTCCTTTTTCAAGCCGTTCGAGAAGCTGTATAAGCCGGTCAATTCGGTTACGTTTCAGCCTGAACATTTTTTTCTGCTCTTTAAAGGCGGTGATTCTGTCAAAATCCGGATTCTCAAGAATCTGTCTGATTTCTTTTAACGAAAATCCCAGCTCCTTAAAAAACAGAATCTGCTGCAAGGTCTGCAGCGCGTTATCATCATACAGGCGGTAGCCGGATGAAGTGAGTTCACTGGGCTTTAACAGTCCGATCTCATCATAGTATTGCAGTGTCCGTACGCTGATGCCAGTCAGTCTGGCAACCTGGCTTATACTTTTCATTGAAACAGCTCCTCTCATAAAAGGGTCAGAACAGTGATGACCGGTCAGCATCTGTTATGTTCCTCTGAGAAAAGAATACAATATCACGCTGCGTGAGAGTCAAGAGATTCTTTGATAAAACAGATGAAAAAATCTGTTCTGGTTGTATGTGCATGGTTTGGTTGTTTACAGTGTTCCCGGCGGAGCGTATAATGTGAGAAAAACAGGTGTGAATCAGATCCCTTGTATAAAAGACCGCTGGAACTTCTCTGAAACACCTCAGCGGCCCGGAATCTGACTTGACAAGGAGTAAACACTATGAACACAGACATTAACACACCCCGGCGTTCTCTTAAGATTGACCGCGAGGACATGCTTGCCCTCACCCGCCGCATGACAGTGAAGCGGACTTCAATCACACGGATCGCAGGGGCATATATGGATCCGGACGGGTTTATTGACGGCACATTCAACACCCGTTTTCTTAAGCTGTCGGGAGCGGACCGGGCGAAGAATCTGGAGATTGCCAGGGCGATTCCT
>CASEOD010000050.1 GCA_949289445.1 uncultured Eubacteriales bacterium
GTAATAGATTTAGATACTGTTTAGGACCACAGAGCTCTCTGTGCTTGTAACCTCGTTCTAAATCAACCGTCATGCGGTATCTAACTGATTAACAACTATACAAAGAGACTGTGGTTGGAGCCTTTCTTAAACCATCGAGTGGTAGGAGGCTTTCACCAATCCACAGTATCTCCAAACAGTATAGCATACAGACCTTGGAGAGGGTCTATAAACACTACTACTATATAATACGAGGAGACAATATAATGGATAGAAGACGCGGCGGCATGAGAAGAAAAAAAGTATGCCAGTTCTGTGCTGATAAGACAGAAACTATCGATTACAAAGATACAGAAAAGCTCAGAAAGTATATCACTGAAAGAGGCAAGATTCTTCCTAAGAGAATCACCGGTACTTGCGCTGTACACCAGAGAGAAGTGACTACTGCTATTAAAAGAGCAAGAATCGTTGCTTTACTGCCTTACGTTGCAGACTAATTTACAGCCGAAAATAAAGATGAGATTTAAGAATCCTCAGAAGCTTGGGAAACCGGGTTTTTGGGGATTTTTTTCTTAATGTGAATTGCTTGCAGATATATTCAGTAATACTCTCTCGCAAGATTTCCGGGATTAACCATATCAGTGCACTTCTTAAAATGATCTGAAAGTAATAGAGATACTAACCGCAGCATATGAGAGAAATGCTTGATATGCGACAGTATTTCAAGTAATATAATATTGACAAAAGATAGTGTCGGAAGGGCAAGGTCTTTTGGAAGATGAAGAATAAATAAAAAGTTTATAGAGGGGCTTGCTATGGTTGTTGTTAAAATCCTGAGTGCATTGTTCGGTATTGCCTTTTTGTTGTTTGGCTATTTCATATATTTCCGCAAAAAGTATAACCTCATCAACGGATTTGAAGAAGATTACAAAAATGGCAGAAAAACAGAGAAGTATGCGATATATGTTGGACTCACAGAATTTATTGTCGGATGTGTTTTGCTGGTGGTTTCGCTGTTGTTTTTTGTCTTTCTGTGAATTCTAATCTGTCCGTAATAACACTCAGCAGGCCTTACTGGTTTTGTTAATTATTGTAAATTACGCCATAAAAATGGCGTAACTGTGATAAAGCTGCGGTTTTTTACAGTTTGAAAGAGAATCAAAGGAGAGAGATAAAGCAAGTACATCTTCTTTTGGACTATTGACAATATCCTTTTTGTGCTTTAATATAGTAACGTGATAAATCGAAAAAGAGGTGAGCGCCTTATGAAAATATTGAAAAAATCAAAAGAAAGGACAGTGGAAGATACTCGGGCTTTGCGTGAGACAGTCACTGCACTGATAGATGATGTCTGCCGGCGGGGTGATACTGCGCTGAAAGAATACAATGAGCGGTTTGACTGCTGCAGCCGTGATCGGATCCGTGTCGGCAGAGAGGAAATAGAAGAGGCCTATGATAAGATCACTGAACAGGAACTTGCGGATCTTAAGGCTACAAAAGAGAATATAGAAAAATTTGCGGTGGCGCAGAAGGCTACCATGACTGAACTGAAAGACTTCAGCCCGCAGCCCGGGATTTTTCTCGGACACAGGATTATTCCTGTTTCTTCCTGCTGCTGTTATGTACCGGGAGGCGGATACCCTCTGTATTCCACCGCACTTATGCTGATTACGCCGGCAAAGACAGCAGGTGTCAAGCGTGTGGCAGCCTGTTCGCCGACGGTGAAAGGCACCTCAAAGATTCATTATAAAACGCTGGTTGCCATGGATCTTGCCGGCGCTGACGAAATCTATGCGGTTGGCGGAGCGCAGGCCATTGCGGCTTTTTCTTACGGAACAGAGGAAATCAGACCGGTGGACATGATTGTAGGACCGGGCAACCGCTATGTGACAGAGGCAAAACGTCAGTGTTACGGTCAGATAGGCATCGATTTTGTGGCAGGACCCAGTGAGGTTCTGATTATTGCTGATGAAAAAGCAGACTGCAGAACCATTGCTGCAGATCTTCTGGCACAGGCAGAGCACGATCCCAATGCGAAAGGAATACTGATTACCATCGATGAAGCCTTTGGGCAGCAGGTTATTGAAGCCGTGGAAGAGGAACTGAAAACACTTTCCACTGCGGAAATTGCAGCCCGATCCTGGGAGGATTATGGGGAGGTTATTGTGGTGGATGATCTGGAACAGGCCGTGGATCTGTCCAACGAGTATGCGCCGGAGCACCTGGAAGTGAATCTTGAAGATCCTGAGCCGGTTCTTGAGAAACTGTATAATTATGGTTCTCTGTTTATCGGAGGAAACACGGCGGAAGTCTTTGGCGACTATGCTTCGGGAACCAACCACACGCTTCCGACGGTGAAAGCCGCCAGATATACAGGCGGAGTCTGGGTGGGAACTTTTCTGAAAGTCTGCACTCATCAGCGCATGACGGAAGAAGCGTCAAAGGAAATTGCACCTCTGGTCGCCAGAATGGCATATGGAGAAGGTCTGGAAGGCCATGCAAAAGCGGCTGAGGCAAGAAAATAAATTATAAAACCGGAACTGCGGATGAATTCTCTCATTACAGTTCCGGTTTTTATAGTTTTTGGAAAGTGTTTTCCTGTGATAATCGCTGCAGTTAAACCGAAAAAACAGTTTACTGCAAGCATATGAGATTTAGATTAACTTTTATCTTCCGGGCTTATCCCCAAACAGACAGAATCTGCGATTTGGGTTAAATTTGAGAAGCGCCGGCTGGAATAGCCATAAGAACTGTCCTGTCAGATGATTTCATTTTGCGATGGAACCACCTGAATTTTAACGGTCTTTTTTACAGTCTGATATGGAGTATACCTGTTTTTAACTGAATAAGTCACAGTGTAGGTACCTTCGATATCCATAATATAGGATGCAGCTTCAGCCTGCGTCAGGGGGATCGTTTCAGCAGAGTCCGGCCGTTTCAGTGTGATCTGAATCCGGGAGGTGGCGTCTTTGCCGTTATGGGATGCAGTGACTCCGCTGAACAGGTCTGATGCTTCTTGTGTTCCCAGGGTTACGGTTCTGTCACCCTTGCTGTCAGGAACGACAAGAACCGGATCCTCGTTGACGGCGCCTTTTTTGCTGGTAATGGTTACGGTTCTGGAGGCTTCTTTGTATGGTGAATATTTGTTTTTTACCACATATCTGACAGAGTATTTCCCTGTCTTTGCAAACCGGTAGGTTTTGGCGGCGCTGTAGCTGTAGGTTTTATAGGTTGAGCTGCCCGGCGCTTTGATGAGCACCTTCATGGCGGTGGTTCGCGATGCGCTGGCCTGCCTAGCTGTTACTCCCGATACTGCGTTTGTATCTCCCCAGGTGACTGTTCTGTTTTTTGCTCCTGAAATGACAGGGGCTTTCAGATTATCCACTACTTTGATTTTTATGGTTTTATAAGCTGTTTTCCCCAGAGGAGCCTTTGCGGAATAGGTCACTTTGTAAGTTCCCAGAGTCCTGGTTGAAAAGTCAGCATTGATGTATTTTCCCTTAGAGACGGAATAACGCTGAATCTTGCTGACCTTTATTTTATCTTTCAGATTCTGAAAGGTGTTTGGATCTTTAGCATTGACATAGTCTTTAATGTAATAGGTACTGCCATACTGTACATTCAGTTTCTTTTTGGAAGATACCGTGATCACAGGTTTCCGAACGATATAGTATGGGTTGTCAGGGTCCGGATCTGTGGGATCCCAGTATTGGTAGCGGCTTGTGCTGACTCTGGTGGGAGATGGCTTTCCCAGAGGACCCGGGCTGCTGCTCCGGTAAATGGTTACCCTTGTGCCTACCTTACAGTTCACATAGATCCATTTGGCATCTGCCACAGAAAGACGGACGCAGCCGTGAGATGCCGCCTGCCCCAGCATATTAAACTGAGCAGTGACCTGAGAGGATTTGTCGTATCGCTCGGTATAATAAACAGAATGAAAGAGAATGTCTCCCGTGATGTGTGTACAGTACTGGCCGTACACATCGTTGATCAGCTCTCCCCAGTTCCATTTTCCCTTCGTATAAAAAGTGCCTCGCGGAGTTGTGCCGTTAAGCCCTGTGGAGCAGAGCATTGCACGAATTGGTGTCCACTTTCCGTCCTCTTTCCGATAAACGGTCACTACGTTCTGCTGTTCATTGACTTTCAGCCAGTATTTACCTGTGTAGGAAGCCGCTTCTGCATCGGCTGCGGTCAGCTGCAGGCAGGATATGAGAAGTACTGCGGTCAGCAGAACACTGATTGTTTTTCTAATCTTAAGCATATCAACACCCTCTTGTTTTTGTTCTGATGATACTATAGTATACCACGATTTACCTTGTATAAATATGAAAAAGATCAAAGATTATCTTACGATTTTCTGTGTTTTTTTATAAGTACATGAAGTTTTGAATCAAAAATTCCTGTAGCTGTGTATTTGCAATGGATATAGTCGGTTGGAACTGATCGTTTTATAATTATACACGGTAAAGCGTTAACGCAATAAAGTGATACATGGGGAAAACATAAGGCGTGCGTAGTGAAGAATTTTCTGAAATTGAGCTCGAAAACCGCATGATAATTGAGTTTTTTCTCAAAAAAGTATAGCGCAACAATCAAAAAAAAGGTATAATATTCGGTAAGAAAAACACAAGGACAAGAATAAATTTTTATAACTTATCGTGAATTTATATTAAAGATAGGAGAGAAAATTATGGCAGTCATTATTAATGGACGTGACCTGACGGTCGAAGAAGTAATCCGTGTTTGCCGCGGAGGCGAAAAGGTAGAAATCGCGCCGGAAGCACAGAAGGCAGTGCAGAAGGCAAGAGATTATATCGAGAAGAAGCTGGAAGAGGGAGCAGTGATCTATGGACTGACCACAGGCTTCGGCAAGTTTGCAAACGTACTGATTTCCAAAGAGGAGACTGCAGATCTGCAGAGAAATCTGATCGTCAGCCATACCTGTACCTTCGGTGATCCGTATCCGAGACAGTATGTGAGAGCGGCTATGCTGCTGCGCTGCAATGCTCTTTCCAGAGGGAATTCCGGTATCAGACTTTCTACCATTCAGACTATGGTTGATATGCTCAATGCGGGAATTCACCCTGTGGTTCCAAGAAAAGGATCTCTGGGAGCATCGGGGGATCTGGCGCCTCTTTCTCAGATTGCGCTGGGCCTTATCGGTCTTGGCAAAGTGGAATATAAAGGTGAGATTGTGGATGCGGCTGAAGCAATGAAGGCCGAAGGAATTGAACCGGTAAAGCTGGCGGCCAAAGAAGGCCTTGCCCTGAATAACGGAACACAGATGATGACAGCCGTAGGCGTAAACGTTCTCTGGGACGCTATGAAGCTGCTGAAGGTTGCCGACATTGCTACTGCTATGACTTCTGAGGCGCTTCACGGCATCACCAAGGCTTATGACAGTAAAGTGCAGGACGTAAGAGGACATCAGGGACAGAAGGACGTGGCAGAAAACCTGCTGGCACTGCTTTCCGGAAGCAAGAATGCTCTGGAAGTACAGCCGACCAAGGTACAGGACCCGTATTCTCTGAGATGTATTCCGCAGATTCACGGAGCATCAAGAGACGCCATTCAGTATGTATATGAGGCAGTTTCCCGTGAGATCAATGCTGTGACAGATAATCCGATCGTCTTCCCGGATGAGGATGAGGTGATTTCCGGAGGCAACTTCCACGGACAGCCAATGGCTCTTGCCTTTGACTTTATGAAGATGGCCATTTCTGAACTGGCTGACGTATCAGAGAGAAGAGCCGAAAGACTGATCAATCCGGCACTGTCTGAGGGACTGCCGGGATTCCTGACCAAACACGGCGGTGTATGCTCCGGATTTATGATTGCTCAGTATGCGGCAGCTTCTATGGTTTCTGAGAACAAGGTCTATGACCATCCTGCCTGCGTTGACTCCATTCCGTCTTCAGGCAATCAGGAAGATCATGTATCTATGGGAACCACTTCAGCGAGAACGGCTGCCATGGTACTGGATAACGCACAGAAAGTTCTGAGCATCGAAATTGCTGCAGCAGCACAGGGAATCTGGCTGAGACAGGAAATCGGAGAAAGCAGCATTGACAATCTGGCTCCTGCAACCAGAGCGGCTTACGACTATATCAGAACGCTGTCCGATCCGATTGATCAGGATATCATCATGCACGATGAGCTCGCCAAGTTTGAGCAGATGGTGAAAGACGACAGTCTTTTAGAAGCAGTAGAAAAGGTTGTTACTTTAAAATAAAGAACATGGAGGTAAGAACTATGATTGACAATAAAACTGTTGCCGGCGCTATGACTATTCAGCTGGGGAATGAGTATCCGGATTATCCGGCTTTTCAGGAGGGGATCAGAAGAGCCCCGGACAGAGGTTTCAGACTGACGAAAGAACAGACAAAAATTGCACTGAAGAATGCACTTCGTTATGTACCGGAAGAGTTGCATGAAAAGCTGGCGCCTGAATTCATGGAAGAACTGACAACAAGAGGCAGAATCTATGCCTACAGGTATCGTCCCGAGGGGAGAATTTACGGAAAGCCTATCAGTGAATATAAGGGCAAGTGCCTGGCGGGAAAAGCTTTTCAGGTTATGATAGAAAACAATCTGGATTTTGAAGTTGCCCTGTATCCATATGAACTGGTAACCTACGGGGAAACCGGTCAGGTTTGTCAGAACTGGCTGCAGTACCGCCTGATTAAAAAGTATCTGGAAGAGCTGACAGAGAACCAGACTCTGGTTGTTGAATCAGGTCATCCGCTGGGGCTGTTCCCTTCAAAACCGGAGGCTCCCCGCGTTATCATCACCAACTCTATGATGATCGGTATGTACGATAATCTGGATGACTGGGAAATTGCCGAGGAAATGGGTGTCGCCAACTATGGTCAGATGACAGCCGGCGGCTGGATGTACATAGGACCGCAGGGTATCGTTCACGGCACATTCAATACAATCTTAAATGCGGGCAGAAAATATCTGGGTGTTGCCGAGCAGGGCGATCTGGAGGGTCACACCTTCGTGTCCTCCGGACTTGGCGGTATGAGCGGAGCTCAGCCGAAGGCAGCCAATATTGCCAATGCAGTAGGTATCTTTGCTGAAGTTGACTACTCCAGAATCGTAACCAGACACGATCAGGGATGGGTTGATGTGATTATGGATGACATCGACGAAATCTTTAAACTGGCTGAGGAAAAGGTGAAGGCAAAAGAAAGCATTTCCATCGCTTACCACGGTAATATTGTAGATCTTCTCGAGGCTGCCGTGGCAAAGAAATTCCACATCGATCTGCTTTCTGACCAGACTTCCTGCCACAATGTATACAACGGAGGATATTGCCCTGTGGGCATGAGTTTTGAGGAGAGAACCAAACTGCTCCATGAGGACAGAGAAAAATTCTGTGAAGAGGTAGACAAGACGCTGCACAGACATTACAAGGCAATCAAAGCTCTGACCGAAGAAGGAACCTACTTCTTTGACTATGGAAATTCCTTTATGAAAGCCATGTATGATGCAGGAATCAAAGAGATTTCCAAGAACGGATATGATGATAAAGACGGATTCATCTGGCCTTCTTATGTAGAAGACATTATGGGACCTGTGCTCTTTGACTACGGATACGGACCTTTCAGATGGGTATGCCTGTCCGGTAAACCTGAGGATCTGGATCTGACAGATAAGACAGCCATGGACTGCATTGATCCGAACAGAAGAGCTCAGGATAGAGACAACTGGGTATGGATCAGAGATGCAAAGGCCAACAAGCTGGTTGTGGGAACACAGGCAAGAATTCTCTATCAGGATGCGGAAGGCAGAACCAATATTGCTCTGGCCTTCAACAAACTGGTTAGAGAAGGCAAGTGCGGTCCGATCATGATGGGACGTGATCACCACGACGTATCGGGCACAGATTCTCCGTTCAGAGAAACATCCAACATCAAGGACGGCTCCAATGTTATGGCAGATATGGCGGTACAGTGTTTTGCCGGAAATGCCGCAAGGGGCATGTCTCTGTGCGCACTGCATAACGGCGGCGGCGTAGGCATCGGAAAGGCAATCAACGGTGGATTCGGACTGCTTCTGGATGGCTCTGAGAGAACCGATGAGATTATCAAATCCGCGATGATGTGGGACGTTATGGGCGGTGTTGCCAGAAGAAACTGGGCAAGAAACGAAAATGCGCTGTCCACATCTGTGGAATACAATAAGAATTATGCAGGCAAGGGACATATTACTATCCCGTTCCTGGCAGACGACAAGCTGGTAGAAGCTACAGTAGACAAATTTGTAAAATAATTTTGCGGATGTTCTGTCCGCAGCCTGCCGCGGCGGGTCCGCCGCGGCTTTACTGCGGAATAAATACAGCGACAGGCTGTAATAAAAAAGACAACGGGAATGTTTCAGATGATTTTGCTTTTTTCTGAAACAGCCGATAAACAAGAGAGCAGGAGAGAATAATGGCGACATTACTTGTAAAAAATATCGGCATTCTGCAGACTCCTACAGGCAGCTACAGCCACAGAGGACGGGAGCAGGGTGAAAATCTGAAACTGCAGAATGCGGCGATTCTCATCAGAGACGGAATCATTGCGGAGATTACCGCAGACGGAGCGCTTCCTGAGGGAGGAGAAGATGCAGATACCATTATCGATGCAGAAGGTAAGCTGGTCACCCCGGGGCTGGTGGAAGGACATACCCATATGGTCTTTGGCGGATACAGGCAGCACGAGATCCCCATGAAACTGAAGGGGGCCGGTTACCTGGATATTCTGAGAGCGGGAGGAGGGATTCTGGATACCGTAAGAAAGACCAGAGCCGCTTCTTTTGAAGAACTGTATGACAAAACAGAAGGATTTCTTGACGAGATGATGGGTCTGGGGGTCACCACCTGCGAGGCAAAGAGCGGATACGGTCTGGACTTTGATACAGAGATCAAAATGCTGAAAGTGCTGAAAAAACTGGACGAAGATCATCCCATGGATGTGGTGGCCACTTTTATGGGAGCACATGCCATTCCGGAAGAGTATAAAGGAAGGGCAGACGAGTTCATCGATATGCTATGCGAAGAACTGATGCCGTATGTGAAAGAATACGAACTGGCGGAGTTTGCCGATGTGTTTACTGAGGATTCCGTATTTAATTACGACCAGAGTAAGAAATATCTGGAGAAAGCCAAAGGGCTGGGATTCGGGCTGAAAATCCATGCTGATGAAATTGAGGCTATCGGCGGAAGCGTACTGGCCGGAGAGATCGGGGCCGTAAGCTGTGAACATCTTATCGCCATCAATGAGGAAGGACTGGAATCCATGGCAAAAGGCGGCGTGACCGCCATGTGTCTGCCGGCCACATCCTTCTATCTGGGGGCAAATTTCGCGCCGGCTCGCAAAATGATAGACATGGGAATTCCTGTGGCAGTGGCCTCGGATTTCAATCCGGGTTCCTGTCCGTCCCTGAACCTTCAGTTTGTCATGAATCTGGCATGTATCAGGTACAAAATGCTGCCTGAAGAGGTTCTGACCGCAGTAACCGTAAATCCCGCCTGCGCCATCGGCAGAGGAGATAGAGTGGGAACTCTGGAAGTGGGAAAACAGGGAGATCTGGTTATCTGGGATGCCCCTGATATGGATATGCTCTGTTACCGTTTCGGTTCCAATCTGGCATTGCAAGTCATTAAAAAAGGAGAGTTGATGTAATGAAGTTAATTGATATGCAGGTAGAAGATTATCTGGAAGTCTTAAAATCCGATGCGCCGGCGCCCGGCGGCGGCTCTGTCAGCGCTTTGGCGGGCGCACAGGGCGTGGCTCTGTTTATGATGGTTGCGGATCTGACTCTGGGGAAAGAAAAATATGCGGATTATCAGGAGATCTGCAGAGAAGCCAGGGAAAAAGGAGTGGCTCTTTATGAAGAACTGACGGAAGCCATCGACAAGGACACAGAGGCTTTCAATCTGGTGGCGGCAGCCTTCAAAATGCCTAAGGAAACCGAAGAGGAAAAGGCTGCCAGAAAGCAGGCCATCGCCGACGGTACACTGGTATCCACGGAAGTTCCGTTCCGCACCATGCAGCTTGGGTATGAAGGGCTTATGCTGGCAAAGACCATGATTGGAAAATCCAACCCTAACGCGGCCAGCGATCTGGGGGTAGCCATTCTCAATCTGACCGGATGTATCAAAGGAGCATGGCTCAACGTGAAGATCAATCTGCCGGGAGTAAAGGATGAGGCGAAAGCAAAGTACTATGCAGAAGAAGGGCAGAAGATGTTCGATGCTGCCGATGCAGTGGCTCACGACCTTTATATGCAGGTAGCAGAAAGTCTGTAAGCATCAGTAATATAAAAATGAATTTTCAGGAGGAAAATAAAATGGCACAGATTATTGAAAGTATTCCTAATATCAGTGAGGGCAGAAGACAGGATGTCATTGAGGCCTGTGTGGATCAGATTCGTACAACTCCGGGCTGCACACTGCTCAACTACAGCTCTGATGAAAGCCATAACAGGACTGTAATCACCTACATCGGTGACGCAAAAGGTGTGGAAGAAGCCAGTGTGAAACTGGTAAAAAAGGCGGCTGAACTCATCGATCTGACGAAGCATCAGGGAGAGCATCCGAGAATGGGCGCTGTAGACGTAATGCCGTTCCTGGCCATTAAAGACTGCACCACAGAAGACTGTGTAGAACTTTCTAAAGTTGTGGGAAAGAGAATTGCAGACGAGGCGGGAGTCCCTGTTTTCCTCTATGAATATTCCGCAACAAGACCTGAACGTCAGAATCTGGTGAAGATCAGAAAAGGCCAGTTCGAAGGAATGGCGGAAAAAGTGCAGGAGCCTGACTGGGAACCTGATTTCGGAGGCAGAAGAATTCACCCGACTGCAGGAGTTATGGCAGTTGGCGCAAGACCTCCGCTTGTTGCCTACAACCTGAATCTGAATACCGATGATGTGCAGATTGCAAAGAACATCGCAACCATTATCAGAGAAAAAGACGGCGGGCTCAAATGTGTCAAAGCAATGGGCTTTGAGATTGAGGACGAACAGACCGGTAAAAAGTATGCGCAGGTCTCCATCAATATGACCAACTATGAGCAGACTCCGCTTTACAGAGTAACAGAACTGGTAAAGGCTGAGGCAAAGAGGTACGGCGTGGTTGTAACAGGTACCGAGATTATCGGTCTGTGCCCGATGAAAGCCCTGATAGATTCCGCAGAATATTATCTGCAGATAAAAGATTTTGATTTCCATACTCAGGTACTTGAAAATCATATTCTATAGTGTTATAGTCAGATAGGAAGGTTTTCAGAATAGAGGTGGCAAGATGAACAGTACTCATAATTTTTCCAATACGTTTTCACTGACAGACGAAATCGCTGATATTATAAGGCAGCGGATTCTTAAAGGAGAATATCGAATAGGAGAGAAAATTAAGGAGACGCAGATTGCCACGGAACTGAAGGTGAGCAGAACGCCTATCAGAGAGGCTTTCAAGCAGCTGGAAAACGAGGGGCTCATCGACTACATCCCCAACAGAGGCTGTTATGCCAAGGGTTTTACCATGCAGGACATTGAAGATATCTATGCGGTCAGAAAGGCGCTGGAAGTACTGGCGGTGGAGTGGGCTGTCGGGCGGATCACGCCGGAAGAAATTCAGAGTCTGCAGGAGCAGAGTGATCTGATGGAGTTCTATACTGCCCGTAAGGACAGTAAAAAAGTGCTGGAGATAAATTCTGATTTCCATACCATCATCTATAATGCGGCAGGCAGCAGATTCATGGCTCAGGTACTCAGATCCTACAAAGAGTATATTGAGCAGACCAGGAAAGCGTTAAGCTACAAACAGGAATATCTGGAGGATATCTTTGCAGAACATCTGGAGATACTGAAGGCTTTGAGGGCCGGTGATGCTGAGAGAGCAAAGAATGCCATGGCGAGACACCTGGAGGGTTCGCAGAAGCGAGCCAAGTTTATATACAATATTAAAGAATAGGGGCGGCGTGTTGCGGTATGCAGACAATATGCAGCTTAAAGAGAACAGAGAGCGGAATATCTTTCGGATACCGCTCTTTTTCTATGGCTAAATTTGAGTATATAAATTATTAGTATTAAAAATAAGGTTATTTTAAATAAAGAAATATACTGTAATAATTTTTCTAAAAAATGTATAAA
>CASEOD010000051.1 GCA_949289445.1 uncultured Eubacteriales bacterium
TACGGAGGTCTAGCACACGGTTCCTGTCTGGCGGGAGAAATGGAAGAGTCAGGAGGCAGGAGCCTGCCGGAGTTCCCGGACTGCTTGTCTGCTATAGCGGATAAGGTGTCAGCTGACCCATGTAAGGCATGGAAGCCTTCGGATGCTGGTTCACTTGACGGATCACCGTCAGGGCTGGATTTGCCGACCTGAAGGCGCTCAGAGCTATCATAATTGTCGTCAACGTTATCTTTAGGAGATTTCCTATCACCGCCGCCGGCAAGCGCCTTTTGGGGCGTTTCATAGATGATATATTCAATTTCACCAAACTTGCCTCCGGTATTCGGCTGATGACGGCGCATGTATCCCCACTGTTCTAATTCTTTGAGCGTACTGGAAATGCTGGTGACGCCTTCTTTGCAGATCGCAGCAAGTCCACGAACATTGTAGTGCCACTCGTCAGGCAGGGAGAGCATGATCGACAGCAGTCCTTTTGCTTTCAAAGACAGGTTCTTATCCCGCAGATGGTAATTGCTCATTATCGTATAGCCTTTACGCTTTTCTACTCTGATAACTGCCATGATGGGTTCCTCCTTTATGATGAAAAAGTCATCGGAAATGCGGTCATGCAGCACTCCGATGACTTCGGGTTATACACTATACTTTTTTATCAGACCTCATTTTGCAGAATCTCCTTCATGAGCTGTGCTCCTAAATAAAATCCCCGTGCAAAATGGCTGTAGTTTTCCGATGAAGCTAAAGCGGCTCGGGCGCTGATAAGGTCTTCGTAAGGTTCACGAAGCTCTGGAGGCAGAGAAGAGGTGAATGTATCCTCCGCATCACGGACTTCTTCCAATTCTTTTTTATAATCTTTGCTCTCATAGGGATTGAACTGCTCGGCGGCATATATTTCCCCATCGAAGAGCTGCTCTACAAGAGATTTCCTTTTGTGCATAAAAATCCTCCTTTACTGCTTTAAGCGTATGGAATCATTTGTCACCATTCCCGTCCTCTGACTGGAAATACAGTTCGAGGGCTTTGGTGACTATGGAGCAGATTTCATCCTCTGCTTTACTCTCAAAATACCGGTGGTAGACTGATTTTGGAATTCTCATGCTTTTGTATGTCTTTTTGCGAGACTTTTCCCGATCAAGATTTAACAACAGAGTCTGCAAGCCTTCTTCGGTCAAGCTGGATGCTTTACTTTTTTGATGGAGCATATGGATTCCGGCGAGATCAGGCTTGATGCTGTATGTCTGCAGAAAACGATCCAGCCATTGCTGTTCTACCTCACTCAGATAAGAAATCTCTACACAGACTGTCTGCTGGATTTTCTTATTGTCCAACCTTTCTTTAAAAGCCGGAATGAGTTTATTAATTCGTAACAGTCTGGCGATGGTGGAAGAAGAAAGTCCGTATTCGTCTACCAATGATTTTCGACTGTTTTTATTGATATTCTTGGCATCAGCTTCACGACCCTCCAGTTTGAGCAATTCTCGTTCGATGTCAGTTCTCTTCCCCTGATTGGAAATTCTTCCGTAGTGAGCGGCGATGACAGCAGCACGTTCAGAGAGGAGCATCTCTGTAAAACCACGCTGCAGGAGATTTGTCTCAACCACATAGAGCCATGCTTCTTCCTCTGTCAATCCCTCTTTTATGATTGCTGGGATTGTTTTCTTTCCGGCAATCCGGGAAGCATTCATACGGTTGTGACCGGCAAGCATTTCATATTGGCGGTCAGCGATTTTATGTAC
>CASEOD010000052.1 GCA_949289445.1 uncultured Eubacteriales bacterium
TATACTGCTGTTACGTGTTTCATCTTACCTCCTGTTATACACTGATTTCAGACTTTCCGTTATACTTCCGCTTTTCCTGTAATAATCCATGGTGCAGGCTGTACATCAAAGGCATTTTTGCCGTTGAGCTTGGCTACACTGATCTGCATCACTTCCGCATCCTTAATACTGTACTGTTCAAGAGATGCCCGCAAATTTGCCGCTACAATAAAATCCAGTGTAAATACCACAATATTCATCAGCGGATTCATTTTGAGCAGACAGGCAAGTTCCTGTTCCAGACTTGCAGAAGCAACCAGGAAAGCCACTGTAGGAACCGGATAGTCCTTAAAGGTTTCCTCATCCACATGATCTGCAACTTCGACATTGCGTAGATCGAAGAAGGCGATATTATCCTGCAGTGTATCTCTGCCCTGCTGATTGTATTCCACCGCAATGACTGTGCCTTCTCCTGCCCGGAAAGCGGCTTCTATAGCCAATCCTTCCCCGCCGACCACACATACCACGTCTTCTCTGGAAATTTCCATTTTGCTCAGAATGATGGAGCGGATTTCGCTTCCCACTCTGCCGGAATCACTTCGGTAACTGATATTATC
The DNA here is from genome assembly GCA_949289445.1 of uncultured Eubacteriales bacterium. GTDB lineage: Bacteria > Bacillota > Clostridia > Peptostreptococcales > Anaerovoracaceae > Senimuribacter. The sequence continues at coordinate 597 of CASEOD010000052.1, forward strand.
CATGCCGATTTTATAAGTGTTACGCGCTTTCGGATTTACCACCAGCATACCGGCAGACTCATTGATGCCCCGGTTGATCATATCGCTGACCTTATCGTGTTTAATCGGGCCTGTCGGCTCGGCACCTTCGTTATACCAGACCTCGCAGTCCCCCAGTCCCGCATTCCACATATAATAGAAGATATCCGCATCTCCCGCTTCCATAAAGGCAAGCACCGCTTTATGCGCTTCCACGGTAGGGATCAGGTTCTTGTTTCTCTTGGTGATGTCCATCATCTTAATCTGCTCCAGATCTACAGGGGTGTTCTCTGCAAAATACTGCAGCCAGGATAAGATTACTTCATTGGTAAAAAGTTGTTTTTCCATAAGGTACCTTCCTTTCTACGGGTGCTTGTCATGCTTATCCGAAACCTCTTACCCATGGCTTTTCTGACGTTTTCTTTCTCCCCTGGGTCAAAGATTCCGGCAGTGTTTCTGTCAGATATTTCCCTTTATTTTATCACGAATTTTCCGGGTTTTCAAGAAGGGTGACCCAGACAAAAACTGCCGCCTGCAGAAATATCTCTGCATTGCGGCAGCCTGTCCGTTTATGTCCAAACCCCATATAAGCTCATATCCAGTTCTTTTCTTTTGCTTCCTCCACAACCTCGATGAGCGCCTTTACATATGCCTCTACCGCCTCATCAAAATGGTCCGAGATTTGGCTCCCCTTTTTCTCTGCCTCCAGAAAATCGGCTTCTTCCTGCGTAAGGCTGTTGCAGTTTATGGCATAGTCTTTCGCCACATCTGTATAAAGACTTATCTCTGCTTTCCGAAGAGCTTTTTCTTTGTCTGTAGTAGTATAGGAATTGTCGTAATCACTGTAGTCTATAGGCAAGGCCAGGAAATTCAGAGAGTAATACATCCTTTTTACTGTCTCCATGTCTGCATCGTCGCCTTTTCTCAGCTCTGCAAAATTCTCAAGACAATACCGCAAATTTTCCGCTACCTGCGCTTCGGCCTCTTCGGTATCCGTTTCTCCGCTGCTCAGCCCGTCTAGCAGCTGTACGGCATCTTTTGCGGCAGCTTTCAGCGCTTTTGACTCTTCACCTGCCCTTTCCTGATAATATGGTTCTTCAGCTCTAAACTGCGGACCTGTACCGATAAAATCTCTAATGGTATACTGCATTGTCACAAAAAGAACCATTACAATCAGTACAACAGACGAAATGATCATTTTCTTTTTCATTTTTCGCAGCTCCTTTACTCTGTCAGCAGTTTCCCTCTACTCATTCTCAGAATCACATCGCACATTTCTGTCAGATCCTCCTTGTGGTGGGTCGCGATAATGATCAGTGCTCCCCGTTCTTTTTCTCTTCTGATAAGTCGGTAAATCTGTTTTACCCCTTCCTGATCCAGTGCATTGGTCGGCTCATCCAGCAGAATGACATTCTGTTTTTCAAATACAGCCTGTGCAATATTCAGTCTCTGTTTCATACCCAGAGAAAACTTCTTTACCTTCTTTCCGCCTTTGGGCGCAAGTCCCACCGCTTCCAGGGCATCGGCAATATCCTTGTCTGTAGCCGTTTTTCGAATCTTTGCCAGAATCCTCAGATTTTCCTCCGCGGTAAATCTGGGAAGAAGCTCCATATTTTCAATGACAATGCCTGTATTATCGGGAAAAGAAATGTCCCGGTGCAGCTTTTTGCCATCACATACAATATCCCCCTCACTGGGCACGATCAGACCGGCTGCAGCTCGCAGCATCATGGTTTTTCCTGAACCGTTTTCACCGTACAGCCCGTATACCTTTCCTTCTTCAAAAGTGTAGTTAATATGATCCAGCACCAGATTCTTCTTCAGCCTTTTGGACACATCTTTAAATTCTATCATGACTTCCTCCTTATATCATATCCCTTTTCCTGAATACTTTCAATGTAATCCCTATGGTGCACAGAAAGATCGCTGTCAGTGTAAGCAGAGCGAGCTCCGGTGAAATTCCCTGCTGTGCCACAGGAATGATACCGTTTTTTCTGGCAAATCCCAGATTCAGAAACAGCAGAGAGTTAATCACTTCCTGATTTCCCCGGCAGCTCCCAGAGATAAAAAGGGACAGCGCCCCACCGACAAGGACTATTCCCAGTGCATACTGCACATCTGTATACAGTTCCAATAAATACTGTAGTTGTATCAGCGCGCATACAGCCAACCCATACAGGAGCAAAACCCATAAACGCTGCACAGTGGTCAATATCTCCCACGTGTCTTTTCTGCCTATAGTGTAGACTATCCCCGTCAGAAACACAGAAGCAAATACCTGCACAATCATCTTTCTTTCCACTTGCAACAACAGACGGTATCTCTTCTCGCCCCGAACTGACAGCAACAGACCGTAACCTGCCAGCAGCCGTTGCATATCTCCCGAAAACACCAGCAGGATAAAAGGAACGGGCAAATAGGCATACATGATCAGCAGAAGATTTCCGGACGAAGTGTCTGCCGGTCTCAGTCCGGTAGCGAATGGAAGTTCCCAATCGGTGAAGGGATTCTGGTAATAGCAGAAATACTGCATACCTGCCATCACAGCCGGCAGCAGCCAAGATATCCGTTTATCTTTCAAAACAGATCACATCCTTTTTTCTCCAAAGCAGGCTCCATATAAGGATTGCCAGAATCGCCATCACTAGCTGCCTTGCCGCCGCCTCATAGCAGACAGACTGTGGAATTGCTCCCAGATACACAACTCCTGCCGCAGTAATATCTCCAAAGGAGGATATGGTGATCTCATGGTGGATCAGCGGGTAAAGCCACTGATCCAGAACCAGATAAAACTCTGTCAGATACAGCATCATTGCAATGCCCATAGCCAGAAACTTCTTG
>CASEOD010000053.1 GCA_949289445.1 uncultured Eubacteriales bacterium
ATCTTTTTTGATTTATACACACAGGCGTTTCTGGCCAAATCCCTTTTCGATAGAGTTCAACACATTTTTTCTTAAATTCATAATTGTAACGCATAAAAATCCCCCTCTACTGGTTCGTCCAGTAAAGGGGGTACATATCACTTCCGTAATCTTTTTATTTTGTCAGCTCGCCCCGAAGATCTTCCTCCATCTTCGCCTTGATTTCTTCTTTCGGAAGGTTCAGACTGAAAAGATAATACAGTTTGGCGACGGCGGCTTCGGTGGTCATGTTGTAACCGCTGACTGCCCCTGCACGAGTCAGAGCGGAACTGGTTTCGTAAGTGCCCAGTTTTACAGTGCCCTGCTGGCACTGAGAACATACGGTAATGATAGAGCCGTGTTCAAAGGCCTTTCGGATAATGGGAAGAAGTGCGTCATCGCAGCTTGGAATGTTGCCTGCGCCGAAAGTTTCAAGGACAATGCCTTTGAGGCTTTCCGTCATGATGGACTCAAAGAGGCTGAACTGAATGCCGGGAAAGACTTTCAGCACGCCGATGGAGGTCTGACGGAACTCGGTCAGGGAAAAGTCTGCGCAGGAAGGCACAGGTCGCAGGGCGGCTCTGTTATAGGTAATGTCAATGCCTGCGTCGGCCAGCGGATGAAAGTTGGGCGAGTCGAAGGCGATCAGCCCGTCAGCGGAGGCTTTGGTGGAACGGTTTCCCCTAAGAAGCTTTCCGCCGAAATACAGACACACTTCGCAGGCGACTCCCTGACCGGCGATGAGCATGGATGTGATCAGATTGTCTCTCGCATCGCTGCGGAGCTCGCACAGCGGGATCTGGGAACCTGTGACAATAACCGGTTTTGCCAGATTTTCCAGCATGAAGGAAAGTGCCGAGGCGGTGTATGCCATGGTATCGGTGCCATGAAGCACCACAAAGCCGTCGTAAAGGGCATAGTTGTCGCGGATGGCCCGGCCGATCTGATTCCACTGCTCCAGAGCCATGTTAGAGGAGTCCAGCAGGGGACAGAACTCGATCAAGTCCCATTCAGGCATATCGGAGGACCTCAAATCGTCTATATGCGATATTGCCTCTCGGAAGTAGCCCTGTCTGGGTGCAAATCCCTTTTCTGTGGGAACCATACCGATTGTTCCGCCTGTATATAAAATGCAGATTTTCTTTTTCATAGATAAACCTCCTGCAGTAATATTGAACGATTTTTAAAAAGCCGCATGGGCAGCGAGGATATTATAACATGACAGACGTGAAAATAAAGTGGTTTTCCGAAAATTTATCTAAATAAAACGATCTGAATGTCATGGGAAGCAAAGAAGAAAATTTTCAGGCTTTGCCTTAAAGTCAGGTTTGACCTGACAGGGTTTTTCCTTTAAAATGTAGATATCATTTAAGGTTAAAGGAGATGATCATATGTCTAATATACCAACACCACATATTTCTGCCAAACTGGGAGATTTTGCCGAGACTGTTCTGATGCCGGGAGATCCCCTTCGTTCAAAATTCATTGCGGAGAATTTTCTTGAGGATGCGGTGCTTGTCAACAATGTGAGAGGAGTACAGGGCTATACAGGCACCTACAAGGGAAAGAAGGTTTCTGTCATGGCGTCGGGCATGGGAATGCCGGCCATCGGTATTTATTCTTATGAACTGTATAATTTTTACGATGTAAAGAATATTATCAGGGTGGGTACCGCTGGCGGACTGCGTCCGGAAACCAAGGTAAAGGATATCGTCATGGGCATGGCCTGCATGACCAATTCCAACTGGGCAGCCCAGTATGAGATCAGTGCCGTGGTGCCGCCGGTATGCTCTTATGAACTTCTCAAGAAGGCTGAAAAGGCTGCGCTGGAAATCGGAGTTACTCCGCATATCGGGACCATCTTTTCTTCCGATGTATTCTATGACAGCACGAGAGATTACGACAAGTGGAGAGATATGGGCGTCCTTGCTGTGGAAATGGAAGCTGCAGCACTTTATCTGCAGGCTGCAAGAGCAGGCAAAAATGCCCTCTGCATCTGCACCATCTCTGACCATATGATAACGGGAGAATCCTGCAGTTCGGAAGAAAGACAGACTGCGTTCACCACTATGATGGAAGTTGCACTGGAAACCGCAATTAAATAACAAATCAAATCAGGCAGGGCGAATCTTTTAAGAGGCGCTCTGCCTTTTCTGTCAGTTTGTAATGACAGATTCTGCCGCACAGGATAAATTCCTTAAAATTTTTTAATATTCCTTTTTTCGACAGGGGAGAAGTATTGCTAAAAAGCAGAAAAAATGGTAAAATAATTACTTAACGACTTAGAAAATTCACGCAAAAAGGAAGATGATATTAAAATGAATAATAAAAAATATGACGGTAAATATTACCCGGTCAGAACCGTAACGGATCTGAAAGATATGATCAGCAGCAGTGCGAAGCTGTACAGAGACATTCCTGCATATCTGCAGAAAGATAAGCCGGGCGGAACGTTTCAGCCCATCACCTATGGAGAGTTCAAGAATAAAATGGATGCTTTCGGTACCAAGCTGATGGATCTGGGACTTTCCGGCAAAAAAATAGCAGTAGTGGGAGAAAGCTGCTGGCAGTGGATCCTGACTTATTTTGCAGTAGTCTGCGGGGTGGGGGTTATCGTGCCGCTGGACAAGAATCTGCCTATTGATGAGATGAGAAGCCTTCTTCACCGTTCCGGAGCGAGTGCGCTGGTTTACACCAAACGCAGTGAAAAAGCTCTTGCGCAGATTTTTGAAGAAGAATCCGGAATAGAGTATTTTATCTCTATGGGCCAGGAGCAGCATACAGATAAGGCTTTATCCATGGACCGTCTCATTGAAGAGGGTGAACATTTGCTGAGGGAGGGAATCCGGGAGTATGTGGATGCGGAAATCGATCCCGATCAGATGGCGACTCTGATGTTCACTTCAGGAACAACCGGAATGGCGAAGGGCGTGATGCTTTCCCACAAAAATATTGTTTCCAATGTAATGAACATGTCCAAACTGGTTCATGTGGAGCCGGGTCATAAGACTCTGTCCATACTTCCGATTCACCATGCCTACGAATTTACCTGTGACATCTGCACCGTCATTTTCCAGGGATGTACTACTGCCATTTGTGAAGGAATCAAATATATTCAGAAAAACATGATTGAGATTCAGCCTAACGTTATGCTGGGCGTACCTCTCGTCTTTGAAAAGATGTACAAGGGCATGTGGAAGCAGGCAGCAGGCAGAGGGGAAGCTGAGAAGCTGAGAAATGCCATCGACCTTTCCCGGAAACTGAAACTGTATAACAATCCGAGACTGATGAAGAAACTGTTCAAGGCGATTCACCAGAACTTCGGGAATAATATGAAACTGATGATTGCAGGAGGAGCAGCCATTGATCCGAAGGTTATAGAGGACTTCGAGGCCATGGGAATTCCGATGATTCAGGGCTACGGCATGAGTGAATGTGCGCCGATCATCGCAGTAAATCAGGACAGATACAGCAAAGCGGCTTCAGTGGGAAGACCGATGCCGGGTACAGAGGTCAGAATTGTAAATCCGGATGAAGACGGAGTCGGTGAAGTGGTGTGCAAGAGTGATTCGGTTATGCTGGGTTACTATAACAACCAGGAGGCAACCGACGAGGTTCTGAAAGACGGATGGCTTTATACCGGTGATCTGGGATATCTGGATGAAGAGGGATTTTTATATCTGACCGGCAGAAAAAAGACTGTCATTGTTACAAAAGGCGGAAAGAATATCTTCCCTGAAGAGGTAGAAGCAGTGCTTATGGAAGAGGAACTGATTCAGGAAGCGCTGGTATACGGGAAGAAGGACGAGAAAGTCGGCAATGTAATGATTACTGCGGACATTTTCCCGAACTATCCGCTTCTGAAGGAGACCAGGGGAGAACTGAACAGCAGTGAGATTTATCATTTCTACAAAGAACTGGTGGATCAGCTGAATCAGAAGATGCCTGCCTATAAGAGTGTAAAGAGGATCAATATCAGAGAGACTGAGTTCAACAAGACCACAACCGGGAAAATCAAACGTTACGGAAATGTGGCCGGGGATGAGAATACGGAGATTAGTAAAGAGATGGGATATGAACAGATAAAAGCCGCTGAAATGAAGCGGGCAAAAGCGGTGATAAAAGCGCTCAACGAGAGCACAGATCCGTATGTGAAATACAGAGACAGCAGACCGATCACAGATATCAAGCATCTGTTTGAAACCAGCGCGGAGCTTTATGGGGATCATGTGGCATTTATGCAGAAATTCCACAAGGACGAACCGTATACGAAGATCACCTACAAGCAGGCTTTTGCCGATGTTAACGGTCTTGGTACCGCACTGATCAACAGAGGTCTGAAAGGAAAACGAATTGGAATTATCGGAGAGACCTGCTATCAGTGGGAGTCCAGTTATCTGGCAGTGCTCAACGGTACCGGAGTTGTTGTGCCGCTGGATAAAGAGCTGGGCGCCAGGGAACTGGAACAGCTGGTCATTGATGCCGAGGTTTCTGCGATCATCTTTGACAAAAAGCATGAAAACATTTTCAAAGAAATGAAGGCCGGCGGAAATACCGGGCTGGAGCTGCTGATCAGTTTTACGGCGGAAGAACATAATGAAGACGTTCTTTCGTGGAAGAAGCTGATTGAAGAGGGTAAAAATCTGGTGGCACAGGGAGACAGACAGTTCCTGGATGCAGAGATTTACGGTGATGAGATGAGCATTCTGCTCTATACATCCGGAACCACAGGCATCGCAAAAGGCGTAATGCTGTCCCACTATAATCTTGCTTTCGACCTGATGACTGCGCCTACGATTCTGAAGGTGAATGACTGGGATATTTTCTTCTCGGTACTGCCGGTACACCATACCTATGAGTGCACCTGCGCATTCCTGATGCCTTTGTACAAAGGTGCTGCCATTGCTTACTGTCAGGGCCTGAAATACATTACGAAGAACATGGAAGAAGTGAAACCGACCATGATTCTGGGCGTTCCGGTGCTTATCGAGACGTTGTATAAAAAGATATGGAAAAACGTCAAAGCCAAGGGTAAAGAAAAGACTCTACGCAGACTGCTTGCAGCAAACAGGAAGACGAAGAAGCTGGGGCTTGACATCAGTAAACCGTTTACAAAAGAAATTCTTCAGGTATTCGGAGGAAGAATGCGTGTCATCATCAGTGGCGGCGCAGCCATCAATCCTGAAGTTCTCCAGTTCTTCAATGATATCGGTATCACTGCCGTTCAGGGCTGCGGACTGACAGAGTGTTCTCCAATGACCTGTCTGAATCCTGATGTAGAAAAGGATATGAGAAATGCATCAGCAGGACATCTGCTGCCGGGTATGGAAGTGAAAATTGCGGATAAAGACGAAGACGGCATCGGTGAAATCTGCTATAAAGGACCGAATGTGATGCTGGGATACTATAAGAATCCGCAGGCAACAGAAGAAGTGCTGAAAGACGGATGGTTCCATACGGGAGATCTGGGTTATGTAGATGAGGACAACTTCATATATATTACAGGAAGAAAGAAAAACGTTATCATTACAAAGAACGGTAAAAATGTTTTTCCGGAGGAAATCGAGTATTATCTGAGCAATGTGCCTTATATTGCTGAAAGCATGGTATGGGGCGAAGAGGGCGAAGACGGTACCAACGACACTTCTATCGTGGCAACTGTAACACTGGATGTCGAAGAAGTGACGGAAAAGCTGGGTGAAAACTATACCGAAGAAGCGGCAAGGGGGCTGGTCTGGGAAGAAGTTGACAAGATCAACGAAGAACTTCCTTACTATAAAAAGATTAAAAAGCTCAACATCCGAAAAGAGGACTTTGAGAAGACGACCGGAAAGAAAATCAAACGGTTTGTCGCTTCTAACAAAGAAGAAAGCAAGTAAGATGCCGGGAACATTGACAAATACCCGATTTTAGAGTATAATTGCAAGACTGCGGCATTATCTGAAAGGAGTTTTAAAAATGGCAGAAGAAACACTGTTAACCCAGGAAGGGTATGATAAATTAGAGGCGGAGAGAGATTTACTGGTATCTGTAAGAAGAAAGGAAGTTTCTGAAAGATTAAAGGAAGCTATCTCTTACGGTGACCTTTCCGAAAATGCAGAATATGACGCTGCGAAGAACGAGCAGGCCGAACTCGAGGAAAGAATCCATAAACTTGAGAATATGCTGAGAAATGCCAAGATCATCAATGAAGATGAGGTTTCCGGTGATCAGGTCAATGTAGGTCTGAAAGTTAAGGTAGTGGAGACCGGCTCAGGAGAGGAACAGGAATTTATCATCGTAGGGTCCACCGAAGCGGATCCTTTTGCCGAACCTGCGAAGATCTCCAACGAATCTCTGGTAGGACAGGGACTTTTGGGAAAACGTATCGGAGAAGTGGCCGAAATCGTAGTTCCTGACGGAACACTGCATTATAGAATAGAAGAAATTTCCAGATAAGATAAGGTGGTAGACAAAACATGAGTACACAAGACAATAATCGGAAGGTGAACCCTGAAACCGAAGAGCTTACGGAAGAAAATCTGAGCGAACAGAGACGAATCAGAAGAGAAAAACTGAAGAAACTGCAGGAGGCGGACCGAAATCCGTTTGTCCATGAAACTTGGAATGTAACCGCTCACAGTATGGATATCAAAGAAAACTTCGACGCCATGGAGGATCAGGAGGTTTCCTGCGCCGGAAGAATCATGGCCTTCAGAAGAATGGGCAAAATGGCTTTTATCGACATCCAGGATAAACAGGGCAGAATTCAGTGTGTCGTAAAAAAAGACAACATCGGTGAGAAAGAGTACAACTGGTTCAAGACTTACGATATCGGTGATATCGTTGGTGTGGAAGGGACGATCTTTAAGACAAAGGCCGGTGAAATTTCTATTCAGGTAGAGAAACTGGTACTGCTTTCCAAGTCTCTGCAGGTGCTGCCGAATAAATGGCACGGTCTGAAGGACACGGATATTCGTTACAGACAGAGATATGTGGACCTCATCGTAAATCCTGATGTAAGGGAAACATTCTACAAGAGAGCGACGATTATTCATGAAATCAAGAGAGTTCTGGAAGAGGATTACGGATTCTTGGAAGTGGATACACCGATCCTGACCACCATTGCAGGCGGTGCCAACGCCAGACCTTTTAACACGCATCACAACACTCTGGATATTGATATGAAGCTTCGTATATCCAACGAACTGTTCTTAAAGCGTCTGATCGTCGGCGGTCTGGACAGAGTTTACGAAATGGGCAAGATGTTCAGAAACGAGGGCATGGACAGAAATCACAATCCGGAATTCACATCCATGGAATGCTATATGGCTTACGGCAACATGGAAAGCGTGATGGATGTGACAGAGCAGGTGATTTACAAGGCCGCCATGGCTGTCAACGGAAGTCCTGTCATCACTTATCAGGGCAAGGAGTTTGATGTAACACCGCCTTGGAGAAGACTGGATATGACCGATGCCGTAAAGGAAATTACAGGGATTGACTTCCACAAAATAGATTCTGACGAGGAGGCCAGAGCAGCAGCTGTTAAATACGGCATGGACCCGGAAGAAGTGGAAACCATGACCAGAGGAAAGCTGATCGCCGAAATGTTCGAGGAATACTGCGAAGACGTTCCGGGTTATCTTGACGGTCCGGTATTCGTAATCGGGCACCCTGTGGAAATTTCTCCTCTTGCCAAGAGAGACCCTCAGGATCCGCGAATCACCAGAAGATTTGAGGGATATATCAACGGCTGGGAAGTCTGCAACGCGTTCTCCGAACTTAATGATCCTATCGATCAGTTTGAAAGATTTACGATTCAGCAGGCACAGCTGGATTCCGGAGAAGATGATGAAGCACATCCTATGGATATGGATTTCGTCAATGCGCTGGAAGTGGGACTGCCGCCGACAGGAGGTCTGGGTATCGGTATTGACAGAGTGATCATGCTGATCACAGATGCGCCGAGCATCAGGGATATTATCCTGTTCCCGACTATGAAACCGATTGACAGCGACAAGCCGGAAACCGCCGACAAGAAGACTGAGGCCAAACCGGTAAAGAAACCTGACTTCTCAAAGGTGACAGTTGAACCTCTCTTTGAGGATATGGTGGACTTTGAGACTTTCAGTAAATCGGATTTCAGAGTAGTGAAGGTGAAAGAGTGTGAGGCAGTGCCTAAGAGCAAAAAACTTCTGAAGTTTGTGCTGGACGACGGGACCGGCACAGATCGCGTGATCTTAAGCGGTATTCACGAATACTATGAACCGGAAGAGCTGGTAGGCAAGACTTTGATGGCCATTACAAATCTGCCGCCGCGCAAGATGATGGGGATTGATTCCTGCGGTATGATCATCTCTGCAGTGCACAGCGAAGACGGTAAGGAAGGACTGAACCTTCTGATACTGGACGACTGCATTCCGGCAGGCGCAAAGCTGTACTGATGAAGAATCACTCATTCTGATGACAGACAGAGAAGTGAAATAACTGCAGTAATCTGAAAGACCTTGAGAAACCGTGTTTTTCAGGGTCTTTTTCTTATGGGAAAAACAGATGTCCGAGGGAATCGGTACAGTCTTACAGGAGAAAAGAAAAAATGGACTTGACTAGTTAGCTTAAACTAACTAAAATGACAGATAGGGATTGCCGATCCTGTGCAAAGTCTTTGCCGGACGGAACAAACAAAGGCCTTTTAACCGGACAGAAAAAAGGAGGGGGTATTGTGACTAAACTTGGAACTGTGGAGGATACGCTGTTTATACCGATGCTGGGCAGAATCTATGCGGCCGAAAACTGCCCGCAGGTGCTGTCAGACGAGAAAGCTCTGTCGCTGAAGAAAAAACTGCCTGACCGGATACAGAGAAAGAAAAGGCAAAGGCCGTATACCCTGCTGGCTTCGGCTTCACGTTCAGCCAATATGGATCGATTTATCAGAGATTTTTTGAGCAGGAAGACGAATGGAGTGATTGTGCAGCTTGGATGCGGACTTGAAACGACCTATTATCGGATTGACAACGGAAGGACGCTTTGGTATGCCGTCGATCTTCCTCATGTGATAAACTACAGAAAAACACTGCTGCCTCAGCCGGAACGGGAGATTTATCTTGCCGGAGATGCTTTCGAAAAAGGGTGGATGGATCGTATTCGCGCTGATGTGGGAGATGCGCCCCTCATGATTACAGCCGGAGGACTGTTCCATTATTTCCGGGAGGAAAAGGTGATTGCGCTGCTTCAGAATCTCAGTGATTCAGGAGAAACTGAAGCAGTCTTTGATGCGGTCAGCAAGCGAGGCAGGAAAATGATGGAGAGGAAGTATATGAAAGAGCTTGGATACGGAGATGTAAGGATGTTCTTTTATGTGGATTCGGCAGAAAAACTGGCTGACAGAATCGGATCACACACGAAAGTTCTGGCTGAAGAGCCGTATTACGCCTGTATTCCCCGAAAAGGACTTCCTGTCTCTGCCGGGATCAGCATGAATATCTCAGACCGGTTTCATATGCTGAAAATGATACATCTGAAGTTGCAGAAAAACTGAGGAAGGCGCGGCTAGATGCCGCAGCATAAGAAAATAAAAAAAAGAGAAAAAAATTAGCACTCACCTCTTGACAGTGCTAACAAAAAGAGTTATAGTATAACTGTAGCAAGGGAGAAGAACAGGAAAAAGGTTGAAAGACCGGACTCCTCCCCGATATAAAACATATTGCAAGGTATACTATCCTCGAAGGAGGACAGCATAGAATTTAAGAAGGGGTGAATGTTATGTTGATGCCTAGTATTTATGGAAAAGATATGTTTGAAGAATTGTTTGACCATTCTTTCGGTCGTGCGCTCGGCGGCTTTAAGATGAACCAGATGATGAGAACCGATGTAAAGGACACTGACAGCGGTTATGAAGTAACCATCGATATGCCGGGAGTAAAGAAGGAAGACATCAAAGCTGAACTGAAAGACGGCAATCTGACCATCAGCGCCGTATCCGGCTACAGCAACGATGAGAAAGATGAAAACGGAACCTATATCAGAAGAGAGCGTTACAGCGGTTCCTGCAGCAGAAGTTTCTATGTGGGAGATGCTGTCACACAGGAAGATATTAAGGCTAAGTTTGAAAATGGAACTCTGAAGCTGATGATTCCGAAAAAACAGCCTGCAATACAGGGAGAAGAGAAAAAATATATTCAGATTGAAGGCTGATTGAAAACCTTTTCACAAAATGAGACGAAAAACTGCCGCTTCACAGATATGTTGTCTGTGAAGCGGCAGTTTTCTGTATGAAGAAACGTGAGGCAGTCTCATGCCTTTTATGGTTTGTAAAAACGACAGCCTGCCCCTGCCGCTCATATTTTAACCGAAGAATCTGATTTCTCTATTTTGTGTATAACAGATTCCTCCGAAAACCGGTTGCTGAAAGAAAAAGTTAACCTGATTTACCGATTTTTCCGATTTGTGTTGAATTTTTAATGTCGAAACGCCGACCCGACAGGTAAGTCTTATACACAAAAAGCACTTTTTCACGATTCAGGTTAAGTATGCCCTTAGCCGGTTATACACAAATCCGTGAAAACGGCAATCCGGGTTAAGTCTGATGCAGTTCTTCTGCTGCTTCGGGCCACCGAAAAAATGTCAGGGAGAACAGGTCGACAGCAATTGCCCTGTTTTATTCTTCCATGGCCAGTTTGGCTGCGGTTTCTCCGTGGATAATGGTCGTATCAAAGAGAGGGATCTCTGTGTGCTCCTGCTGCATCAGCATACCGATTTCCGTGCATCCCAGGATGATGCCCTGAGCACCGCAGGCAGAAAGCTTTTCCGCAATGGCATAAAAACGGGAGGCAGATTCTTCTTTGACGATGCCCAGTCCCGTTTCTTCATAAAGCACTTTGTCGATGAAGGCCCTGTCATCTTCTTCCGGGATCAGAACGGAGAGACCTCTTTTTTTCAGTTTTCCCCGGTAAAAATCCTCTTCCATGGTGATGCGGGTTCCCATAAGTCCAACCCTTTCTATGCCCCGGGCGAGAATAGCGTCAGCTGTTGCGTCCGCGATATGGAGCAGAGGCGTTTTGACATGTGCATCGAGGAAAGGGGCGTGCCTGTGCATGGTGTTGGAACAGATGATGTAGAAATCGCAGCCTGCACGATCCAGTTTCCGGGCAGCTTCCAGCAGAACCTGCTCCTGTTCGTCTTTTCGGGTGACAAAGATATCCTGAAGATTCACATTGACCAGTACCATTTCGGCACAGTTGAATTCTCCCAGTTCCTTTGCAATACAGTTGTTGATATATTCATACATCTGCAGAGAAGAATGCCAGGACAGACCTCCGATCATTCCGATGGTTTTCATAAGTAACACCTCCAGCGTCAATTGTTTTCTTTCAGTTTACGCAATCAAAAGAAATTTGTCAAATAAATCAAAATAATTCTATGAATAAAGGGATGTTTCGTGCTACACTGATAGTAGCGATTGATGAAAGAAATTTAAGAATACATTTGAGGAGGGCGTTTATGAAATCAGTAAAAAGTACATACAGCATGGGTATTGTCATCGCATTGTGCAGTGAGGTGCTGTTTGGCCTGAGCTTTGTCTTTATCAGGTTGTGTGTCAATGAGGTTTCGGTGTTTACTCTGCTCTCCTGGAGAACGGTTACTGCTTTTATTGCCATGACTGTCTGCGCATGTTTGGGAATCATCAAAGTGGATCTGAAAGGCAAGGACTTAAAACCTCTGCTGCTGCTCAGCTTCTTCCAGCCGGTTCTTTACTTTATCATGGAAACCCTGGGTGTGCAGAGGACAACTGCCGCAGAAAGCGGTGTGCTGCTTGCCTGCATTCCGATGATTACTATGCTGTTCAGTTCTGTTTTTTTAAAGGACAGGCCGACTGTGCGGCAGGCTGTATTTATGGTGATTACCGTAACCGGTGCGGTGATGATCGGCATGGGCGGAGAACTGAAGACGTCCAGCAGCTTTCTGGGATATTTCTTCCTGCTGATCGCTATGTGCAGTGAAGCGGCCTATGCAATTACCTCTCAGAAACTGAAAGATTTCAGCAGTGCGGAAAAGACTTATGCTATGATTGTAAGCGGCGCAGTGGTCTTCACAGGATGCGCGCTGGTAGAGCACGGAATAAAAGGCACAGTCACAGAATTCCTTACACTGCCCTTTCATGACATGCAGTTTCTGATCTGCATTCTGTATCTGGCATTGGGATGCAATGTGGTGGCATTTCTCTGCGCCAATTTCTCGATTTCCATCATCGGCGCAACCAAACGGGCGGCATTTGCGGGGATTGCTTCGGTAGTATCCATTCTGGGCGGTGTATTTTATCTGGGTGAAAGCTTTACGCTGATACAGGTTATAGCAACGGTGCTGGTGCTGATAGGCGCTTACGGAGTAAACAAGAAATAGAAAAACGTAACGGGTCAGAGGAAAACGTCTCTTGTATTTTTCAGTCCGGTGGACTATGATAATATTGGTATGAAAGGAAAGGAGTGACAGATATTATGGAAAGACCAAATGCATGGAAAAGTTACGGAGAAGAACAGCTGCGGGAGCTTGAGAGCCTCTGCAGAGAATACAGAGATTTCCTGGATAAAGGAAAAACAGAAAGAGAATGTGCGGCGCTGACGGTGGAAATGGCAGAGGCCGCAGGATATAGAAATCTGGAAGAGGTTATTGCTGCGGGAGAAAAGCTGCAGGCAGGAGACAAGGTTTATGCAGTATGTATGGGAAAGGCTGTAGTCCTGTTCCATCTGGGCGAAAAGAATATAGAAGAAGGCATGAATATTCTGGGAGCCCATATCGATTCACCTCGTCTTGATGTGAAACAGAATCCTCTTTATGAAGATTCCGAGCTTGCCTATCTGGATACTCATTATTACGGCGGCGTAAAGAAGTATCAGTGGGTAGCCATGCCCCTTGCTGTTCACGGCGTTGTGGCGAAAAAGGACGGCAGTGTTGTCGATATTGTAATCGGAGAAGGCGAAGATGATCCGGTACTGGGTATTACCGATCTTCTTCCGCATCTTGCAGGCAAGCAGATGGAAAAACGCGCATCTGCGGTAATCGAGGGAGAAAAACTGGATGTGCTGATTGGAAGCAGACCTCTTGCCGGAGAAGAAAAAGATGGCGTGCAGGCAGGAATTCTCAAACTGCTGAAGGAACAGTACGATATAGAGGAAGAGGATTTTCTGTCTGCCGAGCTGGAGATTGTACCGGCGGGAAAAGCCAGAGATGCCGGTCTTGACCGCAGTATGATCATGGCTTACGGGCAGGATGACAGAGTGTGTGCCTTTACTTCCCTCAGAGCGATTTTAGATGTGGAAAAGGTGGAAAAGACTGCCTGCTGTATTCTGGTGGACAAAGAGGAAATCGGCAGTGTGGGCGCTACAGGTATGGAATCCAGATTTTTTGAGAACACAGTGGCGGAACTCCTTGACAGAATGGGAGTCTACAGCGAACTGACACTGCGCAGAGTACTGGCAAATTCAAAGATGCTGTCCTCTGATGTCAATGCAGCCTATGATCCTAATTTTGCGGATGCCTATGAGAAGAAAAACGCCTCTTTCGCAGGCCGCGGCATGGTGTTCAGCAAGTTCACCGGAGCGCGGGGAAAGAGCGGCTCCAATGACGCTAATGCTGAATATATTGCAGAGATCAGAAATATCATGGATGAGGCAAAAGTTCACTACCAGCTGGCGGAACTGGGAAAGGTAGATGTAGGCGGCGGCGGAACCATCGCTTATATTCTTGCGCTTTACGGTATGGATGTCATTGACTGCGGTGTTGCAGTGCTCAATATGCATGCGCCGTGGGAAGTGACCAGCAAGGCTGATGTTTATGAAACAAAGAAGGGATATGAAGTGTTCCTGAAAAAAATGTAACTGCAGAATAAGCAGATGAGCTGCTGTCACCGGATGAATCTTCAGCCGGTGACAGTATTTTTTGTATTGATACAGACTGATGAGATAAGAATACGATGCAGAGCAGAAGGACTAAAAAGAGCACCTTCCGGTTAGACTAGGAATACAGGAGTTTCCTGTAAATTAACAGAAGGAGCACAGGTTTATGTGGCTTTTGCTTGCAGTGATTTCGACGCTGTTTATCGGCGTTTCCACCATACTTTCCAAACTGGGAATCAAAGAAACGGATGCGTATGTTACGGGAGCGGTGACCAATTCAGTGTTACTGCTTTGTTTTACAGCAATGGCGCTTTTTACAGGCGCTTTTGAACAGGTGTCTGACATGACGGGACAAACCTGGATTTCCGTTGTGGCATCCGGCGCAGTGCTTTCTGTATCCTGGGTATTTTATTTTCTGGGGCTGAAAGGCGGCAGTATCAGTGTATTTCTGGCGATTCAGAGTCTGACTGTCGTGGTTTCCATGGTTTTGTGCGCCGTGTTTATCGGAGAAAAAATCACCTGGTTCATGACTGCCGGCGCTGTAATGATCATAGCCGGGACACTGCTGATGATGGATCGAAAGGAGCTCTCTGCGCTCAGGAGTAAAAAGCTGTGGCAAAGTGAACAGCGATGGATTCTCTTTGCCGGACTGTCTGCCATTTGTGCATCCGTATCTTATGTTATTGTCAAGGCGGACAGAACGCCTGTCGATACCAATGTGACATCGGCTTTTCGTTATATCATCGTGGTGGCGGTGCTCTGGCTGATTCTTTTTTATAAGGATAAAATCAAAGAGTTCAGACCTGTCACTGCAAAGACCTGGCTGTTTATACTGCTGGGGGCGTCTGCTTCCGGTGCGGGTCATGTACTTGTGTATAAAGCGTTGTTTCTTGGCAGGGCGGCGGTCATCATGACTGTTTATCGCATGGGTATGGTTATTTCTATTATTCTGTCCCGGATTTTTCTGAAAGAAAAACTGGGGAAAAAGGGATGGATCGGATTTGGCATTCTTGTAAGCGGCGTAATGCTTTTTGCTGCAGGGGGATGACAGACTGTGGCAGATTTCAGCTCTCTGATGTATTTTTACGGTTGCATGTCAGGGGAAAATGTATATAATGTAAAATGGAAATAATAGAGGACGGGAGAATGAATTTATGGAATCACTGAGAGAACTGTACAGAATCGGCAGAGGGCCGTCCAGTTCACATACCATCGCTCCGACCAGGGCAGCAGAGCTTTTCAAAGAGGAGAATCCGGATGCGGAAGGCTTTCGGGTAACCTTATACGGTTCTTTGTCTAAGACAGGGAAAGGGCATATGACGGATATTGCAATACTGGATGTATTGGGTCATGACAGGTGCCGGGTGATTTTCAGTGACAGGCCGGAGGACGAGCTGCCTCATCCCAATACCATGTTTTTTCAGACTTTGGACAAAGAGGAGAACCCTGTTTCCTCCATGGAAGTCTACAGTGTGGGAGGAGGCAGAATCGAGGTGAAAGGACGCAGCCCCGAGCAGCCGCAGGACGTTTACAGACTCTCCAGCTTCAGGGAGATACGGGACTACTGTATGAGAAAGGATCTTCGGCTTTGTGAGTATGTCTACGAGACAGAAGGAGAAGAGATAAAAGACTATCTTTATAAGATCTGGGGTCAGATGCAGGCTGCCATTCGCAGAGGCCTTGCGGCTGAAGGAATTCTGCAGGGCGGTCTAGAAGTACACAGAAAGGCCCGGTACCTGTACCGCCAGAATCACATTGACGAAAGCCCGCAGACAAGGGAAAACCGTCTGGTCTGCGCCTTTGCCTACGCAGTCAGCGAGGAAAACGCAGACGGAGGAATGATTGTAACGGCACCTACCTGCGGAGCCAGTGGTGTTCTGCCGGCGACACTCTATTATATGCAAAAATCGAAAAGACTGTCGGACGATCAGATCATCGACGCTCTGGCGACAGCCGGACTCATCGGAAATCTGATCAAAACCAACGCCTCTATCAGTGGAGCGGAATGCGGCTGTCAGGCTGAGGTGGGAAGCGCCTGCTCCATGGCGGCAGCAGGATTGGGGGAACTGTTCGGCATGGAGATTGATCAGATTGAATACGCAGCAGAGGTTGCCATGGAGCATCATCTGGGACTGACCTGTGATCCTATCAGCGGTCTGGTACAGATTCCATGCATTGAGAGAAATGCGGTGGCAGCCATGCGTGCCATCAACGCTTTGAGCCTGGCCAATTTCCTGACGAACACCAGAAAGATTTCTTTTGACGTGGTGATTCGCACCATGTATGAAACGGGTCGTGATCTGTTCAGTAAGTACAGAGAAACCAGTGAGGGAGGCCTGGCAAAGACGTATTTTGAATAAGAATTAAGAAGAAATGTATCTGCTCAGGAGATGATCAGGTATGGGTTTGAGAATAAAAGAGCGGGTATGAGAGATGTGCCGGCTCTTTTGTACTTCAATGAGTTTACAGGAAATCCGGCCGTCATCCCTTTAACGCGGTAACAGAGGTATATTGACAATCTTTGCCCTTTGCTTTAGGATATCTTTCAGTATTCTTAATTTTGGAGGCAATTAAATTGGAGAGAAAACCGGATGTAAAAGAAAGCGCAGCAAGAGTCGGTCTGGTGGTGCTGGGCAATGTGATTTATGCACTGGCGGTGAAGTTTTTTCTGATTCCGGGAGGTCTGGTTACCGGAGGCAGTACAGGGATCGCACTGGCGGTGAATCATCTCTGTGGATTTTCCGTATCCGTATTTGTTCTGATATTTAACGTACTGATGCTGGCCGCAGGTTTTTTGATTCTGGGAGGCCGGTTTGCACTGACCACCATCATCAGTACTTTTACATATCCTCTGGCACTGCAGGGGCTGGATATGATGTTTCCGGAGGCATTTATCACTGATGATGTGATCCTCTGCACTGTTTTTTCCGGCCTTGGAATCGGGACTGCAGTAGGCATTGTAATCCGGGCGGACGCATCTACCGGCGGTATGGACGTACCGCCGCTGATTCTGCGGAAGTACTGCAGGATACCTGTTTCGGTCAGTCTGTATGTGTTTGATACGTGCATTCTTCTGGCGCAGGCTATGTTTACCGGTGCTGACAGAATTCTGTACGGGATTTTACTGGTGATGATTTATACCATGGTCATCGACAAGCTGATGCTGGTGGGAACCACACAGACGGAAGTCAAAATTGTCAGCGGGAAATCTGCGGAGATAAAAAACGCCATTGCGGAAGAAATGGACAGAGGCACCACATTGCTGTCGGCAAGGGGAGGTTATCTGGAAAACAGAACAGAGATGGTGTTTACGGTAGTATCGAACAGAGAAGTGCCGCGGCTTGAGAGAATCGTTCACGAAATTGATCCTGCCTGTTTCATGACAGTAAGCCGAATCAGTCAGGTCAGCGGGCGTGGTTTTTCCCTGGGAAAAGTGTACCGCAACGACCGTTAAATAGAAAATCAAGTATATTTGTTTTAAAAAATAAAAAATATTAAAAAAATTTGATAAAAATTGTTGTATATAACCAAAAACGTGATATAATTTTCTCGTACTTTGTTACGGCGGAGAGGGAAAATTATGAAACGAATGATTCTGAATTACATCGGCGTTTTTGCCGGACTGGCTGTGGCAGCCTTTGGCGTCGTCGCTTTTATTCTGCCCAGCGGTGTTATGATGGGAAGTTCCACAGGGGTGGGGAGAGTTGTTGAGCACCTGTACGGGATTCCCGTCTCCTGCACGGTGGCGGTTTTCAACGGAATTCTGTTTCTGTCCGGCCTTTTTGCTCTGGGCAGAAAGTTTGCCGCTTCGATTATTGTCAGCACCTTTGCTTATCCTATGTTCATGAATCTGTTTGAACACACGGTTTTTGCAGAGGGCATCACAGACAATATCATGCTGGCGGCTCTGTACGGAGGACTTCTGGCCGGCGCAGGCATGGGCATCGTGATCAAATGCGGCGCTTCTACAGGAGGAACAGACATCCTCGCAATCATCTTCAACAGGAAATGGGGGATTTCCGTGGGTGTCCCCATCTATCTCATTGATGGGGCCATACTGCTGTCACAGGTATTTTTGCTGAAAAAAGCGATCAGATTCTGCTGGGAATTCTGCTGACGCTGCTTTATTCCGCAGTGGCAGACAGAGTGGTCGTCGCGGGAAGCGGTGCGGTACAGCTGATGATTATCAGTTCAAAATATCAGGAGATTCGCAGCCGGCTTGCCGAGATGGTTGTGGGCAATACAGTCTTTTACGGAGAGACAGGATACTGCGGCGTTCGACAGGATTCTCTGCTCTGTGTCATATCAGGCAGGGAACTGAACCGGATACAGAGAGCGATTCTCGACATTGATCCGGAGGCTTTTATTACCATCAGCAGTGTCAAAGAGGTAAAAGGCCGGGGGTTCTCTTTTGATGCCGGGCTTGCAAAGAGAATCCGCAGAGAAAAACAGAAGATTCACTGCTGACAGAGAGAATTGACAGGCGCAGTACTGTCTGCCGGCTGTCATGAAGACCGGTGCCGGGCAGAGATCCAAAGGAGGAAGAAAGGAGAACCCATGAATGACCTTACAAAGAAACTGCAGGAAAGATTTTTAAGATATGTGATGTTTGATACTCAGTCACAGGAGGGCAGCGGGACTGTTCCCAGCACAGAGGGACAGCTGGCGTTGGCGGAGGCTATTGAAGAGGAACTGAAGGGGCTTGGCATTGAAGACGTCCGCCTTGACTCGAAGGGATACCTTTACGGAAGTCTGTCTGCCAATCAGGAAGAAGAGGTGCCGGTAATAGGATTTATTGCTCATATGGATACTGCAGATGCCTGCCCGTCACCTGCAAAGCTGCCGAGAATTATTGAAAACTATGACGGCGGCATAATTCATCTGGAATCCGGCGTCATACTGGATCCCGCAGAAGATGCGGCTCTGAGTGCAAGTACAGGCTGTACGCTGATCGTGACTGACGGAACGACCCTTCTTGGCGGTGATGACAAAGCCGGCGCTGCGGAGATTGTGACGGCTTTGGAATACCTGACAGGTCATCCGGAACTGAAACACGGGAAAATAGCCTTTTCTTTCACACCTGACGAGGAGATCGGTAC
This sequence comes from uncultured Eubacteriales bacterium, assembly GCA_949289445.1. Classification (GTDB taxonomy): domain Bacteria; phylum Bacillota; class Clostridia; order Peptostreptococcales; family Anaerovoracaceae; genus Senimuribacter. The sequence continues at coordinate 18,992 of CASEOD010000053.1, forward strand.
CAGTCAGGATCATTTCAGTGTGGAGGATTTTGGCGCAGACTTCGCTTATACAGTAGACGGAGCGGATTTCGGAGATATCGAGTACGAAAATTTTAACGCCGCTTCTGTAGCCGTCAGAGTAAAAGGCATGGGAACGCATCCCGGTGAGGCCAAGAACAAGATGAAAAACGCGTCTCTGATCGCAATGGAGTTTAACGGACTGCTGCCGGAGTGGGAACGTCCTGAGCATACCGAAAACTATGAAGGTTTTTATCATCTTCTGCATGTGGAAGGGGACTGCGATCACTGTGTTCTTCGCTATATTATCAGAGAACACGACGGAAAGAAGTTTGAAGAAAGAAAGGAGACGGTGCGTAAGGCAGCTGAATTTCTGAATTTGCGGTACGGGAAGGATACCGTCACTGCAGAGATTCGCGACGGATACCGCAATATGGCAGAGAAGGTGAAACCGCATATGCATCTCATAGAATATGCAAAAGAGGGAATCGCCGAACTGGGTACAGAGCCTCGTGTTCCTGCCATTCGGGGAGGCACGGACGGATCACAGCTTTCCTTTAAGGGTGTACCGTGCCCGAACCTGGGAACCGGTTCATGGAATCACCATTCTGTAATGGAAATTGCCAACCTGGATCATATGGTCAAATGTACCCGGCTGATCGTGAAGCTGGCGGAAAAATACGGAAAAAGAACGGAAGACTGAGAAAAACCGGACGGAACCTGTGAAATACAGATTCTGCCCGGTTTTTATTTTATAAACTGAGAAACAGGGGAATCAGAACAGGCACTGATGCCGCATGAATGAGTCCGGAGATAAAGGAATAGACAGTCACATCGCTTCTGGTGGATTTTGCGATGACGGGAAGACAGACACCCATAGCCGTGCCGCCGGCCATGGATACGGTCTCCATATAACCGATCTTTTTCGCCAGCAGAGGAACAGACAGGAGAGTGAAGTATTCCCGAAGCAGATTGTGCATAAAGGCGATGGCCGCGCAGGTCACAAGGCCTTTATCCAGAATGATGGCCGATGCGATGGTATACCAGCCGAACCCGGAACAGACTGTCAGCATTTCTGCCGGCCGGTATCCGGCAGCCGCCGCAAAGAGAACAGCAGCCAGCAGAGATGATGCCATGGCCGCTGCGGGAAACAGAAGAATTTTGAAGCCGATTTTTCGGAAACTGTCTGCCACGGTTCCGTCTATCCCGATATTGACGCCGGCCAGAAAGAGCAGTACCGACAGGCCGGCATTTACAATTATGCCGGTGCAGTCTGTCATAAATTCCATCGATGAAGCAGCTGCATTCTGACTGAAGATATATCCCGATGCCAGTCCGGAAACGACAGAACAGAGAATCAGAATCGCCATGATCCGCTGTGCTGTGTTTTTTTCAGTCTCCGGTTTCCTGCTATCCTCCGGCTGGTCTGCAGCGTGGGAATACGGAGCAAAATCCCCCGTATTTTTAACTCCTGCAAACCGGTCCATGCCGATAAACTTTCTCACCAGTGTGGCGGATACAGCGGAAACCGCCATGACAAGAACTGCAAGCATGGCGGAAAGAAGGCCGATAGATGCAAGGTTGCCGATAACTTCTTCGTTGGAGCCCATGCGCAGTCCCATGGAGAAAATGAGAAGCACAATGGCTCCGGTCTGAAAATGACCTGTCCAAACTGTCAGAGATCTATGGTTTCGCAGCCGGCTTCCAAGAAAGTATCCGATGCAGGCCAGAAACAGAAATAAGATGAGATCCTTCATATGCTGTTCTCCGCTTCTTTGATCAGTTCTATCATTGCTTTCATGGCAGGCGTAACCCATTTGTTCCGATGGTATATGATCTGCCGAAAAACTGAGTGTTTACAATCTGTGACGTTGAGTTTCACAAGCCTGCCGTCTTCGAGACTTTCCCTGACAGAAAAATAAGGAAGGTAGGCGATGCCCTGTCCACGTTCAGCCATCAGTTTGAGCGGTTCAGTATTGCCGGACTCCAGTTTTGTCTGTATTTTCAGATTCTGGCGTCCGAGTTCACGGAGAAGATGAGCGTGGTAACAGTGATCGTGAAGGGTCACCAGAAAGCTGTAAGTGCACAGATCCTTCAGAAGAAGAGAATTCTTTTCGGTCAGAGGATGATTTTTGCTGACCACAAAACACAGTTCTTCCTGTTTTCCACTGAACTGCACGATATTGCTCTGTATTACCGGATCGTCTGCCAGATAAGCGAAGTCAATCTTATTTTTTGCCAGCAGTTCGAAGATATCTCCGGGATCCGGCTCACTCAGGAACAGTTTCACCTTAGGGTAGCGCTGCATGTATTTGTCGAGAATATCCGGCATGACAAACATGTTCAGTGTCTGCCAGACGGCAATATTCAGTTCTCCTTCGATGGCAGCCGAATCAGAGAGCTGGCTCATAATTGTGTTGGTGTCAAAGATGGTCTTTTGTGCATAGGGAAGAAAAATTTTCCCGGCAGATGTAAGGTTGACATTCTTATTTACCCGGTCAAAGAGCAGAGTGCCCACTTCTTTTTCCAGTTCTTTTATCTGCATGGTGATTGTGGACTGTGAGCAGTTCAGTTGTTCTGCGGCTTTTGTAAAGCTGGAGTTTTCTGCCACTGCCAGGAACGCCTCTATATTCTTGAATTTCATTTTTTCTCCTCCGCTAAAGCTTGTTAACTACAATTTTATATTGCCGCAGGACAATAGTCAAATGTGATTTTACGGAGAAAAGACGAAATTTTTGAAAAATTTTAGATTTGTCTATTGAAAAAGTGAAGGCGAAAGACTATAATGTCATTATAAAAAATAAATGATTATATAAAAATAATTAAAAAAACTAATAAAGAAAGGAGAGTTGCATCATGGAGATGTTACGGAGTATCGGAGACTGGCTGCTCAGCAATGAATTGATTGCCATTCTGTTGTCGCTTTGTCTGGGGCATCTCATCGGCAACATCAGTTTCGGCAAATTCACTTTCGGGTCAACGGTCGGAACCCTGTTTGTTGCCATGATCATCGGTCAGGCCGGGGTTTTTGAGATTAGCAGTACGGCCTCGATGTTATTCTTTACATTGTGTGTATTTGCTATCGGATATGAGTCCGGACCGGCTTTTGTCAAAGGATTTCGGGATGCCGGCATCAAGGTTATTATTCTGAGTCTGTTCTTTGTGGCAGTGGGCACCGGTCTCAGTGTAGGCCTCTGCCGCACCTTCGGACTGGATGCAGGAACTTCTGCCGGAATTTTCGCCGGATCGCTGACCCAGACAGCAGTAATCGGCACTGCAGGAGATGCCATTGCCGCTTTGGGACTGGATGAGGCCACAGAAGCGGTTCTGCAGAGTAATGTGTCTATCGCTTATGCGCTGACCTACTTCTTCGGTATGGCGGGAATTATTGTGCTGATTCAGAGAGTAGAACCTGTTTTACTGCGAGTGGATCTGAAAAAGGTCACATTGGAAAAGGCGGAAGCGGTAGGTTATGTCGACGAGGTCAAGGCTGACGGAAGCATTGTAGAGAAACAGAAGGAAACGGACGTGAGTTTTTTATGTTTCGGAATTATTATCGGCCTGATTATCGGTGGGTTTACCATGAAGATGGGATATATTCCATTGACACTGGGCAGCGGCTGCGGCGTTCTGGTGCTGGGGATGATTCTGGGATGCGTTCATGAGAAACATCCGAAAATCGGTTATATTCCTGCCGGAGCCAGGTGGTTCATGATCATCTACGGACTGAATCTCTTTATCGCCTGCACGGGACTGGGCGCCGGAAAGAATTTCATCGTGGCTCTAAAGACAATGGGACTGAAAATATTCCTGATAGGAATCATTGTTTCTGCCGGAACTCATCTTCTGGCAATGGCCTTCGGACGGTTCGTACTGAAAATGGATGTGCCGGACGTTCTGGGAACACAGGCAGGAAACGGAACCATCGTCGCCGCACTTAATGCGCTGATAGACAGAACCGGCTGCAGCATTTTTGCAGTTTCCTACGCGCCGGCCTATGCTATCGGGAACATACTGTTGACTGTACTCGGCCCTATAGTCGTATTTCTGATGGCCGGGTAAATGGGAGGAAAGTTATGAAAAAAGTATTACTTAGCATGAACGCATCTATGGATAAACTCCGGGCAGTGGAAAAAGCCGGATTTGACTGTATTGAGCCGTCAAACACGGATCTGATGGAGATGAGCCGGGAGAGTTTTGACAAAGCTGCAGAGGAACTGAAAAAAAGCGCATTAAAATGTACTGTTATTGATAATCCCATTCCTTGTGCGGTTTCTTTCTCAGATACAGAGTGGAATCCGGACGACTGGAACGAATATCTTCAGGAAAGCGGAAAGAGAGCGAAGAAGCTGAGAGCCTCATACTGGTGTTTCGGAAACGGATCAAGCAGAATGCTGCCTGAAGACGGCAGACTTTCGGAACTGACAAAGAAGAATTTTACAGAGACAGTGCTCAGATGTGCCGATACAGCTGCGGAATACGGACTTTCGGTAATCGTGGAACCTTTGGGCCCGAGCGTGACAAATTATCTGCAGACAGTGGAGGAAACGGCTGAATATGTTGCATCTCTGGGCAGAGAGAATATCTTCACCATGGTGGACTACCGGTGGGAATATGAACAAAACCGTTCTGTTGAGGATCTGTACAGATATGCGGATCGTATCGTACATGCTCATTTAGACAATCCAGGCACCGATTATCTGAACAAAAAAGAAAGAAAGATTCAGTCACTGAATGACGGCATTGACTATACGGAGTTTCTTGACTTTGTTAAGAGTGATTGTTTTAACGGCATTGTTTCTATTGAAGCCAACTGTTTTGAGGATTACGAGAGAGAAATCTGTGATGTGATGGATTTCTATGCACACTATGGCATCATATCTTACCGGAACGGAGAGAAATAAGGAGGATTCAGAATGAGCTACTATGATTTACAGACCAGTGCAAGATACGTACAGTGCAGTAATGCGCTGAAGGAGATTAAGCGTTATACCTTTGGAATGGGTACCAGATTTCTTGCGGTGACTTCCTGCCGTCATGTGAACGACTATGTGTATTCCACAATCCGAAAAAGTTATGAATCAACCTGTGAAGAAATGCTCATGCCGGAGATTGCCGGGTCCAATTTCCGGTATAACCGTCAGATTGCTCAGGCGAAGCGCTTTGACGAGATGAACGTGAAAACCACTGTAGAGTTTGAGGACTACGGCGGTTGTGAGATCACCATGGAACGTGTGGAGCATCTGGTGAAGAGGATCAATGAAGAGAAGTTTGACTGCATTATCGGAGTCGGCGGCGGAAAAGCGCTGGACTTTGCACGGGCAGCGGCATATTTTACCGGTGTGCGTTGTGTGCTGGTGCCGACGATGGCTTCGACCAACGCCAGTGCGTCACCTCTGTGCGTTATTTACAGCGAAGACGGAAGCCGGCAGGTTGCCTGCTATTATCTGCCGAATTATCAGGATCTGGTTCTTGCCGATACCTCTATGCTGATTCAGGCGCCGGCAAAGGGATTTGCGGCAGGTATCGGAGATCAGATGTGCACTTATCTTGAAGTTTTCTATACCAATGAACTGATGGGCAGCATGAATGAATTTCCGGAACTGAGCTGGGATGTGATAGAGAAAAGCTGTGAATTGTTTCTGACCCAGGGAAAGAAGGCTTATGAGGACGCAAAAGCAGGAATTATTTCTCATGAATATGAAAATGTACTGTCTCAGGTGCTGTTCAGCAACAGCCATATGAGAGCCGCTGCCTGTTCCGGTTTTGCCCACCTTCTGGCAAAAGCCATGGTGCTGTTCCCTGATGTTAACAAAAACGTTATGCACGGAGCACAGGTGGCCTGGGCTATCATTCCGATGAAGATTCATCAGGGGAAACCGAAAGAGGATATATACAGATATATCGGTTGGTGCAGGGATCTTGAAATGCCGCTGACATTTGAAGAACTGGGAATGGGTGAGGCCGGTGAAACAGAACTGCTGCAGGCCTGCAGAGAAATCTGCGCAGGCCCTACCGCCGAACTGCCTTATACTCCTGAGGTTCTTGCAGAGTGTATGCTCCGTGCGCAGGAGACAGTAAAGGAATATCTGAGGGAAAATCGTTAGGGGAAGGATTTTCTTCTATAGAACTGGTTGAGATAACAAAAAAAGAGGTGTGCAGAATCATTGGCCGCAATGATTGAAAACACCTCTTTCTTATATTCTGAAACTACCGGTTTATCGGTGCGGTCTGTTCTTTCAGCCATGCAGCTGTGTGCGCGTCAAGCCGCGGGGCGATTTTTCCGTATACTTCCGCATGATAGCGGTTGAGCCAGTCAAGCTCTTCCTCAGTCATCAGCTGCGGAAGAATCGCATCCCTTTCAAAGGGACACCAGGTAATTGTCTCAAATTTCAGCATGCCTGATGCTTCTTCAACACAGAGAATTTCATTTTCCAGGCGGATACCGTACCGGTTTTCCAGATAGACGCCGGGTTCATTACTGGTGATCATTCCCGGATAGAAAACCTGCTGATTTCCCGCTTTCGTACTGATGGTCTGAGGTCCCTCATGAACGCTGAGAAGATGTCCCACGCCGTGGCCGGTACCGTGGTTGTAATCAAGGCCGATGGCGCGCAGAGGCCGGCGGGCCAGTTCATCCAGCACTGCACCGGAAGTTGCGGCAGGGAAACGGCAGTCTGCCAGAGCGATATGGCAGCGGAGCACCGCTGTGTAATGCTCTTTCATCTGTTGTGACAGTGGTCCCAGAGCAATGGTTCTGGTGATGTCGGTGGTGCCGTCCTCATACTGACCGCCTGAATCCACCAGCAGAAAGCCTTCCGGTTTCAGCGTCTTGTTGGTTTCTTCCGTAGGATCGTAATGGATGACTGCGCCGTTTTCCATGTATCCGGAGATGGTGGAAAAACTCAAATCATAGCAGCCCTCCTGCTGACGGCGGCACTGCTCCAGATAGTCTGCTGCAGCGATTTCGGAAGTGATTTCCACATTACCCTTTTCTTCTTTGTATTTTGCCATAGACTCTTTCAGCCGGCAGATAAACTTTACCATGGCGGCGCCGTCTTTGAGATGGGCATTTTTTGTGCAGGAGATTTCGGTTTCGTTCTTCAGCGCCTTCATCAATTCTGTCGGATTGCTGCCGGAGATTACTTCCACATCAGGGGGCAGAGAACGAATCAGCGCATAGCTGACAACATCTTCATCCAGCAGAATTCTGCCGGGAGAGAGGGTTTTCACATCCTCAAAAATCTGAAAGTACGGACGTACATCTTCTCCGGTAAACCCTTCATCCATAACATAGAGAAAAGCGCGGGTCTGTGTGATCAGGGCAAATGAGAAGAATACTGGTGTATTTGCCACATCGCGCCCCCTCAGGTTAAACAGCCAGGCGATATCTTCCAGCTTTGTGATCAGATGATAGTCGGCCTTTTTGTCTTTCATGACGCTGCGCACCCTGGAAAGTTTGGAGGCGGCAGTTTCTCCTGTTACGTCTGCGGGCAGCGGGTAGATGGAGGTCGGTCTGACAGCCGGCCGATCAAGCCATATGTCCCCGGCCAGATCCATGTCGCAGCGGATACGGGCAATTTTTTCAAAGTCGCAGCCCAGGCGGTAATCTATGACTCTTCCGTCAAATCCGATGGTCTGATCCTGTGACAGATGTTCTTTCAGATATTCCGTTATCGTTGGAACGCCCGGTTCGCCCATTTTCATCAGACCGATTCCCGAGTCTGTCAGTTGAGAGGCTGCCTGCAGAAAATATCTGCCGTCGGTCCAGAGGTAAGCCTCTGTCTGAGTAATTACCAGGGTGCCGGCAGAGCCGGTGAAGCCGGAGATATATTTCCTGCACTTGAAATAATCGTTCACATATTCCGAACCGTGAAAGTCGGTGGTCGGAATGATATAGGCGTCGATCCGATGCTTCTGCATCAGATTTCGCAGACTGGTTAACTGTTCTCGCATAATATCCCTTCCTTTATATATAAATTTTATCTGAATAAGCTTTTCGGAATTTTACCGTCAATGATATAGGCGGTGATTCCGATGAGAATCCCTGTACCGATTCCGCTGAACATGAGAATGGGAAAATACAGGAACATTCGCAGATTGGACACAATGGCAGAAGCCATCAGCAGCTGTCCCATGTTATGTGCCGCGCCTCCTGCCATACTGACACCTGTCATGCTGAAGAGACCTGTCTTTTTCAGACACCACATGACAAACAGACTGAGCAGACCGCCGGCCAGAGAATATAACATTCCGAACACACCGCTGAACAGAAGGCCTGCGACAAAAATTCTGATCAGATTGATAAGCAGCGCATAGCGGAAATTCATTTCATATAGAGCAATGATGACCACCAGATTGGCAAGACCCAGCTTGACGCCGGGAATTCCGGCATTAAAGGGAATGAGGGCTTCCACGTAAGAAAAGATCAGCGCAAGACATGCCAGCATGGAAGCCAGAGCAAGCCTTTTGGTCCGCGCTGCGGATCTGCTAGTTTGCGACTGCATCGATATCCTCCTCTCCGCCGATGATTTCCACCATGACCTTGTTGGGCAGGCAGACAATACTCTGATTTGCCCGGCTGATCCTGCCGTCATTGACGCAGATCTGATTGTGACAGTCAGAATAAGACATTTGCACCGAGCCGTCTTTTATGGTAATCTTATTGAGATGATTGTTCTGTCTGATTTCTATAACCTGATCGTGAGACAGACTGTAGGTGCCGTAAAGTTCACCATCTACAGTGACAACGGCTTTGGCGCCGCTGCCTCCGGAGAAGGACCAGTAGGACAGGGCTGTGCTCACAATGAGAAGTACTGCCAGAAGAACAATATCAGCTTTTTTTATTATTTTGAACATAAACACTCCGAGGTATTGTATATGAAAAAATTCTTATCAACGGCGGTCATAGTTTCCATGACCCTGACACTTATTATAACACAGACAGGCTGTGCGGGGAAGGCAGAACCTGTTTCCAGGACCAGCTATTATATGGACACTATGTGCCAGATAGACATCTACGACATGGAGGACATGAGTGAAGAAAAAGCAGCATCGGCTATTGACGATGCGTTCGCTCTCTGTGCGGAATATGAAGCGCTTCTCAGCGCAACCAAAGAGGGAAGTGATATTTATCGCATCAATCACGCTGACGGAAAGCCTGTAGAGTGCGATCCCAGAACGGTGGAGGTGATAGAAAAGGGGCTTTACTACGGAAAGGTTTCCGGAGGAAAGTTCGACATCACCATCGGACGGGCAGCAGCTTTATGGGATTTTCATGAGGCGGATCCTCAGGTTCCTTCTAAAGAGGCAGTAAAAGAGGCCATGAAAGGCGTAGGCTATGAAAATGTCAGCATTGAGGGAAACACTGTCACTCTGGGAAATGCCGATATGGAACTGACTTTAGGCGGCATCGGCAAAGGCTATGTGGGAGACAGAGCCGCAGAAAAACTGGAAGCCGAAGGCGTTACCAGTGCAGTCGTGAATTTTGGCGGAAACATTATCGTTATCGGAGATAAAGCCGGCGAAGACTTTAAGATCGGAGTGGAGAAGCCCTTTACTGAGACCGGAGAAATTGTGGGCTATGTGACGGTTCGGGATGCCACCGTGGTCACTTCCGGTATCTATGAGAGAGGTTTTGAAAAGGACGGACACTATTACCATCATATACTGGATGTAGAGACAGGCTGGCCGTGTGATACGGATGTGGCTTCAGTATCACTGATTGGAGAAAAAAATACTTCGGCGGACTGTGATGCCATGTCCACCATCTGCCTGCTGCTGGGGGTTGAAGACGGTGTAAAATTCATTGAATCTGTGGAAGGAGTGGAAGCCGTTTTCGTGGACAGAGACGGTAATCTGACAAAGACCGGCGGACTTACTTCTTTTGTGGAAGAGTAAAACCAATATGGACAGAAAGTACAGCAGCTGTTATACTGATAGAAAAGAACGAATGTTTGTTTAGAGGAAGAGAGTCAGGTGATTATGGCGAAGAAGGGAAAGACAGTGTTTGTCTGTCAGGAATGCGGCTATGAGAGCAGCAAGTGGATAGGACAGTGCATCTGCGGCGCCTGGAACTCCATGGTGGAGGAGAAGGTCATGCCGGCAGCGGAAGATGACAGCAGAAGGAGAACTTCTGCCGGCGCAAAGCCGGCCAGACTGAAAGACATAGAAGGAAGCGGAGACTATATCAGAATCGATACGGGCATCGGCGAGCTGAACAGGGTACTGGGCGGCGGGCTGGTGAAAGGATCGCTGACGCTGATTTCGGGAGAGCCGGGAATCGGAAAGTCCACCATGATTATTCAGGCGGCGGCTAATCTGGCCCGGACACTGGGGACGGTACTCTATGTTTCCGGAGAGGAATCGGAGGCGCAGATTAAGATGAGGGCCGACAGAGTATGCGGCCGGCTCAGTGACAGTCTGTACATTCTGTCGGAAACCAATATGGAGAATATCGAGCAGGTATGCGAAACTCTGAACCCGGAGTTTTTAATCATAGATTCCATTCAGACCATGTATACCCTGACGCTGGACTCTGCTCCCGGCAGTGTATCTCAGGTCAGGGATGTGGGGAACCGGCTGATGAAACTGGGGAAAACGGGAAATATTCCGGTGTTCATCGTTGCCCATGTGACAAAGAACGGAGAACTGGCGGGACCGAAGATTGTGGAACATCTGGTGGACTGCGTGCTGAACTTTACGGGAGAGCGGGATCACGATCTGAGGATTCTGCGGGTTTTTAAAAACAGATTCGGCACCACCAGCGAAATCGGAGCCTTTCAGATGGAGGAAGGCGGTCTTAAAGAGATCCGGAATCTGTCTGCCACTTTTCTGGAGTCCACTGCGGTGCAGACGGAGGGCTCTGTCACCACTGCAGTCTATGAAGGCAGCAGACCTGTTCTTTTTGAAGTGCAGGCACTGACGGCTCCTGCCAATGTGGGCTTTGCAAGAAGAACTGCGGTGGGCATTGATCATCAGCGCCTGAACATGATTCTGGCGGTTCTGGAAAAGAAGGCGGGCATGACTATGATCAATCAGGATGTCTATGTCAACGTGGTAGGAGGAATGCGGCCTGACAGCACTTCTGTGGATCTGGCCGCGGCTCTGGCGGTATATTCCTCCATGCGCGGGATTGTCTGCCCTAAAAGAACTCTGGCTATCGGAGAAGTCGGGCTGACCGGAGAACTTCGATCAGTGCAGCATGCGGAAAAAATTGTCTCAGAAGCTGTCCGCATGGGCTATGAACAGATTATTCTGCCGAAGAAAAATGCGGACCGTATCGGTACAGACAAGGTGGAGGGCTGCATTCTGGCAGGCGCGGAAAATATCTATGATGCCATTGACGCTTTTCGCGGAGAATAGATAGAAGGAGTTACTCTCTATGGAGGAATACCGTCCATGGAAAGTGACTCCTTTTGCTTCTTAAGATTCATTGTGACCGGAAAGTGCCGAGTCCTTGTCAGAAAACAGGTAGTTTTCCGTTAAAGACTATTCAGCCGGCTGCTCCTGCCACTGTTTTGTCGTTTCCATCACTGCCAAAGGGACGGCTTATCACGTTAGGGATAAGGATACTGCATATCCGTTATATTTTTCATAAGGTAACGCTTTTGGTAAAAAAGTTTTCCCGCAGCCTTTAACATAATCCGTATTTGTGATTCCGGACTTTTTATTCAGTTGTAATACCGGGATCACTTTAGATTGTGGCCTTTCACATGATTTTGTCTGCCTTGAAACTCTACGAAAATTCGTATATAATAGACTGGTAACAGAAGTGATTGATATAATGGGAGGTGTGAAATGAAAGGGTATTTGTCGATTCGGGATGCGGCGAAAAAATGGGGTGTATCTGGGCGCCGGATTAACCAGTATTGTTCTGAAGGGCGTATCCACGGCGCGGAGCGGTTCGGCGGTTCCTGGGCCATTCCCGCTGATGCAGAAAAACCCGGAGATCCCCGTAAACAGAAAAAGCAGACCGCACCTCCAAAATCAAATAAAAGGCAGGGGCTGTTTCCCGGCTTTATGCCTCTGATGAACACGCCCTTTGAACCGGGGCACTGTACACAAACCATTGAGAAAATGGAAGCAGGTCCGAAAAAGGATATTGCTCTGGCAGAATACCACTATTTCAGCGGGCAGGCAGAAAAGGCCATGCAGGAAACGGAAGTCTATCTTACGGCAGAAGATGCAGGAATCCGTCTTTCTGCCTGCTGGATTTTTGCTTATTCCTGTCTGACCATGGGGCGCATCGACCACGCACGGCGCGCTTTGCAGGAAATCCAAAGCATGTTGGAAGATGGCGGGAAAACTGCCTCTCCGCTTCGTGCCATGGAAGCCTTTGTGGCTTTTGCCGCAGCGGTGCTGCTGCATCTGCCTCTGCCGGAGAAAATGCCGCCAACAGAGGCATTCCTGCCGCTGCTGCCGCCCGGTGTGCGGGCCTTTGCACTGTATGTGCAGGCCCACTATCTTTATCTGAAAGAAGAATATGCCCACAGCGCCGGGATTGTGGAGGCCACCCTTGCCATGGGCGCATCTGCTTATCCTGTCTCTGCTATTTATCTGCATCTGGTGGCAGTAATGGACTATATGGGCATGAAGCTGACAGATCGGGCCCGTACTCATCTGCTGGCGGCGTGGGATATGGCCCGGCCGGACGACCTGATCGAAGGCTTCGGGGAACATCATGGGCTTTTGGGAGGAATGCTGGAGGCGACGGTTAAACCGGAATGGCCGGAGGAGTTCAAAAGAATTATCGACATCACCTATCGTTTCTCTTCCGGCTGGCGTAGAGTTCATAACCCTATTACCGGACATGATGTGGCAGACGATCTGACCACCACCGAGTTTGCAATCGCCATGCTGGCTGCCCGCAGCTGGACGACGCAGGAAATTGCGGAATACCTGAATATTTCGGCAAATACGGTTAAAAGTCATGTTTCGGAAGTCATGCGTAAACTGGGAATCAAGAACCGAAAAGACTTAAAAAAACATATGCTCCAATAGAGAAATTATCTGCCGGAGTCCCTGCATGGGTCACCCGTTTTGGGTGCCGGAACGGGTGATGGTCAAGGCTGTTTTTTTTCGGTATAATATGACTGTGTTATTTTTCAATTAAAAGATGAAGACGGAAAGACAGAATGAATTTTTACGAAAAAGGTCTTGACAAAAGAGATTTACCGCTCATAATCAGACAGACAGACAGACAGACA
>CASEOD010000054.1 GCA_949289445.1 uncultured Eubacteriales bacterium
TAACACTAAAACTAATAACCAATAAGTCGAGGTGCCAAGCAGAATCGAACTGCTGTACATGGTTTTGCAGACCATTGCCTAACCACTCGGCCATAGCACCTTGTCTATTCAAAAGAACTCTTTTGTTTTTCGGACTGCAAAGATAATACCTTTTTCCCTATTATCAAAATTTATTTGTCTCTACCTGTGTAACGCAACGAAACCATCCTGCGGAATGCAGAAATAGGAGACATTATTCCACATAAAGCAGAAGTCCTTTAAGATACTCCCCTTCAGGATGGTAGATATTGACGGAATGGTCGGCCGGCTGGTTGAGCCTGTCAAGTATGCGGACGCTTCTTCCAGTCTGTGCCGCCGCAGAAAAGACCGCCAGTGCAAAAGCCTCCTTATCGACCACCTGCGAGCAGCTGTATGTAAATACCAGTCCTTTCGGCGCCACTTTTGATATGGCATACGCATTGAGACGCTGATAGGCTCTCAAAGCATTTTTCAACGCTCCCCTGTGCTTGGCAAAAGCCGGAGGGTCGACAATCATAAGATCATACTTTCCTTCCGGAACGTTTTTCAGATAATCTATGGCATCACAGCAATATCCCGTATGAAGGCCTGAATCAAAGCTGTTCAGGACCACATTCTTTTCTACCATATCCATAGCCTTGGCCGAACTGTCCACAGAATCCACATGCACGGCCCCGCCGGCAAGCGCATAGATGGAAAATCCTCCCGTATAGCAGAACAGATTCAGGACATTGCGACCGCAGGCATATTTCTCCACCAGAGCCCTGTTTTCTCGCTGGTCCAGGAAAAAACCCGTCTTCTGCCCCGAAGTCCAGTTCACGAGAAACCTGTGTCCGTTTTCCTTGACGGCAGTTTCGTCTGAAACAAAACCATCTTTCCTGTAAAGGTAACCGTCCACCAGATCCAGTCCGGCCTTGAACGGCGCAGTCCCCGAACTCTTGTCATAAACGGCCTTGAGTGAATCACCGTAGACCTTCTGCAAAGCATCGGCTATCTGTTTCCTGCTTCTGAACATGCCCGCAGAATGAGCCTGCAGGACGCACACGCCATCATAGTAATCGACTATAAGCCCCGGAAGATTGTCTCCCTCTCCATGTACGAGACGGTAGCAGTCAGTCTTGAGTATATTTCCATCGGTTCGTGCCGGATCTGTTGCAAGACCGGCGGCGAGCCTCACATCCAGTGCCCGCCTGATCATTATCTCCCAGAAATCAGGGCTCTGCACATCAGAATCGAAACTGAGCACTCTGACTGCTATGGAACCTATCTGGTAATGGCCGGCAGCCATGAATGTTCCGTCGGATGAATACACTCCTACGAGATCGCCTTCCGCCGGATTACCGGTTATCTGGGCTATGGCACCGGAAAAAACCCAAGGATGAAAACGCTTCAGGGACTCTTCTCGCCCTTTTTTCAATATTACTTTTACCATATCGATTGCTGTTCGGCGGCCTGCATGAGTTTCAGATACATCTCCCGGCATACCCATGCGTCTGTGGCTGCATATTTTTCCTGGGCCTCAGAAAGCGTTTCTGCCTCCCAGTTTGAAAGCTGCTGTGATTTCGATATCTTGAAACCGAGTATTATAGCGGTCATCTTCTTGACGCTCTTGTCTCTGATACCGAAATCAGGGACGATTTTCTGCAGATCTACAAAAGCCTGCGGTGTGAAGTCCCTGTATCTCTGAAGTCCGCGGATATCGTCATTGACGGCAGCACCGACTTTGATTATCCTGTCGTTAGCAAGCAGATTGCACAGTCTGCGATGCATACCGATAGTCTTGGTTCGGAACAGATAAGCCCGGTCAGGCCCTGACAGCTGCAGCAAAGCCACTCCATAACGGGGCTGATCCGGGGAGAAACAAGGTCTGGTCTCCGTATCGAAGCCGATGATTTTCTGGCTTCTCAGATAATTTACAGCCCTGTTGAACTCCGCGCCTACCGTATCGACAACGAAAATCTTTCCCGGAAAACTGGCTAGCTCCAGTTTGTCCAGTTCTTCAGCGGAAATACTTTCTTTAAAACTCACCATCTATTAGAAGAACAACAATTCACGGTACTTAGGCAAAGGCCACATCTCATCATCCACTACCATTTCCAGATGGTCGGCACTGTACCTC
>CASEOD010000055.1 GCA_949289445.1 uncultured Eubacteriales bacterium
TATATTATAATTTCATTTAACTCATCCTGCTAGACAAACACTTTCTGCAATCTTCATCATCTCTTCCTTTGGAACTGTACCGGCAATGTCAATTATATAATCACCAACCTGCCATACAATATAACTTTCTCCATCACGATAAAAAAGCTGCGCCTGATATACATTCACTCTTGTCAGTTCCTGTTTCATCGTCTCGTTATCCACACTGACACTGAAACTTTCACTTTCCTGGACAGACAAATAGATACTTTCCCTTTCATTTGCTACATATAATTTTGAAAAGAGAAATCCTTCATTGCTTTCAGACACAAGTTCATAGCCTTCCGGCAAATATCCCGGTTCGATTTCCGGCACCTGCCCATCAAACTGCCGGTTCTCCAGTGAACTCAGTTCTGTACTTACTTCTCCTTTCTGTGAAAACAGATTGAGCACCTTTTCTCTGACTCCGGTAACAGAAGTTACAAAAATCCCCATGAGTATGATCAGTACAGCTGCCAGTATCAGCATTCTCCGCAGGCTGATTTTTCTGTAAGTCTTCTTATGCTTCTCTTCTGCAAACAGCGGTATTTTTTCCCCCTCTAAAATGGCATCTGCGTACTTTTCACGGGATTTCGACAGTTCGGTACCAACTGCAGCAAGCAGTTCTTCTGCCTTTCTCTCAATATCATTTTCCATTGTCATTCATCCCTTCATCTTTCAGCAAAATGGTCTGCATCTGCAGTTTTGCCCTGTAAATTCTTTTCCGTACAGCGGATTCACTTAATCCTGTTATTTCTGCAATTTCTCTGTCCTCATATCCTTCCCCGTATTTCAGACAGAGAATATCCTTATCCTTGTTGTCCAGTGCGGCAAGCAGCTCCTGTACCTCAGGGCCGAATCCGTACCGGTCATGAAATGCTTCCATATCAAGCAGGTCCATATTTAAAACACTGCTGTCTATTTCTTCCTGCTCAGCACATGTAATTCTTCCGTTTTTCTTTGCCATGGTCAGAGCTGTATTTCTCGCAGCTGCACAAAGATAGTTTTTCATCTCTCCGGGCGGCATTTCAAATTTCTCCTCATGGAACAGAATGAATTTCATCAGCACCTCCTGGTAAACATCTTCCGTCAGCCAGGCATCCTTCAGAATTTCCTGTGCGATATGCTGAATCAGTCTGCTGTATTTTTTCTCAATCAGTTCGGCAACTTTATTTCTTGCATCTGTACTCATTTTACCCCTCTTTGTTCAGTTAAAATCCCTATTATTTTCTAAATCATATCATAAAACGAATACATTTACAAATTTCTATACCCATATAACTTAAAAGGAATCTGAAGTGAGACAATCTTTACTATATTGATTCACTTCTTTTTTATAGGTCCAATTAAACAGAAGCGCACTCATTCTTTGAGTGCCCTCCTTTTACATTTTTTAGGTTTTTTTATTTCCATGCTGTTATTACTTTGCATAACCTGTTCCGGTAAGGAAAACCGGCAGGCTCTTTTCAGATACCTGCCGGTTGTTTCTCTGTTTTATATGATGTTACACACTGTGTATTCACAGGGATCTTTACATCATGCCGCCCATTCCGCCGGCTCCGCCCATTTTATCCATCGGATTTTCGCTTGGAATATCGACAATGCTTGCTTCAGTAGTCAGCAGCATAGCGGATGCGGAAGAAGCATTCTGAATAGCAGATCTGGTTACTTTTACAGGGTCAACAATTCCTGCAGAAATCATATCCACATATTCTTCAGTCTTTGCGTTAAAGCCAACGCCTACCTTCTGATTCTTAACCTCAGATACTACTACACTTCCTTCAAATCCTGCGTTTTCAGCAATCTGTCTGATTGGCTCTTCCAGTGCTCTCAGGATAATCTTTGCGCCTGTCTTTTCATCGCCTTCCAGCGAATCGGCATAAGCTGACACTGCCGGAATGGTATTGCACAGTGCAACACCGCCGCCGGCAACAATACCTTCTTCAACAGCAGCCTTTGTTGCATTGAGAGCGTCTTCGATTCTCAGCTTTCTTTCTTTCAGTTCTGTTTCTGTTGCAGCA
This sequence comes from uncultured Eubacteriales bacterium, assembly GCA_949289445.1. Lineage (GTDB taxonomy): Bacteria > Bacillota > Clostridia > Peptostreptococcales > Anaerovoracaceae > Senimuribacter. The sequence continues at coordinate 2,040 of CASEOD010000055.1, forward strand.
CCGACTTTGATAACCGCAACACCACCGGACAGTTTAGCCAGTCTTTCCTGGAATTTTTCTTTATCAAATTCAGATTCGGTTTCTTCCATCTGTGTTTTAATAGTTGCGATTCTGGCCTGAATATCTTCTTTAGCACCTGCACCGTTTACGATAACAGTTCTTTCTTTGTTTACCTTTACAGTACCGGCCATACCCATCATATCCAGAGTTGCTTCTTTCAGATCGTAGCCAACTTCTTCACTGATTACAACACCGCCGGTCAGAATTGCAATATCTTCCATCATCGCTTTCTTTCTGTCACCGAAGCCCGGCGCTTTGACAGCAACCACATCGATAACGCCTCTCAGCTTGTTGAGAACCAGAGTTGCCAGTGCATCGCCTTCAATATCATCCGCAATGATGAACAGTTTTCTTCCCTGTTTTGCAACCTGTTCCAGAATCGGAAGCAGTTCCTGAATATTGCTGATCTTCTTGTCAGTCATTAAGATATAAGGGTTTTCCATTACAGCTTCCATTTTTTCAGGATCGCTTACCATATAGGATGACAGGTAACCTCTGTCAAACTGCATACCCTCTACAACATCCAGATCTGTGCCCATGGATTTGGACTCTTCTACTGTGATGACACCGTCCTTGCCCACTTTCTCCATAGCTTCGGCAATCAGTTCACCGATATTGTCATCTCCTGCAGAAACAGATGCAACCTGCGCGATGCTTTCTTTTGTTTCTACGGATTTTGAGTTCTTCTGAATTTCCTTTACGGCTACTTCTACTGCACCCTGGATACCTTTCTTCAGAACCATCGGGTTTGCGCCTGCAGCCACGTTTTTAAAGCCTTCCTTGATGATGATCTGAGCCAGCAGGGTAGCTGTAGTAGTACCATCACCTGCCAGATCGTTGGTTTTTGTTGCTACTTCTTTTACCAGCTGTGCACCCAGGTTTTCCACCTTATCTTCAAGTTCGATTTCTCTTGCGATGGTAACACCGTCGTTTGTTACAAGAGGCGTACCGAATGCCTTTTCAATAAGTACGTTTCTGCCCTTAGGTCCCAGTGTGATTTTTACGGTATCGGCAAGTTTGTCAACGCCTTCCTGCAGTTTTCTTCTGGCGTCTTCGCCGTAATAAATGTCTTTTGCCATTTTCTATATTTCCTCCTTACTCTCCATATATTCGAATTATTCGATAGTTGCAAGAATATCTGACTGATTCATGATAGTGTATTCTTCACCGTCATATTTAATATCAGTACCTGCATATTTGGAAAATACAATCTTGTTTCCCGGTGCAAGTTCCATCGGCTCGTCTTTTGTTCCCGGGCCCACAGCAACTACTTCAGCCATCTGAGGTTTCTCTTTTGCGGCGCTTGTCAGAATGATACCGCCCTGTGTCTTTTCTTCCGCCTCTAACTTTCTGATTACAACACGGCTTCCAAGTGGTTTAATTCCAAAACTCATCTAAACTACCTCCTCTATGTTTTATGTTCAATTTATATCTCGACTCTGTTTTTCGTTAGCACTCATTTCCGTTGAGTGCTAACGTAATTTATTTTAGCCCTTCGGATCGGGAATGTCAATATGTTTTTAGAAATTTCTCCAAGACTTTTTTCAATTCTTTTTGACAAAATAAAAAGTCGGTTCCGGTGACTCTGTTTAGAGACAGGACTTCTTTAATATCCGGAAACTGTCACAGCCGCACAATAGAAGCAACTATCCGCAAAAAACTGCAAAGCCGCAGATTATTCTTAATCTGCGGCTTCACAGTTTTGTACCGGTTTCTTTCACTTTTTCTTTCTGTTCCTGACAGCTTCGGAAAGAAGAAATTCTATCTGACCGTTGATGGAACGAAAATCATCGTCGGCCCACCTGGCAATTTCTTCCCAAAGAGACGGAGCAATACGCAGAATAATCTGTTTCTTTGCTTTTTCTGCCTGCTTCGCAGCTTTCTCTTTCGCCTTGACCTCCGACTCCAGTTCTTTCAGTCTGGAAAGCCGCTCCTGCAATTCTTTTTCTTTTTTCAGAATTTCTTTTTCATTCATCGTAATACTTCTCCGGTTTTTTCCTTCTGATTTCCGATCGCTCTAAAGATAACCCCACATTCTCTGTCTTCCTGCTCCGTAAAACCTAGTAGATACTGCCGCTGTTTACAATAGGCTGTGTTTCCTTATCCGAGCAGAGTACTACCATCAGATTGGAAACCATAGCCGCTTTCCTCTCTTCGTCAAGAACTACAACTTCCTCTTCTCCCAGCTTGTCGATAGCCATTTTCACCATGCTGACAGCGCCGTCAACAATCTTGCTTCTGGCAGAAATGACCGCCTCAGCCTGCTGTCTTCTCAGCATTGCAGCTGCAATTTCCTCAGCATAAGAAAGATGTGTAATTCTGACTTCTTCAATTTCCAGTCCTGCAAATTCAACCTTCTTTGCCAGCTCAATCTTCATGCTCTCTGCAATTTCCTGAGAACTTCCTCTCAGAGTTTTTTCGCTTGTCTCATCGTGTTCTTCATTATTCATGCAGTCATAAGGATACTTTCTGGCAATGTTTCTGATGGTGGAATCGGTCTGTATTGACAGGAATTCCGTGTAATCCTCCACATTGAACACGGCTTTGGTCGGATCTGTCACTTTCCAGATAACCACAGCAGCGATAATGATGGGATTTCCCATAATGTCATTGACCTTCTGCACGCCGTTATTCAGCGTGTTGTCTTTCAGAGAGACGGTCTTTTTGGCGTTCACTTTCACACTGCCGCTTGAAAGTTTTCCGCCTTTTTCTCTGTCGGCAGCCGCCGCCTTGGCTGCAGCAGTCTCTTTACCGTAAACAGGATTGTTGTATGTCACGAACGGATTTACAAAATAGAATCCCTGTTTCAGAATTGTTCCATAGTAGTTTCCGAATAAAGTCAGCACCAGCGCTTCGTTGGGGCCGACAACCTTCAGTCCGCCAAAAAGAATCGGAAACACGATCATTCCAATAATTCCTGCCACAATGAGCCCTATACCTGCTCCCATGGAGCCTGACATTTCTTCCAGTGCGCTTTCCAGTAACACCGCTCCCACAATAATGGCAGCAATTGCCAGAAGTGTTCCCAGAACTGCTGCAATCAGCATAACCATGCCGTTTATCGGTCTGATTTCTTTCTGTGTAATATTAAGCTTGTTTTCCATGACGTTCCTCCTCGTTTCCTTTTGACATTTTCCTGCCGTACCTGTCTTTACGGCAAAGACTTCATGTGATGCCAAGAGATATGTATTTCTGATATCTTTTTGATATCATATTTATATCACACATCCTGAATGATGTCAATAGAAAAAAGGAAAAACTGTATCGGGGATAAAGTATGCACGGATATTCCCTTATCTACTCCTTTGAAAAGGAAAAACGGCGTTTACAAACGCCGTCTGCAGTCCTACATAAATCTTACCAGTTCCTCAACGTCTTTTCTCTTAGGAGCGGCAGGAATATCTCCCTCCGCATAGCCTATGGGAATCAGCGCTGTAACCACTTCTCCTTCAGGCAGATTTACAGCTTCCGCCACTTTGCTGTCATCAAAAATGCCAAGTATCACAGTACCCACACCCAGATCATGGGCAGCCAGACAGAAAGTCTGAACAGAAATGCCTGCGTCAAAATTCTCCCATCTGTCTTCCTTGGATGTGGTAAAGGAACCGTCCTTTTCAAATCCGGAACGTCCTGTCACGCAGGAAGCGATCACAAGCTGCGGCGCATTGAGAATGGTCTTGCTGTTATAGGTAAAGTCAAGCACACATTCTTCTGCGATTTTTGCCTTCAGATCAGCATCCTCTATCACCGTATATCTGGTGGTCTGTGTGTTTTTCCAGGATGGTGCGTAAGCTGCAGCCTCAATAATCCTGCGGATAGTATCGTGCTCCACTGCTTCCGGCTTAAACTTTCTGATACTTCTTCTCTCTCTGATACAGGTTAATGTTTCCATAGCCTCTCCTTATCTTTATATATTAAACTAAAACTATTCCAGAACTACACCGTCTTCATCGATCCGCAGATCACCGCTGCCGGACAGCCCGCTTTCTTCAGATACAGGCTGAAGGGTTTCCATCAGTTTTGTCTGAATCTCATCCAGAACATCCGGGTTTTCGGCCAGCCATTTCTTGACATTCTCACGGCCCTGACCGATTCTTTCTCCGCTGTAACTGTACCAGGAGCCTGCCTTTTCTACAATCTTCTGTTCCACTGCGCAGTCCAGAATATCCCCCGGTTTGGAAATACCCTCCCCGTACATGATATCAAACTCTGCCTGTTTAAAAGGCGGCGCCACCTTGTTTTTGACAATCTTGACTCTGGTTCTGTTGCCCAGCATCTGATCGCCGCTCTTGATTGTCTCAATTCTTCTCACATCGAAACGCATGGACGCATAAAACTTGAGCGCTCTTCCGCCTGTGGTGGTCTCGGGATTTCCGAACATGACCCCGATCTTCTCTCTCAGCTGATTGATAAACACCACGCAGGTGTTGGAACGGTTCACATGACCTGCAATTTTTCTCAGTGCCTGTGACATCAGTCTGGCCTGCAGTCCCACATGGGAATCTCCCATCTCTCCTTCTATCTCTGCCTTAGGCACCAGTGCCGCCACTGAGTCAATGACAATCACATCCAGCGCACCGCTTCTGGCAAGCATATCACAGATTTCAAGAGCCTGTTCACCCGTATCCGGCTGAGAAACCAGCAGTTCATCCACCTTGACACCCAGGTTTCTGGCATAAACAGGATCCAGAGCGTGTTCCGCATCGATGAAAGCAGCTCTGCCGCCTTTCTTCTGCGCCTCTGCAACGATGTGCAGAGTCAGCGTGGTCTTACCTGAGGATTCCGGACCGTAAATCTCCACAATTCTTCCCTTAGGTACGCCTCCGACGCCTGTAGCCAGATCCAGACTCACAGAGCCTGTAGAAATGGTCTCGATACTCATATGAGTATCGTCTCCCAGTTTCATAATCGCGCCTTTGCCGAATTGCTTCTGTATCTGATCCATCGCCGCCTGCAGGGCTTTTTCTCTTTCATCTGTTGTACTCATCTCTACCTCCGAATATAAGAACATTTGTTCTTGCACTATCATACCTTATAACCGGGCTGCGGTCAAGTCTTTTCTTTCTCAATATATCATGATTTACATTTTATGTCAATAATTACATTTTTTACTTTTCCGCATCCTGTCGCTTATTCTGTCCCGATTCTCCGTCATCCAATATTTTTCGGATCATGTCAAACATGCAGAGCACCGCATAATGTCTGTTCCACGCTCTGCTCACATTGCGGGTTCGAAGCTCTCTGCCGTGATAAACACCGTCAAAAACGCACCCCAGATAAATGGTGCCCACCGGCTTTTCTGAAGTTCCGCCTCCGGGTCCGGCAATTCCGGTCACAGAAATACACAGTCTGCTGCCTGTCTTTGCCGCAAGCCCTTCTGCCATTTCTCTGGCCACCTGGCTGCTCTCCGCCGTATAGGCAGACAGGGTTTCTTCGCGCACACCCAGTTCTTCCATTTTCGCTCCATAGGTGTAGGTCACAAGACCTCTGTCAAATACCGCCGAAATACCTGGAAGATTGGTCAAAGCTGCGGAAAACATGCCGCCTGTACAGGATTCACAGGCTGATACAGAAATATTTTCTTCCAGCAGTTTTTTTGCCACCACGGTTTCCAGATCCTCATCATCACAGCTGAAAAGGTACTGTCCCACGCGCTCCGACACCTTCTGCACCATCTGTTCCACTGCTTCTTTTGCTTCCTCCAGCGTCTCCCTTCGGGAAGCAATGCGCAGGCTGCATTCTCCCTCTTTCGCATAAGTTGCCAGTGTAGGATCAGTCTGGTTATCAATGAGATCCATCAGTTCTGTTTCCAGAGAGGATTCGCCGATTCCGAAGAAGCGGAGCATTCTGTAGTAAATAACCCCCGTCTGCAGCTTCTCAAGATAAGGCCTTACACGATGTTCCCACATCCAGGTCATTTCCCGGGGAGGCCCCGGCATACAGATGACGGTTTTCTCTCCTTCCCGTAAAGCAAAACCCGGCGCACTGCCGGCCTCATTGTCAAAAACCTGCGCTCTTGAAGGCATCATCGCCTGTTTGTAGTTGTTCGGTGTCATTGCTCTGCCGCGACGCTTTGCAATGTCATAGAGGTGGTTCAGACTGGGCTGGTGCATAACCAGCTCATCATGAAGGACGCGGCACACAGTTTCCTTTGTCAGATCATCTTCCGTAGGTCCCAGACCTCCTGTGGTAATCAGCAGATCGCAGTCAGTCAGAGCCATCTCTATCATATCGGAAAGGCGGCCGGAATTATCTCCCACCGTATAATGATACAGAACATCAAACCCCAGCAGATTAAGCTGCCGGGACAGAAAAACAGTATTGGTGTTGGTAATCTGTCCGAAAAGCAGTTCAGTTCCCACACTTAATATGGCAGTCTTCATAAAAACCTCTGTTTCTTTCATTGCATGCTGAAAACGCTTTTGTTCTTTGCGATATATTCTATTCCGGAATATACGGTCATTACCAGAGAAGCCCACAGAAAAATCTGCCCTGCCAGACCGAAATAATGGTGAAGCTGCGCCTGAGTAATGGCTGTAGCCAGCAGCAGAAGCGGTACTGCAATCATCTGCAGCACGGTTTTGATTTTTCCACTCATCCCTGCTGCAATAACGATACCTTCTGATGCGGCCACTGTTCTCATGCCAGCAATAGCAAACTCTCTGGCCAGAATCACGATCAGCATCCATCCGGGAACGGTTCCGTCCTCCACCATGAGACAGAATGCAGAATATACCAGAATTTTATCTGCCAGCGGATCCATGATTTTGCCAAAATTTGTTACAAGATTATACTTTCTGGCGATTTTCCCATCCAGCATATCCGTCAGAGAAGCAGCGATAAACAGAATAAAGGCTGCCGCATAATATCCTGTCATATAAGCAGCGATAAAAAAGGGCACTGCGATGATTCTTGCCACAGTCAGCTTATTTGGTAAATTCATGATTCTAAAACCTCCGTTCCAACTAAATCATAATCAAAGGCGTCATTTATCTGCACCTTTACCATATCCCCTGCAGACAGAGCCCGCGGGGAAGTAAAAATTACAGAATTATCGATTTCAGGAGCGTCATAGCGGGTTCTTCCGATATAACTGTCGTCTTCATCCTGTTCTTCTACCAGAACTTCAAAAATACCACCGATCTTTTCCCGGTTCATTTCCAGGGAAATATCAATCTGTCTGCGCATTACCGCATCCAGTCGCTCATCTTTGACTTCCTCATCTATCTGGTCTTCCATTTCCCCTGCTGTCGTATTCTCTTCCTGCGAATAGGTGAATACGCCAAGACGGGCAAACTTTTCTCTTTCTACAAAGTCCAGAAGCTGTTCAAAGTCTTCTTCTGTCTCTCCGGGAAAACCGACGATAAGTGTCGTCCTCACATGAATATCAGGAACAGCAGCTTTCAGACGTTTCAGCGTATGAGCAATGGATGCCGCCGTAGAACGTCGGTTCATAGCGCGAAGAACCCGGTCAGAAGCATGCTGAATAGGAATATCCAGATAATTGCAGATCTTGTCCTCTTCTGCAATCACCTGAATCAGTTCGTCTGTAATTCGATCCTCATAGCAGTACATCAGGCGTATCCACTGAATTCCCTCGATTCTGCAAAGCTTTTTCAGAAGTTTTGCAAGCCGTAGTTCTCCGTAGAGATCCTGACCGTAATAAGTCACATCCTGTGCAATAAGGATCAGCTCTCTGCAGCCTGCCTCAGCCAGTTCCTGCGCTTCTTTCAGAATATCCTCTTCCCGTTTGCTTCTGTATCTGCCTCTGATTTTGGGAATAATGCAGTAGGCGCAGATATTGTTGCACCCCTCTGCAATCTTCAGCGTTGCCGTATACGGATTTTCAGAAATTTTTCTCGGAAGACTTTCCAGAGCTCCGGAAGTGCATGGGCTGCAGGAAATGTTTCGATGCTCCAGGTTTTCAAGAAGCTGCGGCAGTTTCTCATATTCATTGACACCGATAAACAGATCAACCTCCGGCATTTCATCGTAAAGCTCCTGCCCGTATCGCTGAGAAAGACAGCCGGAAACCACCAGTTTTTTGCCTTCCTGTTTATAGGCCGCCATGTCAAAGATACGCTCAATGGACTCAGTTTTTGCATCATTGATAAATCCACAGGTATTAACCATGATCACATCGCTTTCATCAGGCGAATTAACAATCTTATAGTGACTTTTCTCCAGAATTCCGGCCGCCACCTGAGAGTCATTAAAATTTTTGGGACAGCCTAATGTTTCTATATAGATTTTCATTGATTCTCCATTTCATTTTTCATTTCGTTCAGTTCATCCTCACTGATCAGAACCTGACGCGGTCTGCTGCCGTCCTGCGGACCGACCACACCTCTTGCCTCCATCATATCCACAATGCGGGCCGCTCTGTTATAACCAATTCTAAAACGTCTCTGCAGCATGGACACGGAGGCCTGTCCGGCGGCAACCACACATTCTATAGCATCCTGCAGAAGTTCGTCTCCATCATCGTCCTTTCCGTTCTGAGGGAGATTTCCCTTCTCTATAGTGTTCATCACATCTCCTGAATATTCCACTTCTTCCACCTGCGACTTGACATGCTGAATCACCTTGTGCACCTCACTGTCCGAAACAAAAGTGCCCTGCACACGGATAGGCTTGCCCATGCCCAGCGGATTGAAGAGCATGTCCCCTTTTCCCACCAGCTTCTCGGCGCCGGACATATCCAGAATGGTTCTGGAGTCGAACTGAGAAGACACGGCAAAAGCGATTCGGGACGGAATATTGGCTTTGATCACGCCGGTAATGATATCCACCGATGGTCTCTGGGTGGCCACGATAAGATGCATCCCGGCAGCTCTTGCCATCTGTGCCAGACGGCAGATAGATTCCTCCACCTGAGATGGTGCAGCCATCATCAGATCCGCCAGTTCGTCAATAATGATGACAATCTGCGGCATAACCTGATCTTCCTGCCCCAGAAGTCTCATGGTATCGTTATAGCTTTCCAGATCTCGAACCTGATTTTCTGCAAACTTCTTATAACGGTCTGTCATCTCCGCAACAGCCCAGTTGAGTGCTGCTGCAGCTTTGGCCGGTTCCGTCACCACCGGGATCAGAAGATGTGGAATGCCGTTATAGTTGCCCAGCTCCACTACCTTCGGATCGATAAGCACCAGCTTGACCTCATCAGGATCAGCCTTATATAGAATACTTGTAATAATACTGTTTATGCATACACTCTTGCCTGAACCGGTAGAGCCGGCAATCAGCAGATGGGGCATCCCTTTCAGATCAGCCACAATCGCTTTCCCGGCGATATCCTTACCCACTGCAAAGGTAATCTTTGATTTGGCTTCTTTGAACTCTTTAGAATCCAGAATTTCCCGTAGGGTAACCATATTAATTTTATCGTTTTCCACTTCGATGCCCACAGCCGCCTTCCCCGGAATCGGAGCCTCAATTCTGATACTCTTTGCTTCCAGATTCAGGGCAATATCATCCGACAGTCTGACAATGCTGCTGACCTTAACCCCTACATTAGGCTGAATTTCATAACGGGTAACCGCAGGCCCCTGCGTTACCTGCACAACTCTGGCATCCACATGGAAATTTTTCAGAGTCTCTTCCAGCTTGGCGGCCTTCATCTTCAGATCGATATTGATGCTGCCTCTGTTCTGCAGCTGAGGCTTGTTGAGAAGGTTGATGGAAGGTTTCTTATACTTTCCTTTTGTCTTCTGCACTGCCATTTCCAAAGGGTCCAACGTGATGGAGCTTGCTTCCTGTTTTGTCAGTTTTGCGGCCGGCTCGGCAACCGTAATACCACTGATACCGTCAAGCGCGCTTTTCTTCGGGGTTTCATTGATATCCGCAAGACCGTAAGACTTTTTACCGTCCTTTACGGTCACAAAGCTGTTCTCGGAAATTCCTGTGCCGGACTTTTCCGCTTCGGTCTGCCCGCCGTCGAGGCCGTATCCCGAAACAGATACAGAGGCCTCCTCAAGACCGTAATTTCCGGAGAAAGCCGGTGAGCCGTCAAGGCCAAACCCTTCTTTTTCCACGGTCTCCTCAAGACCGAAAGATTTCTTGTCTTCTTTTCTGCTCTCACCAAAGAGATTCTTGTCTGTCATGTATTTCAGCACATTGCTTTTCTTGTCCTTTTGGGAGAGTTTTTCCGCTTTTTTCCCAAGAGGCCCTGCCTCGTCAAAAGGAGTGATAATTTTAATGTCTCTGCCGTTATCGGCAAAAAGATCCACCTGAGAAGGCTCCCTGTACTGTTCTTCTTTTTCAGAATCCGCAAAACCGTCTTTTTCCTGCTCTCTCAAAGCTTTCCTTTCTGCCGCCCTTCCAAAGATCTTTTCCAGTCCGCCGGACACAGGCGTGTTGATGACCAAAAGAAGGGAAACCAGAATTACCACCACTGAAAACACATAAAGGCCCACTTTGCCCACAAGCTTTGTCAGAAGGGTTCCCAGAGTCATGCCGAAAAAGCCTCCGTCCTCCAGCGTTACTCCTTTTTCATAAAAATCGCCGAAATCATAAAACAGGTTGGAACTGTCTATAAATCTGCCGCTGTTCAGCAAACAGAACATCAATAATACCACAAATATCAGGGCTGCGGATTTCCCTGATATATGAACAATTTTATTTGTAAACAGCAATATACCCAGCAGCGCCAGATACCATGGCACAATGAAAGCTACATGGCCGAATACGCCCCGCAGCGCATCACCGATACCGTTTCCAATCTGACCGGCTGCATGAAACTGTACAGCAGCAAAGAGAAAGATGCCTGCAGCGATGAAGATAATCCCCCAGATCTCATCTACAACTCTCCGATCGGCCTTTCTCTCAGCAGCTTCCCTGCTGTTTTTTTTCTTTGTTGTGCTTCCCGAGGTTTTCCCCCGGGATTTTTTTTTAGCCTGCGCCACCTTATCTCTTCCTCCTGAAATTATAATTTATGCGGTGAAAAGTCCATAAGCGATAGTGCAAAGTCCCAGCACCCATACATAGTAGGAAAAATAGCTCAGCTTCTTGTTAGATACAATACGAATCATTGTTTTTATGGCAAAAAAACCGGAAACAGCGGCGACGATCACGCCTGCTGCAATGGGACCCGCCAGCTGAGGATCAAGACCCTCTTTTATTGCTGCAGGCGCCTCCAGTATGACAGAACCCAGAATAGACGGAATAGAAATGAGGAAAGCAAATTTCACCGCAAATTCCCTTTTCAGTCCCGTAGTCAGTCCCCCCACCAGAGTGGAACCGGAGCGGGAAATTCCCGGGTAAATGGCGATTCCCTGCAGAATTCCCACAAAGAGAGCATTTCTGAAATTCATCTTTCTGATATCCCTGTTTGCCGATCCCATTCTCTCAGCCAGAAACATGAGTACGCCTGTAATAAGGAAACCGACACCCACAGCCACCATGGAAGTGTACAGCCCCGAAAAGAAATCGTTAAGCAGAAGTCCAATCAGCGCCGTCGGTATGGTAGCGACAATGATCATGACTCCCAGCTTGCGGACAGGGCGCTCCGAAAGACGGAGCCCCTTTCCCGTACAGAGATCCTTAATGGTCAGTCCCAGCTCTGCGATAAGTTCCCAGATGTCTTTCCAGTAGACGAAGAATACCGAAACCAGTGTGCCCAGATGAAGAAGTACCGCAAACAGCAGTACTTTATCTGCCTCAACCTGAAAAATATCCTGCAGCAGAGCCAGATGACCCGAACTGCTTATGGGCAGGAACTCTGCCAGTCCCTGCACCAGTCCTAATATTACTGCTTCAAAATATCCCAAACCTCTTTACCCCCTATTTGTGACGGATATATCCTTTTTCTGTAAGAGCTTCCGCACACAGTACCGCACCGCCTGCTGCTCCTCTTACAGTATTATGCGCAAGACCGATAAATTTGAAATCATAAACGGTATCTTCTCTCAGTCTGCCGATGGTTACTCCAAATCCGTTCTCACAATCCACGTCCAGTTTTACCTGTGGTCTGTTTTCTTCTTCTGTATAGTGGATAAACTGTTTCGGAGCATTTGGCAGATCCGCTTCCTGTGGAAAACCACTGAAATTCTGAAGCTTTTCTATGAGCTGCTCTCTGGTCGGTTTCTTTCTGAACTTTACAAAGACTGCAGCAGTATGACCGTCCAGAACAGGCACCCTGACGCACTGACAGGTGATCACAGGCTCCTTGGCCGGTACAATTACACCGTCTTCCAGATGTCCCAGAATTCTCAGCGGTTCCTTCTCACTCTTCTCTTCTTCACCGCCGATATAAGGAATAATGTTTTCCACCATCTCCGGCCAGTCGGCAAAAGTTTTTCCTGCACCGGAAATTGCCTGATAAGTAGTGGCAACTACCTCATAAGGCTCATATTCTGCCCATGCAGCCAGAGCAGGCACATATCCCTGAATGGAACAGTTAGGTTTTACGGCAATAAATCCTTTCTCAGTACCCAGTCTCTTCTTCTGATACTGAATCACATCAAAGTGATCTATATTGATTTCAGGCACCACCATCGGAACATCCGGAGTCCATCTGTGCGCACTGTTGTTGGAAACTACAGGAGTTTCTGTCTTTGCATACGCTTCTTCAATGGCCCTGATCTCTTCTTTGGACATGTCCACAGCACTGAATACGAAATCAACGGTTTTCGCCACAGCATCTACATCAGAAACATCCATAACGACAATGTTTTTTACCGCTTCCGGCATAGGGCATGCCATCTTCCATCTGCCGCCTACAGCCTCTTCATAGGTTTTGCCTGCGCTTCTTGCACTGGCAGCGATAGTAGTCACCTCAAACCATGGATGATTGTCAAGGAGTGAGATAAATCTCTGTCCGACCATGCCTGTTCCGCCAAGAATACCCACTTTCAGTTTCTTTTCCAGTTGTCTCATAAGAATCTTCCCTTTCATATATCTTTTAAAATGTTCTTTAACAAATCATATCATAACATTTTACCATTTATTCCTCAGCTTTTCAACCTCAGAAAAAAGAATGGAACGGTGAAATCTGTAGAGTTACAATACATGTGTTACAACTGAACAAAAAAAGAATGCGGAAAACTCAATTCTGTGTTATGGTTATAGCTACCAAACAACAACCCAAACAGAAAGGAGTTTCCGCATGACTACTATAACACAAGATATGAGGTTTCGTCTATC
>CASEOD010000056.1 GCA_949289445.1 uncultured Eubacteriales bacterium
AGTTAGAATATTACAGTACAGATGAATTGAATCGTTTGATAGAACTGTTGAAATCTGTGGAATTATAGGAACAGTTTCACATGAAACATCAATGCCTCTCGTTATGAGAGGCATTTTGGATCGGTAAATTTATGCGGCAGAAATCGCTCAGAAACAGTATGCAAGATCCATTTTTTTACAAAATTTACACTTTTAAAGTAAAAAAAGCGGAGTAATCAGCTGAAAATCACAAAAGCTTTTGGATTTAATCGCAAGTTATGGTATACTATAATAATAAACTTTGTGGAATTCATCACAAAATTAACACGAAGTCAGAGCTATCTTGTGATATATTAGTATATATTGCGTAATTTGCGTTGCAATTTATGAGGAAGAAAATATGCAGGAAACTATTTTTGGGAAAGAGATTTCATCTAAGATACCTTTACCTGTCTGCATTGTAAACAGTAAGGGAAAGATCGTAAGCGCCAACGAATACATCAGTCAGGTGTTTATTTATGATGGAATAGAGAATGCGGATTTTTTCGCTTTGACGGGAATTAAGGTTTCTTCACTTTATGAGGAGACCCGGGAAAAGAAAAATCTTCGTCTGGAGCGAAACGGCAGACAGTTTAAACTGATGGTAAACAGGGAAGATGAAAGCGAAGAATCCAATCTTCTGGTTTTCTTCTACGATGATACCAATTATGAGAATCTGAAAGACAGGTATAATGACGAGAAAGTCTGTGTATGCCGCATCGTCATAGATAATTATGATGAGTTTGCCGCAAGCACGCTGCCGGAGATCCGTATGCGGATCACAACTGTGGCTGACGGAATTATCAGGCAGTGGGCAGCGAAGCTCAACGGCTCTATCAATAAACTGAACAGCTCTCAGTATGTCATGTATTTTCAGAACTCATACATGGAAGAACTTATCGAAAATAAATTTTCAATTCTCGATGAAATCAGGGGAATAGAGACGGAAGCGGACTTTCCTATGAGCCTGAGCATCGGAATCGGTGTAGGCGGAAAAAATCTTGCCGCCACAGAAACGTATTCCAGAGGCGCCATGGACCTTGCACGAGGCAGAGGCGGCGATCAGGCCGTGGTTAAACGTGTCAATAAAATAGAATACTACGGCGGAAAAATGCAGACCGTTGAAAAGAGCAACAAGGGAAAATCCAGAGTGGTGGCTTACGCCCTGAAGCAGCTCATCGAACAGTCCAAGCGTGTAGTCATTATGGGACATATGCATCCGGATATGGACTGTTTCGGAGCAGCTCTGGGAATTCACAGAGTCTGCAACATGTGTGACAGACCTGCCTATATTCTCATCAATGAAGTGACAGAATCACTGATGGATATTTACCGACAGGCTAAAGAAAGTGATAAATATCAGTTTATTAACAGCAAGAAAGCAGAAAATATCACTGATAAAGACACTCTGGTTGTGCTGGTGGACACCCACAGACCGAGCTATGCAGAGCATGGAGAGTTGCTTTCCATGACAGACAGAATAGTGGTTATCGACCATCACAGAAGGGCTGAAGATGCCGTACAGAATCCGACGCTTTCCTATATTGAGTCATATGCTTCGTCGACTGCTGAGCTGGTGACTGAAATGCTCCAGTACATCGCCCCGAAGAAAACTCTGATTAAGCTGGAAGCAGAAGCGCTTCTTGCGGGTATGACTGTGGATACCAACCGATTCGCCGTGAAAACGGGAGTCAGAACCTTTGAGGCGGCAGCCTGGCTCAGGCGTTCGGGAGCCGATACGGCTGAAGTAAAGAGATTCTTTCAGGTGGATATGGAGAATTTCAAACTGAGAGCAAAGTGCATTGCCGCAGCGGAATTTCATGAGGGGGGTATCGCTGTATCCATCTGTGAAGGACTCAATGAGGATGCACAGGTCATCAATTCTCAGGTGGCTGATGAACTTCTGACCATCAAAGGGATTCGCGCCTCTTTTGTGGCCGGAAGGACTGCTCAGGGTAATACAGTGATCAGTGCCAGATCTCTGGGTGAGGTTAATGTACAGGTGATTATGGAAAAACTGGGAGGCGGCGGTCACCTGACTACGGCAGGAGCACAGACAGACTGCAGCCCAGAAGAAACGATAGAACGGGTTTTAGAACTGACAAAATAAACAGGAGGAAATAAAGATGATAGTCATTTTGAATAGAGATGTGAAAGGAACGGGAAAAGCCGGAGAGATTGTAAAAGTCAGCGACGGATATGCGAGAAATCTGCTGCTGCCCAAGGGATATGCCACAGAGGCGACAGAGGGCAATATCAGAAGTCTGGAAAAGCAGAAAGCTCTGGCTGAACAGAAAAGAGCGGAAGACAAGGCTGCTGCTCAGGAGCTGGCTGAAAAACTGAAAGAACTCACCGTGGTGATTAAAACGAAGTCAGGTGAGGGAGGAAGACTTTTCGGTTCCATCACATCCAAGGATATTGCGGATGAGACGAAGAAACAGACAGGAATTTCTTTGGATAAGAAGAAGATACAGATGAAAGCGCCGATCAAAAATATCGGTACTTTTGAGGTGGACATAAAGCTCTATCCGGAGGTAACAGGGAAACTGACCGTGCAGGTGACAGATTAAAAAGATATGCAGCGGCATGGAAACAGATAGATTTTAAGGAGTAGTACATGGTTGAGAGAATACCACCCCACAATGCAGAGGCGGAGAAATCCGTGCTGGGCGCTGCCATGCTGAGCAAGGATGCACTCGCTGATGTCATCGACCACGTGGGTCCGGAGGACTTTTATGATGCTGCCCATCGGGAAATCTTTGAGGTGATGGTCGATCTGTTCAGAAACAATGTCTCTGTAGATATTGTTACAGTATGCGAAGCACTGAGAAAACGCAGCGCTCTTGAAATGGTAGGGGGAAGAGCATATATTGCAGGCCTGTCGTCCTTTGCTCCTTCCACCAGCAACGCGGCGGAATATGCAAAGATCGTATCTGAAAAGGCATCGCTGAGAAGACTGATAAAAACTGCCGAAGAGATACAGGAAAAGGGCTACGAGGAATCGATGGACGCAGGCGATATTCTGGATTTTGCGGAAAAAGGCATCTTTGAGATTGCTCAGAAGGGACAGAAAAGTGATTTTTCGCCCATTAAAGAAGTTCTTCTGGAAAACGTGGCCATGATTGACAAAGCCATCGAGACTCAGGGGCAGGTAGTAGGACTGCCTACAGGTTTCAAACGATTTGATGAGGTAACCAGCGGCCTTCACCGTTCCGATCTGATCATCATCGCGGCAAGACCTGCCATGGGAAAAACTGCTTTTGTGCTCAACATCGCTCAGAATACCGCGGTAAAAAGCAATGCCACTGTTCTGGTTTTCAGTCTGGAAATGTCCAAAGCCCAGTTGGGCCAAAGGCTGCTCTCCATGGAATCCAGAGTTGAAATGCAGAAACTGAAAACAGGAAACCTGGAGCGTAATGACTGGGACAGAATCAATATGGCCCTGGATTCTCTTTCCAGAACCAACCTGCATATTGATGATACTCCCGGTATCAGTGTACTGGAGATGAAAAACAAATGCAGGAGACTGAAGGTGGAAAAGGGACTGGATCTGATTATTATTGACTATCTTCAGCTGATGAAAGGCGAGGGAAGATCCTCTGACAGTCGTCAGCAGGAGATCAGCAATCTGTCCAGGTATCTGAAGCTGCTGGCAAGAGAAATGGATTGTCCTGTCATAGTTCTGTCTCAGCTTTCAAGAGCGCCGGAACAGAGACAGGATCACAGACCGATTCTGTCTGACCTGAGAGAATCAGGCGCCATAGAGCAAGATGCGGATATGGTGGTTTTTCTCTACAGAGACGATTACTATAATCCGGATACCTCGGAAAAACCGGGTGTCTGTGAGGTGAATATCGCCAAGCACAGAAGCGGGCCTACGGAGACTATCGACCTGACGTGGGTTGCAAGATATACCAAATTCAGTGACAAGGCCTAGAGCCTTGAGAAACGAGAGACGGTCATGAAAATTACAGAAGATATGCGCGTCTGTGACATCGTAAACTTAAACGATGAGACAGAACGCATTTTTAAATCATACGGTATGGAGTGCAGCGGCTGTCCCGGCGCAGCACAGGAGACGCTTCTGGAAGCGGCTGAGGGCCACGGAGTCTCTGTTGATGCCCTGCTTCGGGATCTGAATGCAGAAGCAGAGAAAGCATAAGAGGGTTGCGGTATGCGGAGAATGAAGCGCTGCAGTAAGGAAAATCATCAATGAATTTTACGAAAGAAAAAATCAAAGACTTTTATCTTCTTGATTCACGAATCGAGAATATTTTTATCAATGAATACATGCCGGCTGCGCCGGGAGATTATGTGAAGGTATTTCTTTACGCGGCCATGTATGCGGAACACAGCCTGAATATGAGTAACGAAACCATGGCAAAGCAGCTGGGACTCACAGAGAGTCAGGTACTGGAAGCCTGGGAGTACTGGGAAAAAATGGGAGCCGTAAGGAAACGTTATTTTGACGGTGAGGGAAAAATGGACTTTACTGTGGAATTCATCAATCTGAAAGAGATGATGTACGGTAAAAGCCAGGCGCCTGCGAGAGGAGAATCCCGAAAACCTTCAGGAGACAATGTCTTTGGAAATAAGGCGGTAAAGGCCATGTTTTCCGATATAGAAAAGATTTTCGGAAGGTCCTTAAGTTCCACAGATATCAGTCAGATTCTCTCCTGGATGACAGATTACGGGGCAGCACCGGAAATCGTTTACTTTGCGGTAAAGTACTGTGTGGGGAAAAATAAAACCAGCCTGAAATATATTGAAACTGTGGTCAGAGAGTGGACTGCCGAAGGTCTGGAAACCACGGATCAGATCAATGAGAAACTTCAGGAAATGGATGAGAAATACTACCGGTACAGAAGGGTGCTGAAGGCTCTCGGATTTACAAGAAACGCCACCGAGACCGAACAGGAAATGATGGATAAATGGTTTGATCAGATGGGTTACTCCATGGAGAAGGTACTGGAGGCATGCACCAAAACGGCGGGAATTTCCAGCCCGAATTTTAATTATGTGAACAAAGTTTTAGAAAACTGGAGAAACGAGGCAGAAAGCAGAGGCACAGATGTCAATGCGAAGGTGGTAGTGACACAGGGGGTGCTCAATCGATATTACGATTATCTGCGTGAAAAGGCGGAAAGAGAAGCTGAAGAAAGAAAAGCTGAAATTTACGAAAAGCTGCCGAGAATCAGGGAGATCGATGAAGAGATCAGAAAGATGAGTTCTCAGCTTTCCAAAGCTTTGCTTCAGGGTTCCTCAGAGGAAGAGGGCAAGAAAATAAGCGGTGTAATGGACAGGCTGGCAGCAGAAAGGGCAGTGATTCTGACCGAAAACAACTACAAGATGGATTACACCGATATTAAGTATGCCTGCGAAAAATGCAATGATACAGGAATGACCGATTTGGGAGAACGATGCTCCTGCATCAAACAGCGTACAGAAGAGGCGGAAATATGGGTAAAACAAAAAGAATTAGAGAAATAGGGAGAAAAATCACAAACGGCGCGGCAAAGCTTGTGACCTGGCATGACAACCTGCAGGCCAGAGTGGACAGGCTGATATTGATTCTTCAGTATAAGATCGCATATTTCATTCATTCAAAGAGAAAAAGTCTGTCGGAAAATAAAAAAAGCATTCTGGGCCACTTTGCGGGGTTTCTGCTGGTGGCCATCGCGCTGGTGGCAGTATTCAACTATGCTACCGGTTTTCAGTATTCTTATAACGGAAAAGTGCTGGGATATGTGAAGAATCAGGAAGACGTCATTAAAGTACTGAGTCTTGTCAGTCAGGAGCTGACACAGGAATACGGCTCAAAAGTAGAAATCGATGCCAGAGACAACATCTCTTTCAGGAATGTCATTGTGCTGGATAAGGAGATAGACGATATCGATACTGTGCTGAAACGGCTGACTTACCTTTCGGATATGGAAGCAGAAGCCTGCTGCATCTGCATAGACGGCAGACCTTTTGTGAACTGCGAAAGCGAAGAAGCAGCAAAGCAGGTGCTGAAAAGCATTCAGCAGGAGTTTATGGAAGATGACAAAGATATTGAGTATGAAAAGGTATCCTTCAAAGAAAAGGTTGAGCTGAAAAGCATTGAAACCAGACTGACCAATATCACCAGCATCAAGGCAGCCAGAGATCTGATTCTCAGCGGAGGCTCCAAAGAACTGATTTATGAGGTCAAGGCGGGAGATACCTATTACGAAATCGCAGAAAAGTACGATACCACCGTGGAGGAACTGGCAGAGCTCAATCCGGATTTGGACATCGACACGCTGTTCCCTGGCGATGAGATCACGATCAATAAAGCCACTTCAGCTCTGACCGTCACAACGGTTGAGAAGGCAACTTATGCGGAAAAAGTGAAGTATAAGACTGAGACCAGAGAAGATGACACCATGTATGAAAACGATTCAAAGGTGATTCAGAAAGGTGCCGATGGCAAGCAGGTGGTGACCGCCAGAATTACAAGAGAAAACGGAGAGATTGTCGACAAGGATGTGCTTGAAACAGAAGTGATCCAGAAACCTGTTAAGAAGATTGTAGTCAAGGGAACCAAAAAGCTGCCGAAGACGGCACCGACGGGAACCTTTATCATGCCTGTCAGCGGTTATACTCTGACATCAGAATTCGGCTGGCGATGGGGCAGAAATCATGACGGAATCGACCTCGCCTGCAGTACAGGCACGCCGATTCACGCTTCAGACGGAGGAACTGTCGTATATGCAGGCTGGTACAGTGGTTACGGACTGTTCATAGAAATTGATCACGGCGGAGGAATCCATTCCAGATACGGCCATTGCAGTGTGCTTAACGTGAGCAAAGGCGACAAAGTATATCAGGGACAGAAGATCGGTGAGGTTGGAAATACAGGCAATAGTTACGGATCCCACTGTCATTTTGAAATCACGGTAAACGGAACTCCGGTTGATCCTTTCGGTTATCTGTAGCAAGAGAAAAGATACGCGGCAGCGGCAGTGTGATTTCATGAAATTTTATCTTTCTGCAGCATATACTTACCAATAAAGGCGGGAGGTGTATGCTGTGGAAAATCATTATATACAGATTGATAACCAAAAAGAGATTAGGGTCAGCGCCGTAGTATCTGTGGAGGCGTTCGACGAAGAAACGATTCTTGCAAATCTTGCGGAGGAGGGTCTGATTATCTGCGGACACGATCTGCATATTGAAACACTGGATTTAGAGGAAGGAAAACTGGAAGCCCGTGGAGAAATTGAGACTGTTTCCTATACGAAGAAGAAAAATAAAACAAAACTGTTTGACAGGTTTAAGAAATGACTGCCCTGATACAGAGAGAGTTGTTTCAGCTCTTCATCATGTTTTACGGCGGGATTTCGCTGATGCTGCTTTTTGCAGGCAGGGATCGGCTTATGGTCAGATGCGGAAATCATAAAAGACTTTCTGCGGCCGTTTATTTCAGCGCATGGATCTGCGCAAGTTTTCTGTTTTACAGGTTTGCTTACAGAGCCTCTCACGGCACAGTCACAGTTTACGGGCTGCTTGCTGCGGCTGCGGGCATTTTCTTGTGGAAAAAGGTGATTTGTGGTATACTGAAAGAAAAATAATCAGGGAATTTACGGATGAAAAAGAGAACAAAAGGGAGAGTCAGAGAGTTTGAGCAGGCAAAAATGACGCAGCCTGACAGACAGCAGAAAATTCAGGAGGAGAGTAGGAAAACCGGAAATACTGCCGGTAAAAGTGTCAGAATTAACAAAACCAGAATTATTATGACCGTTATCGTGATAATCTTGATAGCGGTCGTTGGCATGTCGGTAAAAACAGTCTTTGATCTGCGGGCGGAGCAAAGCGACCTGAAGGAACAGAATAAAGCTCTGCTGGCAGAAAAATCAGCGCTGTCGGAAGAGCTGAAGAATGTCAATGATAAGGAATACATAGAAGAACAGGCGAGAATTCAGCTGAAGCTGATCAAGCCGGGAGAAATCTTGTACATATTAGAGGACAAACAGGATGACGAAGAAGAAAATTAAAGAAGTGATTATTGTAGAAGGAAGAGATGATACGGCGGCTGTAAACAGAGCCGTCGATGCTGTGACTATAGAAACACACGGCTTCGGAATGCCCGATTCTATCTGGCCGGTGATAGAAAAGGCCTATGAGAATCAGGGTATTATTATCTTTACGGATCCGGATTATGCGGGAGAAAAGATCAGAAGAAAAGTGAGTCAGCGTTTTCCTCTATGCAAGCAGGCTTTTCTGCCAAAAGGAAAGGCATTGAAAAAAGGAAATGTCGGTGTGGAAAATGCAAAAGCGGAGGATATTGTAGAAGCACTGGAAAAGGCAAGATGCACTTCAGCTCTTGAAAATGCAGATCCCTTTACAACAGAAGATCTGGCCGCCTGCGGGCTCATAGGCACTGCTGATGCCAAAGCGCGAAGAGAGAAGCTGGGAAACCTGCTTTCCATCGGCTACGGCAACAACAAGACCTTTTTGAAAAAGCTCAATCAGCTTGGCGTTACAAAGGAAGAATTTTATCAGAAGGTTGAAGAATTATGATGAAGCTGTATGCCCCGTCCACAATACGGGAAATTAAAGATAAATACGGATTCAGGCTGTCTAAGAGTCTGGGGCAGAACTTTCTTACGGACAAGAATATCATAGACAAGATTATTGAAGCAACGGAAATCAGTGAAGAAGATCTTGTCATCGAAATCGGTCCCGGTATCGGTGTTTTGACAGCAGAAGCCGCACAGCGGGCAAAGAAGGTGGCAGCCATAGAGATAGACAGAAACCTGATCCCCATTCTGGAGGATACTCTGAGAGGCTTTGGCAATGTGGAAATCATCAATCAGGATGTTCTGAAAACGGATCTCAACGGGCTGATTGAAGAGGCGCAATGCTGCAGAACCAGAATTATCGGCAATCTGCCATACTATATTACCACACCGATTATCATGGGTCTTCTGGAAAGTCATGTGAAGGCTGACAGTATCACCATTATGATGCAGAAAGAAGTGGCTGACAGGATCAAGGCCGAGCCGGGAAGCAAGGCTTATGGAGCTCTTTCAGCGGCAGTACAGTATTACTGTACTGTATCGACTGTGGCAGCGGTGCCCAAGGAAGTATTTTTCCCGGCGCCAAAGGTGGATTCCGCAGTGCTGCGTCTGGATATCAGAGAAGAAAAACCTGTGGAGCTTTTCAGCGAAGAGCTGTTTTTCAAATGTATAAGAGCGGGTTTCGGACAGAGGCGCAAAACGCTTCTGAACTCCCTATCGCAATTAAACGATTTTACAAAGGAAGAAATCCGAGAAGCATTGGAATCAGCCGGAATTGACGAGAAGAGAAGAGCAGAGACTCTGTCTCTGAAGGAGTTTGCGGCGCTGGCGAATTCCTTATACAAAAGGGAAAAAAGGGAATAGAAAAGAGGGAATCTAATCATGGAAAACTTGAAGCAGATTTACAGCAGATATTTAAAAAACAGTTTTGTCTTTTGTTTTGCCTGGGCATTTTTACTGAACTTCATCATCGAGACACTTGCCAGAAAGGGTCTTGGAGGGTTGATGTTTTTAATCGAAAGTCCTGTGGTTTTCTTGTATAATACGGTGCTCATCTTTGCCACACTGGTAGTGGCTACCTTGTTCCGCAGGAGAGCTTTTGTAATAACCGTGGTGACAATTCTCTGGATGGCCATAGGAATTACCAACGGCGTAATCCTGATGCAGAGGATGACCCCATTTACCGTAAAGGATCTGAGCAATATCACCGACGGCGCAACTATCATTACCAATTATTTTACGACGTCGGAACTGATCATGATCGCGGCAGGAGTGATAGTTTCCGTAACTGCCATGATTCTGCTGTGGGTCAAAGGACCGCGTAAAAAAGAGAAAGTGAATCTGAAACGCAATATTCTGGCCGTTTTTCTTGTCATCGTATTTACCTTTGCAGGGACAATGGGACTGATTAAGGCCGGCGTGCTGAATACTTTCTTCGGTAACCTTGCCTATGCCTATGAAGATTACGGCGTACCGTACTGTTTTACCAATACATGGCTGAATACGGGAATTTCAAAACCGAAAGGCTATGATGAAAAGATGGTCAGGGATATCTTTGACGAGGATCAGTATAATGAAGACGGAACTATGAAGCTGGTGCATACTGACGAGGATCAGGATCACCCCAATATTCTGTTTCTGCAGCTGGAATCATTTGTCGATCCGTCTCTGTTTAACAATATTGAGCTGTCTGCCGATGCAATACCGACCTTCCGGAAATTAAAGGAGGAGTATTCATCGGGAGATCTGACAGTGCCGGCCTGCGGAGCCGGAACTGCCAACACTGAGTTTGAAGTGATGACAGGGCTCAGTGTCAAATTCTTCGGTCCGGGAGAATATCCTTTCAAGTCCATTCTCAATGAGCAGACAGGTGAAAGTATTGCTTTTGATCTGAAATCTATGGGATACGGGACTCATGCCATTCATAATCACAGAGCGCTGTTCTACAACAGAAACGAAGTGTTTGCAAATATCGGCTATGATACCTTCACTTCTCTGGAATATATGAGTGATGTGGAAAAAACGCCGAAAAACTGGGCGAAGGATAAGATTCTGACGGGTCAGATTATGGATACGCTGGAATCTACCGAAGAACATGATTATATCTACACCATTTCCGTACAGGGACACGGAAGCTATCCGACAGAGCAGGTGATCAAGAACCCTGCCATTGAAGTGACCGAAGCACCTGATGAAACAACGAAATGGCAGTATGAGTATTATGTAAATCAGATTTATGAAATGGATCAGTTTATCAAAGAACTGACTGACACTCTGTCAGAATATGATGAAGATGTGATTCTGGTTATGTACGGAGATCATATTCCGGCTCTGGATGTGACGGAGGACAATTATAATAAAAAAGATCTGTACCAGACAGAATACATTATCTGGAGCAATTTTGACATGGAGAAGAAAGAAAAGGATTTGGCGACTTATCAACTGGCGGCCGAAGTACTGGATCGTGTGGATATTCACACAGGTACTACTATCAAGTATCACCAGACAAAGGATCACGATTCTCCGGAATATCTTGATAATCTGAAGACTCTGGGCTATGACATGTACTATGGAAAAGGCTATATTTATGGCGGCTGCAATCCGTTTGAACGTGTGGATATGAAACTGGGTGTTAAAGAGATTAAGATAGATAAGGTGGTCAACATCGGCGGCAAGTACTATATTAAGGGTGAAAACTTTACCGAATACAGTAAGGTGACGCTGAACGGTGAAACGCTGAAGACCATTTATCTGGGACCAAGCCTTCTGGGACTGCAGGAAGAAGTGAATCCTGACGATGCAGTGAATATGAAGGTCAGCCAGATCGATAAATCCAATAAAGAAATTATCAGCACCACTGAATAAAAGAAACGGGCTCTCCGTGCAGTCTGCTTTTGTAAAGGGAGGTAGAGGTATGAAGACTTTAGAAACAGAACGCCTGATTCTGAAAATGTTTACGCTGGATGATGCAGAAGATGTATATGCTTATGCCAGTAATCCCAATGTGGGCCCTCATGCGGGATGGGCTCCGCATAAAAGCGTGGAGGAATCCAGAGAAGTTATCAGAACTATTTTTCTGCCGCCTGAAGCCTGGGCAATCCGGATAAAAGGTGACGACACGGTTGTAGGAGTTATTGCGCTGGAACCGGATCGGCTTCGTCCTGATGCAAACAGCAGAGAACTGGGTTATAACCTTGCAGAGGAACATTGGGGGAAAGGGTATATGACCGAAGCCGCCAGAGAGGTTCTGAGATTTGCTTTTAAGGAACTGGATCTGGATCAGGTGGGAATCTGTACAAGCAAGGTCAACAGGAGATCACAGCGAATCATAGAGAAATGCGGATTTACCTATGAAGGTACCATCCGAAGAACCTATCAGATTTACGATGGAACACTTCGGGATTCTATGGTGTTTTCCATGCTGAAAGAAGAATATGAAGAGATGAATCGGTAGACAAGAGACCGCTGCAGAATAGATGAGCATCTATATTGCAGCGGCCCCTTTTTATGCCCGAAAAATTTTCCCATGCAGAAATCGGACTTATAACGTTACCTGTAAAAAACCCTGCTGCCTCTGCGGCAAAGCCGGACAGGAAGACAGCAGGGTCTGTTTATTAGTATACAGATAGTCTGCGAAGTTTTTATTTTTCTATACCTGCCTGAATGAATTGTTTCAGTTCAGAAAGAGTAATTTTTTGAAGTCTGCATTTTCCCAGCGTCTCCGGAATTACCATGGTAATTTTATCTCCTGTGATTTTCTTATCCATCAGAGCATAACGGTACAGTTCCTCCACCTTGGAGCAGGAAACCGGATTAAAGCCCATAGAGATCAGAATATCAGTAAGTTCATCACTGATGTCCGTATCGGTGAGGCCCATTTTGTAGGCTGCCCGCGCTTCAATGATCATGCCTTTCGCGACAGCCTGACCGTGAGATACTCCGTAGGATGTGATTTTCTCAATGCCGTGGGCGATGGTATGGCCGAAATTCAGAATCTGGCGAAGTCCCATATCCCTTTCATCAGCTTCCACAAAGGATTTTTTTATGGAGACACAGCGTTCAATCACATATTCGTAATGATGGCTCTGAATATGAGGAATCAGTGATGCTTCCGAGACAGCAGCACATTTAACCGCCTCAGCAATACCGTCCTGCAGCTTTGCCGGTGGCAGGCTGTCAAAAGTCTTACAGTCACACAGAACCATGGACGGCTGCCAGAAAGCTCCCACCAGATTTTTTCCGGAAAGCAGATTGATACCGGTTTTTCCGCCAATAGAGGCATCTACGGCTGCAAGATAGGTGGTGGGGATCTGCACATAGGAGATTCCTCTCATATAAGTAGCAGCGGTAAAACCGGCCATATCGCCGACTACACCGCCTCCCAAAGCGACGATGCCGTCGGAGCGGTTGAGGCTTTCATCAGCCAAAGCTTCCAGAATGTTGGAGTAAGTATTCAGGTTTTTAGAATGCTCTCCTGAAGGAAATACGATTTTGGAAGTGCGGTAGCCGTGCTCCATGAGAGAGGTCATGACCACCTGAGAATAAATATTGTTTACGGTGCTGTCGGTGATAATGCAGAGATGACAGGGCGGAATACAGGAACTGATATAGGCGCCTGCGTTTCTGAGAAAATCTTTTCCGATCAGTATCTCACTTGAACGATCAGTTGACACAACGAATTTTTTCATACTTTTTTACTCCTGATACTAAGTGGGCAAAATTCTCCAAAGTGACAGCCTGAGGTCCGTCGCAGAGAGCTGCCTTGGGCTCATTATGCACTTCAATCATGATTCCGTCTGCACCGGCAGCCACAGCAGCGGCGGCTATCGGCGGTACTATGGATGAGATTCCTGTTCCATGGCTGGGATCGGCGATAACAGGCAGATGAGTCATTTGTTTTAAAAGAGGAATTGCATTGATGTCAAAGGTAAACCGATATGCTTTCTCAAAGGTGCGGATTCCCCGTTCACAGAGGATCACATTGGGATTTCCATTTTTTAGAATGTATTCTGCGCTGTATAACAGCTCTTCTATGGTATTTCCTGAGCCCCGTTTGAGCAGAATAGGTTTATGACACCTGCCGAGGGCAGTGAGCAGAGAAAAGTTCTGCATGTTCTTGGCGCCTACCTGAATCAGATCGATATCCGAAAAAAGAGGCAGATCTGAACTGTCCATAATCTCAGAAACTGTCGGAAGTCCCGTTTCTTTCCCTGCCTCCGCAAGAAGTTTCAGACCTTCTTCGCCCATACCTGCAAAGGAATAGGGGGAAGTGCGGGGCTTAAAGGCACCGCCGCGGAGAATCTGCGCGCCTGACGCCTTGACAGATTCAGCAATGGTAAAAAGCTGCTGCCGGCTTTCCACAGTGCAGGGACCGGCAATAATGCAGAGACTTCTGTCTCCGATTATGGCATTGCCAACTGAGATAACTGTGTCGGACCTATGATTTTTTCGTGAAGTCAGTAAATCCATGACAAAAAAACTTTCCTTTATGTTATACTATAAACTACGGATAAAAGAATTGTATCACATTTTTCTCCGTTTTGCAAAAGACATCATAAGGAGGGGAAAAAGATTAAGCGTATTTTGGGAAGACTGCTGGCGGCAGTTTTGATACTGGGTTGTATTGCCGGCGTAACCGCTATGACGATCAATAATCATGTAGTCAGTTCTGTAAAGGATAATATTCTGACTGCTTTTACAGAGGAGAAGACAGAATTGTCTTTTTCGGATATTCAGAAACTGCAGGCGGAAGAGGCGGACTGTATTCTGGTTCTCGGTGCAGGGATTAAGGATGATGAAACTCCGACACCTATGCTGAAGGATCGGCTGGATATGGGGATCGCATTGTATGAGGCCGGCGTGGCACCGAAAATTCTGCTTTCGGGAGATAATGGAAACATAGGGCACAATGAAATTCATGTGATGCTGAATTACGTAAAAGATGCCGGGGTGCCTGAGGAAGATATCTTCTGTGATCATGCAGGATTCTCCACCTATGATTCCATGTATCGGGCAAAAGAGATTTTCGGAGCAGAGAATATTATTGTGGTCACGCAGACTTATCATGAATACAGGGCTCTTTATATCGGGGAGAAACTGGGACTTTCGGTTTCGGGCGTAGCTTCGGATCAGATGAAATACTCAGGACAGCCTGCTCGTGAAATCAGAGAGGTGCTTGCCAGAGTAAAAGACTTTTTTAAGGTAATGGGACAGCCGGAGTCTCTCCTTGGAGGTGAGGCTATTCCCATAAACGGCAGTGGCATTATTTCTCATGGGGAGTAAAAAATGGATTATCAGATATTTGAAATTTTATTGTTATATGCGATTTACTGTATTCTGGGATGGGTTTGCCAGGTGATGGGGTTTTCTCTTGCAGGAAAAGGATATCAGAACCGGGGATTGTGCAAAGGACCCTATCTGACGTCATACGGTCTGGGAGCACTTGCCGTGATTTTCAGTGTTGAATATACTTCTGCCAAGTTTCAGCTTGAGGGAATTCCCCTTCCTGCAAGAGCGTTCTGCGCCGGGACTGTTATTGCGCTGATTCTGGGAGTTCTGAGCATGGTGACAGTCAATGGTCTGTGCGGATCCCGTCTCATAAGGATCAGGTGGTTCCAGCCGATTCTGTGTGGATTCCTGTCTGTCATTCTCATCGTTCATCTGAATCCGCTTCTGTCTGCATATATCAGGTGGATGTCACCCTGGGTTCATCTGTTCTTTCTGCTGTTTTTCTGGATGCAGTATCTGTCTCAGCTCTTTGACGGTATATCAGGACTGCTTCGCCTTAAAAAGAAGATGCACTTTTCACAGCCGCGTGAATAAGATAAAGAAGGACGTAAAATCCTTCTTTTTTTGTGCGGGATCTGCGGCCCCGGATAAGGCTGTTACAAGCTTTTCCAATTGATTTTGCGAGGTGAGAGGATGATATATCTTGATAACGGAGCTACTTCTTTTCCTAAACCCGGGGGAATGATAGAGGTTATGGATGACTGTATGATGAACTATTGCGGCAATCCCGGCAGATCCGGCCACCGCATGTCCATGAAGACAGGTGAAATGGTCTACAGGGCAAGAAAGCAGGTGGCCGCCTTGTTTCACATTAAAGATCCAAGCAGGCTGATTTTTACCGGGAATACTACAGAAAGCCTTAATCTGGCTTTACGGGGATTTCTGCATGAAGGGGATCATGTGGTGACCACGGCTATGGAGCATAATTCTGTGCTTCGTCCTTTGAAAGCGCTGGAAGGATGGGGCGTATCCCACACAATCGTCAGTGCTGACAGGGAGGGACACGTCACTTCTCAGTCTATCAGCAGAGCTATCGGTGAGAACACCGCGCTTATTGTCGTAGCAGGGGCTTCCAATGTGACGGGAACGATTATGCCTCTTGAAGAGATCGGTAAAATTGCGGTAGAGCGGCATATTCCGCTTCTGGTGGATGGAGCTCAGTGCGCCGGCTGTATGGATCTGGATGTGGAAAGACTGGGTATTTCCATGCTGGCTTTTCCGGGCCATAAAGGGCTTATGGGGCCTCTTGGCACAGGGGGGCTTTATGTGGGAGAGAATATTGATCTGCAGCCGCTTCTTTACGGCGGTACAGGTACAGCATCAAAAAGTCGCCTGCAGCCTTTGGACTATCCTGAAGGATTTGAGGCAGGGACCATCAATGCGCCGGGAATTATCGGGCTGGGATATTCTGCATCAATACTGCAGAAAATAGGAGTAGAAGCGATTTCCTGTTATGAGCGGGAACTGATCCGTCAGTTTGACGAAGCGGTTCAGAATATGGAACAGGTGGATCTGTACGGGCCTGTACCTGAAGAAAAGACGGGAATCAGTCTGTTTAATATCAGAGGTGTCGGTTGTGAAGATGTGGCAGAGCAGCTGAGCCGCCGATTCGGCATTGCAGTGCGGGGAGGCTATCACTGTGCGGGGCTCGCCCATAAGATGATCGGTACCTGGGATCAGGGAGCGGTTCGTCTCAGTGTGGGTCCTTTCAATACGAGGAAGGATATTAAAAAAGCTGTGGATGCAGTGTGGAAAATTTCCGGGCAGGCAGGGAGTCTCTGAAACTGTTGAGACAGGCAGTAAAAAAAACTTCTGAACCTATTGATTCCATTGACATCAGGCACGCCGCCCTATATAATTTATTGTTGTGGCGGAGTGCCTTTTATTACTTCGCACAGTCTGGAAAAAGAGATTCATCGTAAATAGGCGATGATATTCCGATAAATATAATCAATGACACGGAAGGGAACATTATGGCAAAACTGAGTGTAAAAAAACCATTCACTGTGTTTGTCGCGGTGATACTGATACTGATTACCGGCGCGGTGTCCTATACGAAGATGACGCCGGATCTGTTTCCGGATATTGATATGCCTTATGTGGTAGTCATTACTCCATATCCCGGGGCAACGCCGGAGAAGGTGGAAAGTACGGTTACAAAGCCACTGGAGCAGTCCATGGCAACTCTGACGGATATCAAAAATGTTCAGTCTGTGTCCAACGCCAGTTATGCCATGATCATTCTGGAGTTTGAAAACAGTGTCAATATGGACACGGTTTCTTCGGATATTCTGCAGAAAATCAATCTGGTGGAGGGCAGCTTTGATGAGGCTGTGGGAACTTCCACCATTTTAAAAATCAATCCCAACATGATTCCGGTCAGTGTGGCTGCCGTAGGTTATGAAGGGAAAGACAGAGCGGAACTTTCTGCTTTTGTCAGTGATACTCTGCAGAACAGACTGGAGGGAACAGCCGGAGTTGCCAGCATTACCACATCAGGGATTCTGGAAGAGAAGATCAATGTAGTTATCAGTCAGGACAAGATTGACAAGATCAATCATGAGATTCTGTCTGAGATCGATGAACAGCTGGGTGAAGCGCAGCATGAGCTGGACAGCCGTAAAGCCGAGGTTGCAGAAGGAAAATCTCAGGTCTCCGAAGGAAAGAAGAAACTGGAAGAGAGCAGGAAAGAGCTGACAGCTGCCAGGCAGCAGCTGGAGGAAGGAAAAGACTTTCTCTCCCCGGAACAGTATGAGCAGCAGCTGAAAGCTTTGGAAGATGCAGAATCCCAGCTCTCTGAGAACGAAGAGAAACTGAAAGAGACTGATGCACAGCTGGAGGAAGCCGACAGCGGACTGGCAGCGGCACAGGCTCAGCTGGATGCACAGGGTGACGAGGCAAGAGCCAATGCCGATATTGGAGAAAAGATTACGGCCGACATGATTTCGGGAATTTTGCAGGCACAGAATTTCAGCATGCCGGCAGGTTACATTGAAGAAAACGGAAATAATTTTCTGGTCAGTGTGGGAGATCAGATTACTTCAGAAAAACAGGCAAAAAATCTGTTTCTGTTTGATTCGGGTGTAGAATCAGTGGGAAAGATCTATCTGAAAGATGTGGCAGATGTGTTCAAAAGTGACAACGCTGATGAGCTGTACGCAAAAATCAACGGAGAGGACGGTATTGTGCTGTCTTTTTCCAAGCAATCCAATTATGCGACAGCTGATGTATGCGCCAACATTCAGGATAAATTTCAGGAACTCTCAGAGGAATACGAGGGACTGCAGTTCACCTCTCTCATGGATCAGGGGGACTATATCAGACTGGTGGTCAGCTCCATCATCAGCAGTCTGCTTTGGGGCGCGCTGTTTGCCATTATCGTTCTGTTCCTGTTCCTCAGAGGGATAAAGCCTACCTTCATTACCCTCTGCAGTATTCCGTTCAGCCTGATTTTTGCCATCCTGCTGATGTATTTCTCGGGGATTTCCATTAACCTGATTTCAATGTCCGGACTTGCTGTTTCAGTAGGCATGCTGGTAGATAATTCAGTGGTGGTTATTGAAAATATCGTGCGGCTGCGGCGTCAGGGCATTCCTGCGCCGAAGGCGGCGGTGGCAGGCGCAAAACAGGTGGGCGGTGCAATTACTGCATCTACCCTGACGACAGTCTGTGTTTTCGTTCCTATTGTCTTTACCGACGGATTGACCAGACAGCTGTTTACCGATATGGCGCTGACTGTAACTTATACTCTGTTTGCAAGTCTGATCATCGCCATGACGCTGGTGCCGGCCATGTCATCACGACTTCTTGTCAATACCGGGGAATCAGAAGGGAAATTGTTCCTGACTCTGCTGGAAAAATACAGAAAATCAATCACTTTCGTGTTAAAGCATAAAGCGCCGGTTCTGGCTCTTGCTGTAGTGCTTCTGGCAGGCAGTGTATATTTGAGCCTGCAGAAAGGTTTTATATTTATGCCGGAAATGAGTTCTCCTCAGCTTCAGGCAACTCTGGAGATGGCAGAGGGAAGTACGCTTTCAGAAACAAAAGAGCAGGCGGATGAGGCGATTTCCAGAATGCAGGGAATAGACGGCATTGAAACTGTGGGCGCTATGATGTCTTCCGGAGGAATGATGATGGGTGAAAGCAGCAGTCAGACAGCCGTATCCTTTTATATCATGCTGAAAGAGGACAGCGGTATTGACAGCGGACAAGTGGCTGCACAGATTAACCGGGCCTGCGCGGATATGGAGGCTGAGGTCACTGCATCCGGAAGCTCTATGAGTGATTTTACCACAGCTCTGGGAGGTTCCGGCGTATCAGTCAATGTTTACAGCGCTGATTTGGATGATCTGCAGGATACTGCTCATCAGGTCAGCGATATGCTGGCAGATGTGGAAGGTATCGATGAGGTGGAAAGCGGCGTGCAGCAGGCTGACACAGAATATCATTTCAAAGTAAAGAAGACGGCAGCCATGGAGAAAGGACTGACCGTAGCACAGGTATATGGGGCTATTGTAGAGGCCATGACTTATGAAGATACGGCAACCACGGTGACATGGCAGGGTGATGAATATGATGTGGTGGTTTCATCAGAACTGAAAGAAGCGCTGACCATAGAGGATATCAGGAACTTGACCCTGACAGTGGATGACGGCAGCGGAGGCGAAAAGAAGGTGAAACTCAACGATGTGGCAGAGCTGGAAGAGAAGGAGACACTTCAGGCGATCAGGAGAGATAACCAGAGCAGATATCTGACGGTAAACGGCAGTATCAGAGATGGCTATAATGTGACCAGGGTCAGCGAGGCCGCACGGCAGGCGGCAGAAGATCTGGAGCTGCCGGAAGGGACGGTCATAGAATTTTCGGGAGAAAACGAAAGTATTATGGATGCCATGGAGGATCTGGTTCTCATGCTTCTTCTGGGTATTGTTTTCGTGTATCTGGTCATGGTGGCACAGTTCCAGTCTCTGAAATCACCGTTTATCATCATGTTCACCATACCCCTTGCGTTTACGGGAGGACTTCTTGCGTTACTTGCAGCCGGTATGGAACTGAGTGTCATCGCCATGATTGGAATGATTATGCTGACCGGTATTATCGTAAACAATGGAATTGTGCTGGTGGACTGCATCAATCAGCTGCGGGGCCGCGGTATTTCCAAGAAAGAAGCCATCGTGGAGGCGGGCATGATGCGTATGCGGCCGATTCTCATGACTTCACTGACCACTGTTCTGGGACTTGTGGTGATGGCTCTGGGAGATTCGGCAGGGACAGATATGATGCAGCCTGTAGCTCTGGTCTGCATCGGAGGACTGGTCTATGCGACTCTGCTGACCCTCTATATTGTGCCGGCTGTTTATGATATGATGAATAAAGAAGAGTACAGACAGATTTCGGAAGCGGATCTGGATATCAGTGATATTTAATTTTCAGGAGGTAGAAAAAGTGAAACTGTTTGACAACAAGGTCCAGGAAACCAAATACAAGGTTCTTCGTGAAGTGGCCGTACAGACATGGAAAGGAAACGATGTATTTGCGGAATTCAATGAAGTGGCAAGCAAGGTCATTCCAAAAGATGAACCGCCTCAGCGCTGCTGCATTTACAAGGATCGGGCAGTAGTGGCAGAACGTATGCGCCTTGCCATCGGCGGAAGCAGCAAGAATAAAAATGTGGTACAGGTCATTGATATCGCCTGTGATGAATGTCCTGAGGCAGGTTATGTGGTTACGGATCTCTGCAGAGGATGTCTGGCACACAGCTGTATCGACGCCTGCAAGCTTCATGCGATTTCTATCGATGAAAATCATCGGGCAAAGATAGATAAGGTAAAATGCGTAGACTGCGGGCGATGTGCAAAAGCCTGCAGCTACAGCGCTATACATAATTTTGAAAGACCTTGTGAGAAGGCCTGCAAGGTGGGGGCCATCTCCATGGCTGACGGCGGTGAGGCAGCCATCGACTATGAAAAATGTATCAGCTGCGGTTCCTGTGTTTACCACTGCCCTTTTGGCGCAACAGTAGACGTATCCAGTATTGTGGATGTAATAAAATGTCTGAAGGAAAGCACCAGAAAGGATTCCAACAATCCGACCGTGGCCATCGTGGCGCCGTCTATCGGCAGTCAGTTCCTTTATGCAAATCTGGGACAGGTTATTACAGGCATTCGCAAACTGGGCTTTGCAGAGGTGCTGGAAGTTGCGCTGGGAGCAGACATGGTGGCAGGCAAGGAAGCTGAAGAACTGGTAGAGAAGGGTTTTCTGACTTCATCCTGCTGTCCTGCCTTTGTAAAGTTTATTGAAACCAGATTTCCGGATATGGTGGAAAAGGTGTCCCACAATCTGTCTCCTATGGCAGAACTGGCCAGATTCCTGAAAGAAGGACATCCTGAATATACTATCGTGTTTATCGGACCGTGCATTGCGAAAAAGGCGGAGGTCAGAAAGCCTGAAATCAGAAAGTACGTAGATTACGCCATTACTTTTGAAGAACTGCAGGCTCTCTTTGACAGCAGAAATATTATTCTCAGGGAGCAGGAAGAAACAAAGTGGAATCAGGCTTCCTACTACGGAAGGATTTTTGCCCGTTCGGGAGGTCTTGCCACAGCAGTCAATCAGGCTCTGAAGGAACTGGATATCAAGGATTTTGAATTTAACCCGATTTCCTGCTCCGGTATTGAAGAGTGTAAGAAGGCTCTTGCCAGAGCCAATAAAGGCGTACTGCCTCATAACTTTATTGAAGGAATGGCATGTGTCGGCGGCTGTGTGGGAGGCAGCGGCAATATGATTCGCTATGAAGACTCTCCGGAGGAGATGGAAGAACATATTGAAGAGGCAGATGCAGTGGAGATTCTGCCTAATGTGAGAAAAACGATTAACATTCTGTAAGGGATTGGGAAGGCAGCCTGTCTGAGGAGAGCGCCGAAGAAAGAGGGATATAACATGGAGAATTATTTGGCCAGAGCAGTGGAACTTTTAATGGATAATATGGATCAGGGGATTGTCTTTGTAGATGAGGAAGGCCGGATTCAGATCTGCAACCGTGTTGCCAAGGAAAGTACCGGTATTGTCGTCAACGCCCATGCCAGTCATGAAAGCGGAAGAATTCGGGAAGGTGATATAGTTATCATTGCAGATAACAATCTGGGGGAAGATGACGGCGGCCTCGGCAGGGAAGAACTGTCATTTCTGAATCTGACCAATGATCAGATTCAGAAGGGTGACATGCTTATCGCTGTAGGCGTTTACAAAAACAGAAAGATAGAACCGAAATACAAATATCTGCGGGAGCATTCCCTCAATATTCCCATGAAGCTGGATGTAAACTATTACGGATTTCATATCAGAGCATCCATCGATACAGAAAAGAAGGAAACGCTGATAGAAGTCAACGACCACACCTATCGCCAGGGATATTTTTCGTCTGTGGGGAATATTGTGGTGATTGACGGCAGTACAGGAGATATCAAATTCTTTCAGGCGAAGGGATACAGCGTCAGAAATGAAGATGCGGGAAATCTGCTGCGCGGAGAACCTTACATGGCGAAGACTACAGAAAATGTAGATATCGATGTAACCGGTCTGAAATTTCTGGATCTGTTTGATCAATCCGCTCTGTCAGAACAGCTTTTTGCTGTCCTCAACGGACAGAGAGAAAAAGTCAATAATCAGCTTTATGAAATCAATAAAAGACCCTTCATCTGCAGTATTATACCGTGGAATGAAAGAGAGGAACGGGATACGGAGCAAAAACGGACAAGAGGTGTATTTCTGGTAATGCACAGTGCGGAGCAGCTGGACAGGCTGCTGGAAGACAGAAATGAAATTATCCGGCAGATAGAGGAAAATACAACGGTTCCAGACAGACGGCCGGAATTTCCGGAAGATGAATTTTCCGGTTTTATCGGAAAAAGCGGAAAGACACTGGAAGTCAAATATCTGGCGCATAAGGCTTCGAAAAATAAGTTTAACGTGCTGCTGACAGGAGAAAGCGGAACAGGAAAATCCCAGCTTGCAAGAGAAATTCACCGGGCAGGGAATCCCGATTCACCGTTTATAGAGGTAAACTGTAATGCGATTGCACCTTCCCTTTTTGAAAGTGAACTGTTCGGATATGTAGGTGGTGCATTTACCGGAGCTAAGAGTGAAGGAAAAATCGGATTTTTTGAAGCAGCTGACAAAGGGACGATCTTTCTCGATGAAATCGGTGAAATTCCTCTGGACATTCAGGTGAAACTTCTGCATGTTCTCCAGAACAAGATGATCTACAGGGTAGGCTCTTCCAGACCTATCAAGGTTAATGTCCGGGTGATTGCAGCCACCAACAAGAATCTGGAGGAAGAAGTGGCGCAGGGACGTTTCAGGCAGGATCTGTTTTATCGTATCAATGTTTTTCCCATTGAGATTCCGCCCCTGAGGGAAAGAAAAGCGGATCTCTATCTGCTGATGAATCGGATTCTGAAGAGAACCTGTGAGGAATACGATATGGAGATCAAGCAGCTTTCCGGTCAGGCTCTGCAGGAACTGCTGTCTTATAACTGGCCCGGCAATGTCAGAGAACTGGAAAACGTTATTGAGCGGGCAGTAACCCTCTGTGAATCCAATATCATATATCCGGAGCATCTGCGTCTGGGAAGAGGAGATATTCCGGTAACCATGCGTGAGATGCTGGCAAGGGAGGAAGCCAGAATTCTGGAGATGACTCTGATGAAGCATAACGGAGATAAGCGGAAGGCGATGGAAGAACTGGATATGTCAAAGACAGTCTTCTATGATCATCTGAAAAAATATCATATTAAATAACAGGGATTTCCTGATTTTCTGAGGATACGGAAATATCATGAACTCTCCCTGACAGCGACAAAACACGAAGGCGGAAGATTTTCAGCATCAGCCTTCGTGTTTTGCATGACAGTGGCTTTTCGGGACTGTGGTGCTTTTTAAAGAAAGTGCCGCCGATCAGTCTGTATATTTTCTCGGAGGTCTTTCTGTCAGGCGGGCAATAATATCGTTTTTGTTGGTGCCTGCAAGGGCGGCAGCTTCCTCTATATTCATGGAGCCGTCTTTACCGTCACCGTAGATGATGGCTTCTGTACCGCAGTGAACATCCGGAATGTGAGTAACGTCTGCTATGCACTGATCCATACAGATAACCCCTACGATAGGCGCTTTTTTACCGTTGATGACAACATATCCCTTATCCCGCAGGTATCTCGGATATCCGTCTGCGTAGCCGAAAGGCAGTGTTGCAAGGAGGCTGTCTTCGGGAGCTTTCCAAAGATAATCGTAGCTGACACCTTCTCCTTTTTTTACGCGGTGAAGCTGTGAAACTGCCGTTCGGAAAGTCAGCACCTGTTCTACATCCAGAGAGCGGATATGGAAGCCTTTCATTCCGTAAATCAGCGCGCCTGGCCGAACCATATTCAGCCAGTACTGCGGATAATCCACTGTGGCAATGCTGTCTGCAATATGTTTATAGCGAAAACTGCATCCCCGGCTTTCCAGAACGCCGATAAAATCAGTGAACAGTTTAAACTGTTTATCGTTCTCTTCTTCATTGACCAGCGCAAGATGACTGAAAATACCTTCTACCTCCACATTCTCCGATTCAAACATACCGCAGATTTCCCGGGCAAATTCTTCTGAAGGCATACAGCCCAGACGGTGAAATCCGGTATCTACTTTTACGTGAACTTTGGCTCTGGTATTACGTTCTGCAGCCAGCCGATCCAGAATCTGCACCTGCTCCAGAGAGAAAACAGTCTGGGTGATTTTGTTTTCAACTACCATCGGCAGCAGTCTGTCAGGAGTATGGCCAAGAATAAAGAGAGGATAATCGGGATAGGCTTCCCTCAGTGACAGGGCTTCCGTCAGCGTTGCCACAGCAAGATAGGCAACGCCGCTTTTCATCAGCGCAGGCGCGATGCCGACAGCGCCGTGACCGTATCCGTTGGCCTTAACTACTGCCATGACAGCAGTTTTGGGACCTACCAGATCCGAAATCAGCTTCATATTATGTTCCATTTTTTTCAGGTCCACAATGATTTGAGTATCGCGGACATCTTTGAAAGTTACCATGTTTTACTTTCCTCCTCCAATATTTTCAAAACTGCAGCGGCTTCCGTCAGGATGCCTGTGCGGATACATTCCTCGTCAGGATTGAATCTGTCGCTGTGAATCGGATATGCTTCTGTTTCTCCCGGGCGACGGGTTCCGATATTGTAATAAAGACCTCTGGTACCGTGACAGAAATAGGCGAAATCGTCTGCTCCCAGACTCGGTTTTGTCAGTGTATGCACATGGTTTTTGCCCAGAACTTCCTCTGCTGACTCCTTGACCCAGCTGAACAGAGTATCGTCATTTTCCAGAGAAGGATAACTGTCGATAAAGTCCACCCTGCATTGAGCTCCATAGGCTTTTGCAATAGAAGTACAGAGAGATTCGATCTGCTCCTTGATGAAACTTCTCTGAGAGAGTTTCAGAGTGCGGATGATGCCGGAAAAAACAGTTTCTCCTGACACAATGTTGTTTTTTGTACCGCTGTTGAACCGGCCGACTGTGATCAGGCATGCGTCCGTGGGGTCCAGTCTGCGGGTGATAATGGACTGGATACTGCTGACCATGGTACATGCAGGCAGCAGAGAGTCGATTCCGTCAGTAGGATGAGCACCGTGACAGGACTTTCCGGTAACAGTCACACAGAATTCGCAGGAAGCGGCGTTCATCGCTCCGGGAGTCAGCAGAATGCTTCCCGCATCCACAGCGGATTCCACATGCAGACCCAGAACGCTTTTAATCTCAGGATGATTAAGGCAGCCTTCTTCGATCATCTGTCTGGCTCCGCCGACGGTTTCTTCGGAGGGCTGAAACAATAATCGCACAGATCCGGATAAATCCTGTTTTATCTCATTGAGAATCTGAGCAGTTCCCAACAGAATCGCGGTGTGGATATCATGGCCGCAGCCGTGCATGACTCCGTCTGTCTTTGAACGGAAAGGAACATCTGTCTGCTCCTGCAGAGGCAATGCATCGATATCAGCTCTGACTGCCACTCCTTTATCTCTGTTTTTTCCGTAAATTACGGCAGAGACTCCATGGCCTGCAACATCTTTTTCAAAGGGAATTCCCAGCTCCCGCAGCCTGCTTTGAATCAGAAGGGCAGTTTTCTCTTCCTGTTCGCTGAGCTCAGGATACATGTGGATCTGTCTGCGCAGGGATACCATATCGTCAAAAATCTCGTTCGTCCGAACTTTGATTCTCTCTAAAAGCTCTTTCATATGTACCTCCAATAATGTGTTTGTTATATTATAATGCAAAATCCGTGCCTATGAAAATAAAAGTCATAAAAAATTTTGGCATGAAAATTGCTTTAATGTTATAATAGAAATAATCGTGAAATTGAGGAGGTAATTATGAGAATTGTCGATATGCATTGTGATACTCTGATTGAGGGGTGGAGAAAACCTGAAATCAGCTTTGTGGACGGTGACAGATCTGTCAATCTGAAGCTTTTGAAGGAACATGACTCTCTGGCACAGTTTTTTGCCATGTATCTTTCCAGATCAGAGATGAAAACCATGGATCCTTATGACATTCTGAAAGGGATTTACGGCTATTACAGCAGGGTAATGGATGAAAACAGGGATATGATTCGTCCGGTATTTTCTGCTTCTGATATTGAGAAAAATCGTGAGGAAGGGATTCTTTCGTCTTTTCTGACTGTTGAGGACGGTGTTTTTCTGGACGGAAAAATAGAAAGAGTACAGGAAGTTTATGACATGGGTGTCAGACTGATTACGCTGCTTTGGAACTTTGAGAATTCTGTGGGTTTCCCTTGCAGCGATGATCCCAAGGAACATATGAAAGGACTGAAGCCTTTCGGTATTGAGGTTGTGGAGAAGATGAATGAACTTGGCATGATCATTGATGTATCTCATATGTCAGAAGGTGGTTTTTATGATGTGGCAAAATACAGTAAGAAACCGTTTGTTGCATCTCACTCCTGTGCCAGAGCACTGTGCAACCACAGGAGAAATCTGACTGACGATCAGCTGAAAACTCTGGGAAATGCAGGTGGCATCGTGGGAGTAAACTTTGAGTGCTCTTTCCTGAAAGAGGGATCCGACAGAGCAACGTATGATCAGATTATTGAGCATCTTTTATACTTTAAGGATAAGGCAGGCATGGATGCTGTGGGCTTTGGTTCGGATTTTGACGGTATTGATGACAACGGAGAACTGGTTAACTACGGCGGTTTCACTACGCTGCTTGAATGCATGGAAAAACATTTTACCGATGACGAAATCGACAAGATCTGTAACGGAAACGCACTGAGAGTAATCAGAGACGTTGTCGGAAAATAAGGGGGACACCCTGAGAAACTCTTTGGTTTAAGCACTTTTAAGAATAAAAAGATTGACTTTTCTGAAATAGATGCTATAGTTAAGTTACAAAGTAGCGATATTTTGATTTGGGAAAAGAGGTGCTTTTTATGATTAGCGCAGAACCAAAGAAAATTATGGAAGCTTTTGACGATCATGCTTTTTTCAAACCCAGCGCCAAACTGGAAATGGATGCTTTTCTGGAAAAGGAAAAGCAGCGGCAGAGAGATGAAGGTGTGATCGGCGAAGATGCGGATAAACTGGACTTGGGTGCCATGAAGGGATTTGCGGTAAAGCGGTGGCAGAAGATTTTCTACGCTGTCTGCGGCGTTGTTATCGTGACCGTGATCGTTTCTGCGGTAATGATTTCCGTCATGGTTGCACAGGGCAGGGATCTGCCTTCATTTTTAGAATTTTTGGATATGTAGCATGAATAGGAAACGCAGGTCATGAAAGAAAATGATCTGCGTTTCTCTGCAATAGAGACAGGTTTGAATAGGGAAAGAGGTGTTTCTGATGACAGAAAAGGATCCTAATAAAAAGGTAATGGAATTTTTTGAGGAGCATGCCTTTTTTAAGCCGACGGCGAAGAAAGAAATGAATGCTTATATGGAGCGGGAGAGAAAGCGGCAGGTAGAAGAGGGTATGATTGATGAGGAATCTGAAAAGATCAATCTACAGACTGCGATAGAAAGAGAGGATGATAAATAAAGCTTAAATGTTGTTTTTGGGAAGGGATGTGATTTTATGAAAGGGAAAGATCCGAATAAAGAGCTGATACAATATGTTGAAGATACCGGGTTCTATAAGGCTTCCGCAAGGCTGGAAATGGATGCATATCTGGAAAAGGAGAGGGAAAGACAGAAAGAAACCGGAACCATTGGAACGGATAATGTGAAGATTGATGTGAGGGAAGCAGCTCGTAACTATGATATAAAGCCATGGCAGAAGTTTTTTGTGTTTTTCGTGGCAGTGATTCTGCTTTCTCTGATTGCTGCAGCCGTTGCCGGATGCATTATCATGGGGCAGGGGAAAGAACTGCCGGCATTTCTGGGGTTTCTGGAGCATCCAATTGATTATTTTCTTGACTGGCATGAATAAAAGATATTAAACCAAATGTAACAAGAGGCATCGCAAGCTAGCGCGATGCCTCTTCCAGCATTCCGGATCTTATATTTTCAAACTGTTTTGAAGTAATGGAAACCGGGTAGTATATTTCCTCTGAGCCGTCTTTCAGAAGGAAGACAATCCGTGCACCGATGAGACTGTCCAGGTTAGGATTCAGC
The DNA here is from genome assembly GCA_949289445.1 of uncultured Eubacteriales bacterium. Taxonomy (GTDB): domain Bacteria; phylum Bacillota; class Clostridia; order Peptostreptococcales; family Anaerovoracaceae; genus Senimuribacter. The sequence continues at coordinate 28,513 of CASEOD010000056.1, forward strand.
GTGTTTCCCTCTCCGTTCTGAAGGCAAATATCTTTAAGTTCTTCAATCTGAAATTTTGGCTGTTTCCCTCGGGATGCATCCAGATCCGGCATGATGACTGTACCATTCTTGATATCGATACCGGCACTGAGAACGGATACAAGGATCATGATACTGAAAAGAAATAACACTGCAAAAACAATGATTGGAAGCAGCCATAACCTTGATCCTCCTCCAAGTCTCATGGCCAGAGACAGAGAGAATAACACAATGTTAATAAGGGTGAACAGAGCGGCTGTGACGGCACCACGCTTGCTGATTACAGAAAAATGTCGGTTCATTATATGATATCTCCTTGCTTTTTAATATGAATTCGTATAATATATAAGCTGAATTTATAAGTGAAAGGATGACATTATGACTGTCAAAATTTTTATCGGCATTGCTATTATCTTAGTTTCATTCGTATACATCATGAAAAATCATGATAAATCGCTGATGGATTCTCTCATGGGAAAGAGAAAGGCCGCTATGGAAGAAATGCAGAAGCTGGCCGAACAGGAATCCTCTGATACCTCTAAAACAGACAATCCTAATCAAGATTAACATCCAGATATCTTACCGGCAGGGTATTTTTATCATAGAAGTGCCACCATTCACCTTCGTAAGGTGTGAAGCCGGCATCTGTCATAATTTGTCTCAGAAATTCCGCGTTTTCTCTAGCCTCGCCTGTTGTCAGTGGACAATCAAGGCGGGCTTTTTCTGTAAAATCATCAAATTGGCTTGGCATGGGGATCTGACTGCCGTCAGCATTCACCAGAGTAACATCCACACATTGTCCGTTCATATGAGAGTTTTTGAATTCAGTCATGTGCTCCATATCAGGGGGATATGCGACAAAGTTATTGTCGGGAAGTAGATCCCAGAATCTCTGCTGAGCACTGACAGGACGAAATGCATCCCATACCTTTATTTTCAGACCGCGTTTTGCTGCGGCATTTTTTGCCTCAATCAGCTGTCTGGCGGTATGGCTGTCAATATAACATTCAGCGGATGTATAAACCCTGCTGCCTGTGAAATTGTCATCTGTGGCGTAGCGCAGATCGATGATAAATTCCGGATCCAAATCCAGAAGTCTTACTAAATTCTGATATTGTTTCATTTGTTTTTCTCCTTAGTTAGTGGCTCTGAAATAATACAATGACAACTGTCAAAGGTGTTGCACAGCTCATAAAGGTGACAACTGCCAGAAATCCGTAGGCAATGGCGACAAACTTCCATTTGTTGCTGTAACCCGGCAGAACCTTAAAAGTTTTATATACGGTAACCTTCTCATCAGCTTTCATTTTCTTGTAAAATTTATCAATCTGTAAAGCCTGAATAATGCCGTCTCTGAAAAACGGAAGGAAAAAATCCGGTTTATCAGAGACATTTTTTTTCTCATCTGTATAAAATTTCACACCCATAGTATCGAATACAGCTGTTTTTACTTGTGTTAAGTCAAGTGTTCTTGATTTACGCAGCAGCCTGTTATAATAGGTGAGAGAGTTCTCATTGTAAACGCTGTAGCAGAACTTGTGACCAAAGAACAGAGTTATCAGGATTACAAACAGCAAGGCGTACAACAGCAGAGTTAAGGGAATGTTGGTTGCTTCGTAATATTTGTCGATTTTAAAAATGATTATCTCCATCATAATGAGGAATCTGAGTAATATATAAATAAATAGGGTCAAAATAAAGGCCTGTTTTGCCAGATTGGTATAGTGATACTGAATTTTATTCATGTAAGTTCTCCTTTATATGTAATAAACATTACTATATACAATAGCAAAAAATGTGCCTTTTTACAAGCAGGATTTAATAGCATATTCTGAAATATATTCCTAAAATCCGGAAATTGAGTTCTAAAAATAAAACAAAATAAATAAAAAAACGGCCATCTTGGCCGTTTTTAAAAGATATTAACTTAAAGCTTTAAAATATGCAAATGCATATGGAGAATATACCCAAGCATCTACACTATCAGAATCTAACGGATCATTGCAGTAATTTGCCCAAGCAACTTTTCCTTGGCTTTGATTAGTATAAACTACTTTGGTCTTATAAGGCACATAAAGATTCCCCCAAACACCAACTGTAACTTTTTTTCTGTTAGAAAGATTTACGGCACTGGATGGCAATGATGACAACTTTGTTTTGGATTGCAGTACATAGCCTTTTAGATCTCCAAATTCAACCTCATAACAGTAAGTACCCACAGATTTTTTATAGGCCATATAGGTATTCTTTCCTAGAATTGCAGTCATTGAAGTACCACTTGAACTTGTGAAAGTCCAAGGCGTATTACAGCCGGAATCCTTGTAAACTGTAACTGCGCCGTTAAGAGTATAAGGATTACCATCAAGGGTGACGTACTGCGTAGCACCATAACTCTGACTATTTGAAAATACAGTAATCATGGAGAGTAATAAAAAAATACTCAGGGAAATTGCAGTCAATCTCTTTAGTTGTTGTTTCATAGTTGTCTCCTTTCTATTAAAATAAACAAACAATGTGGTTATTACAAATTGTATAAACGATTTGTAATAGCTTTTAGTAATTTTAGTATAACAGATAATAAGGTTATATTGGGTCGTAGTTAGAAACGTTTTGTATGAACTTTTTGAAAATTCGGTCAAACACATAATACGAAGTTGGCATAAATTTTGCTTTAGTTAAAATTGTCATAATAAACTGGCGGAAAGGAGGTTTATGTATCTCACTAAAACAAGAGATACCTAAAAACTTACGCAATCATAATATGCGAAATTTTATCTAGGAGGAAAGAAATTATGATGAACTATATTTGGGTGGCACTGGCTGTCATCGCAGTAATTGCCGGCGGCGTTACTGGAACTATGGATGCAGTTCTGCAGAATATTTTCGATTTTGCGCAGTCTGCTGTAGATATTGCTTTTAGCTTGATTGGTATCATGGCATTCTTCTGCGGTTTGATGAGAGTAATGCAGGAGGCAGGTCTCTGCGAAAAGCTTGGTAAAGCTATCTCTCCTGTTATGCGACTTCTGTTCCCTGGAGTACCGGCAGATCACCCTGCTAACTCCGCAATGGCTCTGTACTTTGCCGCAAACATTCTGGGTATTGGTAATGCAGCAACTCCGTTCGGCCTGAAGGCTATGCAGGAGCTGCAGACTCTGAATAAGACAAAGAACATTGCAACTGATGCACAGGTTATGCTGCTGGCTGTTGCAACTACTTCCATCACTCTGATTCCGGTAACTGCTATCGGTTTGCGTGCAGGTATTCAGTCTGCTGGAGCTGCTGAAATCATCGCACCGGTTATCATTGCAACTACGATTTCTACTGTAACAGGTATCTTCTTTACCATCGTTTTCGGCAAGATGAAGAGATTCAAGTATGACTACATCATCGAAAAAGAAATTGCAGCAGGCACCATTGAGATCAACGAAGATTATATCGGAAATGATCCGATCGTTCTGCCTGAAAACTATAAATCCAAAAAAGTTGCAGAAGAAAAAGTTTCATGGTAAGGAGGTAAGAACATGACAGCAGTATTAGAAGCAATTTCCGTATGGGCGATTCCCGTTGTAGTAGCAGCCGTATGTTTTTACGCAATTTGTAAAAAGGTTCCTGTATACTCTGTGTTTACAGAAGGAGCGAAAGAAGGTTTTTCTACGGCCATTATGATTATTCCGTATCTAGTTGCCATGCTTTGTGCTATCGGTATGTTCAGAGCATCCGGTGCCATGGACTGGCTCTGTGACCTTCTGAATCCTATCACCAGCTTAATCGGTCTTCCTGCAGAGGTTCTGCCGATGGGTATTATGAGATCCTTTTCTGGCGGTGGAGCTGAATCTTTGATGGTAGATTTATTGAAAGAATATGGCACTCAGTCTCAGATCGGCCGAATCGCATCTGTAGCACTGGGTTCCACAGAGACAACTTTCTACATTGTAGCAGTTTACTATGGTTCAATCGGCGTTACCAACGCAAGACAGTCCATCGCAGCAGGTCTGCTGGGCGAC
>CASEOD010000057.1 GCA_949289445.1 uncultured Eubacteriales bacterium
ATCGAACTCACGCCATCAGCTTGGAAGGCTGAGGTTCTACCATTGAACTACATCCGCAAGAATAATGGAGCGGAAGACGAGATTCGAACTCGCGACCCTCGCCTTGGCAAGGCGATGCTCTACCCCTGAGCCACTTCCGCACACTATTATTTTTTTGAAAATTGGTCGAGGGAGATGGATTCGAACCATCGAAAGCTCAGCTAACGGATTTACAGTCCGCCCCCTTTGGCCACTCGGGAATCCCTCGACGTATGCTTGTCTCTTTCACCGCGCCATCCGCGGTCGCCGTATTCGACGAGCGGCAAATTGGAGCTGGTGGAGGGAATCGAACCCCCAACCTGCTGATTACAAATCAGCTGCTCTACCGTTGAGCCACACCAGCGTGCTGTGTTTCTTATAAAAAGTTGGCGACCTGGAACGGGCTCGAACCGTCGACCTCCAGCGTGACAGGCTGGCATTCTAACCAACTGAACTACCAGGCCGCAATTCTAAAAAATGGTGGGCGTTATAGGGCTCGAACCTATGACCCTCTGCTTGTAAGGCAGATGCTCTCCCAGCTGAGCTAAACGCCCGCAATGCCCGTTTCTTATGCTCGGCACATTTATGTAATATATCATATTCTGCCAAGCTTGTCAAGCATTTTCTTTCATTTTACTTTGCAGCTTTTTTCTTCAGCGCAATTTCTGAAGAAATGAGCCGAAAATTATAATAGCATAAATACCTTTATCTGTCAACTCTTTTTTGTAAGTTTTAGAAGATTTTCTATCGCCTTACCTTTTCATATCTGACAGTCTCGCCTGTAAGTACGGCACGGCCTCCCGACAAGTTCTCCACTGACTCTCTGATTCCGCAGATATGCTCCGGGTCAGCGACCAGTTCAAAACTTACCGCATCAGCATAAATTATATTAGCAAATTTTACGGAAGATGTAAAGGGGAAATTTTGTATTTTATTAAAAACAGAATAATCCACCCTGTAAGTGAGTACCGCCATATCACAGACATCACAAATTCCCGCAGCCGCAAGGCCGAGTTTTGCGCTGCCTGTGTAGGCACGCACAAGCCCCCCTGTTCCCAGCTTGATGCCGCCGAAATAGCGGGTCACCACTACAGCCACATTGGTGATGCCTTCCTGTACCAGCATCTGTACTATCGGTGCACCGCCGGTTCCCTGTGGCTCACCGTCGTCACTGGCCCACTGGATCTGAAACTTGTCTCCCAGCACCATAGCCGGCACATTATGGGTGGCATCCTTATGTTTCTTTTTAACGGAGGCTATAAACGCATCCGCCTCTTCTCTGGTTTCTGCAGGCTTTACATAAGCGATAAAGTGGGATTTTTCAATGATCTGCTCTGCGCTGCCTTCTTCAAATACCGTACTATACAATTTCATATTCCTTCAACCTCTGATAGTCCTCTTCCGACAGCTTCAGTTCAAAAACAGTTCCCTCTTCCTTATATTCCATGGATTTTATCTGCGCTTTTTCACACAAATAGGAAGATATGTCGCCTCTGGTATAAGGAATCAGAAGTCTGGCGCTCACATCACTGAATATATGCGCCTTTATCGCCTCAGTCAGCTGTTCTGTGTTGATATTTTCCTTTGCAGAAACAAAATAGCTTTCATTTCCTGTATACGGCGGCTGAAAATCCTCTGTCAGATCGATCTTGTTATAGACCATAATCTTTTCTTTTGCGCCGGCACCTATTTCGGAAAGCACTTTATCTGTAACTCTGATATGAAATTCACATTCTTCATAGGAGGAGTCCACCACATGAAGCAGAAGATCCGCATAAAGCACCTCTTCCAGTGTCGCTTTAAAAGCTTCAACCAGACTGTGAGGCAGTTTGCTTACAAATCCTACTGTGTCAACAAGAATAAACCGGTGATTTGAATCCAGCGTAACGCTGCGGCTCTGCGTATCCAGCGTGGCAAAAAGCATGTCCTTTTCCGTAACAGTTTTATCCTCTTTGTCGCTCAGAGAAAGCAGCCGGTTCATCAGCGCCGATTTTCCTGAATTGGTATAGCCCACCAGCGCCACCACAGGAATCCCCGATTTCTCTCTCCTGGCACGCTGCACGCCTCTGGTACGCTGCAGCTGCTCCAGTTCTCCTCTGATATCGTCAATTCTCCGCTCAATATGCCTTCTGTCTGTTTCCAGTTTCTTTTCTCCCGGTCCTCTGGTACCGATACCGCCTCCCAGACGGGACAGAGATTTTCCAAAGCCGATCAGCCTCGGCATCCTGTATTTCAGCTGGGCAAGTTCTACCTGCAGCTTGCCTTCTCTGGAATCGGCACGAGCCGCAAAAATATCCAGAATCAGAATAGTTCTGTCGATCACTCTCACACCGATGGCATCTTCCAGATTGCGAATCTGCATTCCGGAAAGCTCGTCATTGAAGATCACCACATCAGCCTCCATGGCAGCCGCAAGTTCAGCCACTTCCTCCACCTTCCCCTTTCCGATAAAGGTGGCTGTATTAGGTCTCTCGAGCGTCTGCACCAGCTTTCCCAGCACTGTGGCATTAGCCGCCTCCGCAAGTCCTGCAAGTTCATCCATAGAGTAACTGATATCTTCTCTGGTCTGCAGCCCTACAAGAATGGCACGATAAGCCTCTTCTGTAATTATCTCATTGTTTTCGTTAAATCTCAGCATAGGCATAGTATAACACAAAACTCTATCAAGTTGCATCTAAAATATCTTCTTTTGGCACATTTACATAACTGTCAGGCACTTCTCCCAGAATCACCGCCTCTGAAATCAGCACTTTATTCTCAATCCGGATGTCCTTGTCAGAAAAAGGCTGCAAGATCCGCACGTCACTTTCCAGCGTAATATACACCTTGTATTTGGTCTGATTGATCCCCTGAGCTTCAAACTCAGTTTCAAAATCATATTTTGTTACTGAAAGAGGCAGCACCTTTATTTCGAATCCCAGTCCGCTCTGAGAAAGCACCTTGCTGCCCAGCAGCGTGCCGTATGAGATGTCCACCAGACATGCATCCATTTCAGAGTATTTTTTCTGCAGACTCTCCGCAAAGGCGGCCACTGTTTTGTTGATCAGAGGAGTATTGGCCTGAACCATCTGAATCTTTCCGTCTTCACCGGTCTTGACGATAATCAGTTCCTTTTCATCCTCTTCCGAAGGAAAAACCTCCCTGATGGTGCTGTTAATCAGTTCTGTCACAATACCTTTCGCTTTCAGACTGCTCACAGCGTCGATATTCGGCCCAATCTGCCATTTTAATCCCTCTGCCAGCAAAATACACCCCAGCGCAATAATCGCCAGCGAAACAATCGTTTTTTTCCAGATAAAGCCACTGCCGCCAAAACCCTTTTTCATCACAAAAAACCTCCTGCTCTGACATTTTATGCAGAGAAAGAGGTTTTTGACATACTTTTATCTGTTCATCGGAGAAAACAGAGGCACTTCAGGTCTGCCTCCGCATCTGCCTGTCTCAAAGCCAAGACACCCTTGAAATCTTAAATTTCAAAGTTTCTGATTCCTTCACGCAGGAATTCATTGGTGATCTTGATTCTTGTACCTTTCATTCCCAGAGATCTGGATTCAATCACACCGGCACTTTCCAGCTTTCTGAGTGCATTGACAATGACAGAACGGGTGATGCCGGACTTGTCCGCAATTTTGCTGGCAACCAGAAGTCCTTCATCTCCTTTCAGTTCGGCAAAAATCTTGGTCACAGCATCCATTTCCGAATAGGACAGTGTAGACAGAGCCATTTCTACAGCTTCTTTCAGTCTGGTGTCCTCTTCCTCTTCCAGAGCAATGCCTCTTGCAACCTCGATGCCCACTACCGTGGCGCCGTATTCACACATTGCAATATCCTCGTCATCAAATGCCTTGTCCGGTCTTGCCAGCAGCATGGTCGCAATTCTGTTGCCGCCAAAGATAATCGGTACAATCGTGTGGTATTTGCTTGCCATACTGTAGTTGTCACCGTAAAAATCTTTGATGCTGTCATACATCAGATTGGATTTGGTTTCAGTCACTTTCAGGAACCTGTCGTTATACTTTTCAGGAAGCACGATTTTTCCGTCCTCTTCAAAGCAGAGCGGCTCTTCTTCCCCTTCTTCGTATTTGGCAGCCAGAACCTTTCCCCGTCTGTTCAGGATATAGATGTTGGAGTGAAGCATTTCACTCATAATGTCGCACAGATCGTCGAAAGAAACATATCCTGCTGTGCTTTCTGACAATACCCAGTTTAATTTTCTTACTTTGCTCAATAAATTCTCGCTCATGTTATACCTCAATTCCTTCTAAAGCTAATCCTACAGGATATACCTGTCCACGTCATCCCTGTGAATCGTGTCCATAAACTTACTCTGCACATACTCTCTGTCAATGGTAATCTGCTCCTCCTCCATCTCCGGGATGTTAAAAGAGATGTCTTCCAGCAGTTTTTCCAGAATCGTATGCAATCTTCTAGCCCCAATATTTTCTGTCTGCTCATTCATAAGATACGCCATTGTAGCGATTTCGTCAATAGCATTTTCAGAAAATTCCACTTTTATTCCTTCAGTTTCCAGCAAAGCCTTGTGCTGTTTGATAAGCGCATTCTCCGGAACCGTCAGAATCTGCACAAAAGACTCCTTTGTCAGATTCTGCAGCTCCACTCGAATCGGAAAACGACCCTGCAGCTCCGGAATCAGATCCGTCGGCTTTGCAGTGTGAAAAGCGCCTGCGCCGATAAACAGAATATGATCAGTTTTGACCGGACCATACTTGGTGTTGATCACGCTGCCCTCCACAATAGGCAGAATATCCCTCTGTACGCCTTCTCTTGAAACGTCGGCGCCACTGTGATAACTGGAGCTGGAGGCGATTTTGTCAATCTCGTCAATAAAGATGATTCCATTCTGTTCTGCATTTTCCAGAGCTTCATCGGTCACCTGATCCATATCCAGAAGATTCTGCGCTTCCTGTTCTCTCAGAATCTTTCTCGCTTCCCTGACTCTGACTCTTTTGGTCTTGGTTTTCTGCGGCATCATATCGCCAAAGATGTTTCCGATGGCAATACTCATACCCTCGTTGCTCATATCGAGCTGATTGCCTTTTGGTGTATCAAGCACCTCAATTTCAATAAACTGCTCTTCCAGCAGACCGTCCCGCAGCTGCTGTCTCACCTGTTCTCTGGCCATCTCCACATCGCCGGACTCAGCCTTTGCTGCCTCTTCTTTCGCCTTACTCTCTTCATAAAGCTGTTTCTGGCTGGGATATCCACCGCTGTTCATCAGGAAATCAAACGGACTTCGTGCTTTGGGCTGTCCGCTCTTTTTCTTGGCTCCCGGAATAATAGCCTCGATAATCTTCTCTTCGGCAATCTCCTCGGCGATATCATATTTTTCCCTGAGCTTAGACTGCTTGGTAATGCGGATGGATGCTTCCACCAAATCGCGGACCATGGAATCCACATCTCGGCCGACATATCCCACTTCTGTGAATTTCGTCGCTTCCACTTTTACAAACGGCGCTTCCATCAGTTTGGCAAGACGTCTTGCAATCTCTGTCTTTCCGCATCCTGTAGGCCCCATCATCAGAATATTTTTCGGTGTGATTTCTTCCCTCATCTCATCGGAGAGAAGGCTTCTTCTGTATCTGTTTCTAAGAGCAATGGCAACAGATTTCTTCGCCTCGTCCTGGCCGATAATATACTTGTCCAGTTCACTGACGATTTCTTTCGGAGTCATGCTCTGAATCTTTCCTGCCATGATAAATCCCCCTTTACAGTTTCTCTATAGTAATATTGTCATTAGTATAGACACAGATAGAGGATGCAATCTTCAGAGACTCTCTGACAATCTCCTCTGCGCCCATATCTGTATGATTAAACAGCGCATTGGCAGCGGAATAGGCAAAATTGCCGCCTGAGCCGATGGCGATAAAATCCTGATCCGGAACGATAACTTCTCCGTTCCCGGAAACCACCAGAAGATCCTCCCTGTCAGCCACGATCATCAGCGCTTCCAGACTGCGCATGCCCTTGTCGCTGCGCCACATCTGGGCCAGATCAACAGCTGCCCGTTTGAGATTGCCGCCGTGCTCCTCCAGTTTTTTTTCAAATTTCTCTGTCAGCGCAAAAGCGTCTGCCACAGAACCGGCAAATCCGGTCAGCACTGTATTCTTAAAAATCTTTTTTACTTTCTTAGCACCGTTTTTCATGATTGCAGTTTCTCCCATGGTTACCTGGCCGTCGCCACCGATAGCCACGTCATCCGGCCCCCGTCTGACTGCACAGATGGTCGTCGCATGAAATTGTGTCATTTTCTCTACCTCCGTTTCCTTTTTTGCTACTCTTTATAATCACATTCCGTATTTGAGCAGGCCAGCGTACCGTTTTTACTCTTCTTTTCCACCAGCAGCGCTCCGCACTTCGGACATTTTTTATTCACAGGCTTGTACCAGAAGGACTGATCGCAGTCTGGATATCCGCTGCAGCCGTAAAACAGTTTTCCTCGCTTGCTCTTTCGTGCCACAATATCTTTCCCGCATTTCGGACACTTCACATCGATGGTTTTTATGACAGGTTTTGTGTTCTTGCACTCGGGATATCCGCTGCAGGCGATAAATTCTCCAAACCTGCCGGTCTTCAGTACCATCGGTTTTCCGCACAGCTCACAAATCTCACCTGTAGGCTGATCCTCTATAGTCACCTTCTCTATGGCGGCATCGGCAGCCTCAAGCTCTTTTTCGAAAGGACCGTAAAAATCACGGATCACTTTCTTCCATTCCAGTTCCGCCATCTCCACATCATCCAGCCGATCTTCCATTCCCGCCGTAAAGTTTACATCGACGATTTCCTGAAAATACTCCTCCATCAGGCCTGTGATCAGAAAACCCAGCTCTGTCGGAATCAGTGTCTTCTTGGATCTGGATACATACTTGCGTTCTGACAGGGTAGCCACGATAGGAGCATAAGTACTCGGTCTTCCTATATTCTTTTCTTCCAGTTCTTTTACAAGACTGGCCTCAGTATATCTGGAAGGCGGCTGTGTGAAATTCTGTTCTCCCGTAAGCGCCGTCGGTTCCAGTTCTTCCCCTTCTGTCAGCGCCGGAAGAATCCGATCTTTTTCATCATCGATACTGTTTTTATATACCTTCTGATAACCGTCAAACAGAAGCTTGGAACCGGTGGTCTTAAAGGTGTAGTCCCCATTCTCGATTTCCACCTGCTGATTGTCAAATTTGGCGGCAGTCATCTGGCTGGCCATAAAGCGGCACCAGATCAGCCTGTACAGCTTGAACTGATCCGGGGTCAGAGAATCCCTGATTTCCTCCGGTGTCAGATCTATGCTGCTTGGACGGATAGCCTCGTGGGCATCCTGAATATCTTTCTTTTTGTTTGTATAGACGTTATTGCCCTGATATTCTTTGCCGTAATGTTCTGTGATAAAAGCAGCAGCGGCAGCCTTTGCCTCTTCAGAAATTCTGACCGAATCGGTTCTCAGATAGGTAATGAGACCGATACTGCCTTTTCCTTTGATCTCCACACCTTCATAAAGCTGCTGCGCTACCATCATGGTTTTCTTTGTATTGAAATTCAGCCTGGTAGAAGCTTCCTGCTGCATACTGCTTGTGGTAAAAGGCGCGTAAGGCCGCTTGATTCTCTCCTTCCGGCTGAGAGAGGAAACCACGAAACGTCCCTCCTTCAGCTGTGCAAGAACCGCATCGCTCTGCTCTCTGTTTTTTATGGTCAGTTTTTTCTTTCTGTACTCTGCCAGTTTTGCCGTAAAAGTTCTGCCTTTCTTAAACTCTGCTGTAACAGTCCAGAACTCTTTCGGCTCAAAGTTCTGAATTTCCTTTTCTCTGTCGCAGATAATCTTAAGCGCCGCAGACTGCACTCTGCCTGCGGAAAGTCCTTTTCTGATTTTTCTCCAGAGAAGCGGACTGAGCTGATAGCCCACCAGACGATCCAGCACTCGCCTTGCCTGCTGGGCATCCACCAGATTCAGGTCAATCTTTCTCGGATGTTTAATCGCTTCTTTGATCGTATTTTTCGTAATTTCATTAAACACAATTCTGCACGGCTTGTCGCTGTCAATTCCCAGCAGGAATGCCAGATGCCATGAAATCGCCTCGCCTTCACGGTCAGGGTCGGTTGCCAGGTAAACTTTGGAAGCTTTTTTCGCTTCCTTCTTCAGTTCTTTGATAATATCGCCTTTTCCTCTGATAGGAATGTACTGCGGTTCAAAGTCATTTTCCAAATCAATCCCCAGCTTGCTCTTGGGCAAATCTCTCACATGGCCCACAGAAGCGATAACCTTATAGCTGGACCCCAGATATTTTCCGATAGTCTTCGCCTTTGACGGAGACTCTACAATAACCAGCGTTTTTTTTGCAGTTGTTTTCTTCTTAGCAGTTGCCATTTTCCCTCCCGCACTCTTTTGACTATATCATATTCACAATGGAGTATTATAGTAGCATTATCAGAATTTTGCAACATGAATTTTGCCAAGAGACGAAAAAATTACTCCTTTTATCTCTAGAATTGTGATTATACCATTTATTTCCGACAATTTCATGTTGGTTTTGTGATGAATTTCGTCAACTGTAATTTCTCCCCTCTCAGAAATGATCTGAAAAACTCTTTTTTCGTCTGCGCCCAGTTCTGCCGTCATCATATGGAACTGTCCTGTTTCTTCCCCGGTGATACCCATATCTGTGAACAAATCGTCAATGACAATAAGAGGCAGCGCTCCCTCCCTGATCAGCTGATTGGCTCCGAAACTGTAATGGCTGGTGATATTTCCCGGTACTGCATAGACCGGTTTCCCCTGTTCTGCGGCACATTCTGCCGTAATCAGAGCTCCGCTTTCCCTTCCTGCCTCCACCACCGCCACACTTTCGGAAAGTGCGCTGATCAGACCGTTTCTCAGGGGAAAATCGTAGGGTCTTGGCTGATAAGACGGTTCATGCAGAGAAAGCAGCAGTCCTTTATTTCCGATTCTCTGCTGCAGCTGCCGGTTTTCTCTCGGATAAAAGTAGTCCGTACCGCCTCCGAGCACTGCAATGGTATCACCATCCGCTTCCAGTACGCCTCGATGAGCTGCTGCATCCACACCTTTTGCAAGGCCACTGATCAGAACGACTCCAAGCTGTCCTGCCTTCCGGCCGATTGCCTTTGCCACAGTCTTTCCGTACTGAGTGCAGTTTCTGCTCCCCACTACTCCGACAGTTCTCCGGGTAAGCAGATTAACATTTCCTTCATAATATAGTTTTTCCACTTTAGGAAGATGTCTTTTCACTGCATCGGGAAATTCCTCATCTTTTAAAGTCAAAAAACCTTTATCATCCTGTTTCATTCCATATCTCCCCTCTGTGACCTTTTTTCCCGGTAGCTCAGCGCTTCACTCAGATGAATCGGCAGGACTCTGTCGCTGCCGGAAAGATCTGCGATGGTTCTTGCGACACGGCGAACCCGAATCACGGTCCGCGGATTCATTCTCAGCTGTCGGTATGCCTTTGCCATCAGGTTTTCTCCTTCCTGATCCAGCGGGCAGAAACGTTCCAGAAGATTTCCCGAAAGCTGATGGTTCAGCCGAATCTCTGTTCCCCCATATCTTTCATACTGAATCTGTCTGGCTGCTTCGATCTGTATCCTCATCTGTTCCGACGTCATGGACTCGCCGTTCATCAGCTCTTCGTAATCTACCGGCGGCAGATGAAAGTGCATGTCGATTCGTTCCATAATGGGACCGGACAGTTTATTCCGGTATCGTTCAATCTCTCTTTCAGTGCAGGTACAGACATGGTACGGATCTCCAAAATATCCGCATCTGCACGGATTGGACGCTGCCACCAGCAGAAAATCGGCAGGAAAATGACAGGTTATGCCCCGTCTTGAAACAGTGATTCGTTTCTTTTCCAGCGGTGTGCGGAGGGCATCGATGAGAGCTCTGCTGAACTCTCCGGCCTCATCGAGAAACAGCACGCCGTTATTTGCCAGTGTAATCTCACCGGGTACGGGCACTGTACCACCTCCCAGAAACGCTGCCGCCGTGATTTTATGATGGGGCTGTCTGAACGGTCTTCTTGTAATGCAGGGAGTGTTCTCATCCAGCAGTCCTGCAATAGAATAGATGATTGTGGTTTCCAGAATTTCATCATCGGTCATGGAAGGCATAATCGAAGGAAGCCGTTCAGCCAGCATGGTCTTTCCCGCAGAAGGGCTTCCCATCAGGAAAATCCCGTGTCCTCCGGCAGCAGCAATGACCAGCGCTCTTTTCGCCGCCTCCTGCCCCTTTACATCCGAAAAATCCGGACCGCTGCAATGAAGTTCTCTCTTGTCCGGTCCCCTGCCCATACAGAAGGTCAGCGGTCTTATCAGATTAAAGTGTCCAATGATATCCTCCAGTCTGTCAACAGCACAAATTCTCATTCCCCGAACCAGAGAAGCTTCCTCCTCATTGGCGCGGGGAACTGCCGCTGCCGAAAACCCTGCCTTCCGGGCGGCCATTACCATAGGTAGAACTCCCGGACATCTCTGTATGCTTCCGTCTAAGGACATTTCTCCGATAAAACAGAATCTCTGCAGATCTCTGTCAAAAATCTGCCCTGAGGCGCTGAGTATCCCCACTGCCATGGCGAGATCCAGGTGGCTGCCGGTCTTTCTCAATCCTGCCGGAGAAAGATTGACGGTAATTCTGCCGGAAGGATACTTCATGCCGCTGTTCACAAGAGCAGACCGAATCCTCTCTCTGGCTTCCTTCACCGACGTATCTGCCTGTCCTACAATATTAAAGGTAGGCATTCCCCGTCCTATATCGGTTTCGATGGTAATGGGTACTGCTTCAATTCCGCTGAGTGAAGCTGAAAATACTTTAGATAACATACTGCTCCTTTCAAAACGCATGAGGAATGTGATGATACAGCACCTCAATCACATGAAAACTGCACAGCTGCTCCCGACGGCTGCCGTGATTCTGCAGATACACCGAAGCTGCTCTTCTGATCCGCCGCTGTTTCTGAAATGTTACCGCCTCCGCAGGTCTTCCCGCACCCAGCCCGCTTCTGGTCTTAACCTCTACAAAATACAGTTCACCGTTTTTTTCGGCAATAATGTCAATCTCTCCCGCACGGCAGCGAAAATTCCGCTCCAGAACGGTACATCCCTCTGCTTCCAATATGTCTGCAGCAAAGTCTTCACCACATTTTCCCAATGTGCTGCTGTTCATGATTCCCTCCTATTTTCAATCTAATGTAATTTATGTAAATTTTTTCCATATTTATATAAATACTATATTTTCCGGAATCTGTCAATGCTTTGCAAAAACATAAATCAAAAAAAGGAGCTGTCTCCTCTCTTGACTTTGAACTGATCTCCGGATATGGTTCTGCCTGCTTCTGCCCCAATGTTTATCTGAAATAAGCCTGAGCCTCCTGCTTTGTGATCAACCGGAATCCCAAAAAAACACCGGTTTGAGTATAAATATAGAGGTGTGTTAACCAAAGAACGAAAAACGTCCGGGTTTTAGTATAAGGGATTTATACACAATTTCTGTTTTATCAGGCTTTCCGGTTGACAGAACGGAAAATACGCCTTGTATCCCTTCAATTTATATACTCATTCTTACCAAAAAAGTGCATTCCGGTTAACTTCCCGGACATCGGGGGTTCAGACAGCGCAGAGTGGTATAAAACAATGTCCCCGGCAGAAAAATCATCCCCGTGTTTCACACCAATGTCATTAAGTTAAGGTAGAAATAAGGGAGTATCCCAAAGTGGACCTGTTGACAAACTAAAGAAAAATGGCTTTCTGTATGGTATACTGATTATATCAATTGCAGGAGGTCATTTTTTATGATGGGAAAACAAAGCGGACAAATCCAGATGGTAATTCTT
>CASEOD010000058.1 GCA_949289445.1 uncultured Eubacteriales bacterium
AAATCCTGTTTATTTCCCGAACTTTCTATGGGTTTTGTGCCTATATTCGGGAAAGCTGCGTTAAAATTCCTTTTTTCCCGAACTTCCACAAAGGAACCGGCTCTTTTTCCCGAAATTCTGTATACACAATCCGGTTTGAAAATCAAGAGCGCCCGGAAAGCTATTCAGCCTTCCGGGCACTCCTGTTTGTTTTTATTTAGGTAAGAAGTATATGATTGATAACCGGACTGCTTAAGCTTCTAATGCTCTTGCAGTCTCTTCTTCTTCCAGTTTTCTCATTTCCAGCATCTTTTCGTATTCTTCGTCGGTCATCTTTTCGATGGTGAAACCGGTGAAACCATAGATAATGGAAACGATCGGACAGATGTAGTTAACAAACGCATATGGTGCGTATGCTGTAGTCGGCTGTCCCAAGAAGCCGGTCATGGTTGCGCCGCATACGTTCCAAGGAATCAGCGGAGAAGTCAGTGTACCGGAGTCTTCCAGACATCTGGACAGGTTCTTGTTTTTCAGCTTTCTGTCTTCGAAAGCGGTCTTGTACATTCTGCCAGGCAGAATGATGGACAGATACTGGTCTGCAGTCAGCACGTTGATGAAGAAGCAGGTCAGAACTGTGGTCATGATCAGAAGGCCATTTGTCTTTGCAACCTTCAGGATGGCGTCTACCAGCTGCCCCAGCATGCCTGTTGCCTCCAGTACGCCGGCAAAGGACATGGAGCAAAGCACGATAGATACGGTCCACAGCATGCCGTTAAAGCCGCCGCCGCCCACTACACTGGCTACCGTATATTCATCTGTAAGAGGAATATCGCCACTTGTAGATTCATAACCGTAATGCATGATTACGAAGAAATTATGGAAATCGATACCCTGAACTGCACCCATGCAGAACAAACCGATTATCACTGCACCGAACATGGCAGGCAGCGCAGGCACCTTCAGAACTACTGCAGCCAGCAGAATCAGCACCGGAATCATCAGGAAAGGACTAACTACAAACTCATTCTGGATGGCATCCTGCAGAATGTCCTTCATTTCCATCTGAATATCACCTTCCGGCGCAGCGCCTCTTCCCAGAATGAACCAGAGCACCAGCGCAATGATGTACGTTGGAGTTACCGTCCATACCATGTGTCTGATGTGATCAAAGATGTTGGAACCTGCTACGGCAGGCGCCATGTTGGTGGTATCGGACATCGGAGACATCTTGTCACCGGTATAGGCACCGGATACAACCGCACCGGCAGTCAGAGCCGGGTTGATGCCCAGACCTACAGAGATACCGATCATAGCAACGCCGATGGTTCCTGCGGTAGTGTAGGAAGAACCGATTACCAGAGAAACGATGGTGCACAGCAGAGCTGCTGTAACCAGGAAGATCGACGGATTGATGATATCCAGTCCATAGTAGATCATGGAAGGAATGATACCGCCGGCTTTCCATGTGGATACCAGCATACCTACGGTCAGCAGAATCAGGTTGGCCTGCATGGAGCGGCTGATACCCTGAATCATGCCTCTTTCCATTACGCTCCACTTCCAGCCGTTGAGGGCGCCTACGATGGATACGAATGCAGCCGCCAGAATCATCGGCATGTGAGCTTCACCGTAAACATCAGAAGTGAAGAAAATGGAGTAACAGATAACGCCTAATGTGAATATTACGCAGAGCAAAACCTGCCACATTGGAACTCGTCTACCCATAAGTTCACCTTGTGCGATACAGAAGATAGGGCTTCTATATACATACACATTTTCCTTTCTATAAATTTTTTAAAAAAGTATAATTTCTTTTATAACAAAGTTCAAACGCTTTTCCCTATAAACCGTTTAAGCTTCATCATACTTCTTAATTAAATCTTTCGCCACTTCCTCAGAAAGTCCCGCATCGGCACAAACCTCGATGAAAGCCGCATCCAGAGCCTTTCTCTGTTCCTCTGACAGCGGGCAGATGGTCTGCTTGTCAATTTCCTGAACATACTCTCTGGCTTTATCCATGATGGATTTCTTGCCTTCCTTAATCCAGGCTGCTCTTTCCTGATAGTTCATGGTGATGTTACTGTAGTTCTGTTCTTTCTTATAGTTTTTCAGAGTATGCTTCTGCGTCATAAAGTTGCCGCCGGAGCCCACTTCCAAAATCAGATCCGCAGCCAGAGCCTCCTCGTCGAAACGGATGCCCTTTTCCAGATGTTTCAGTGTCCCGATGTAGTCGTTGTCGATAACCAGTTTTTCGATGGACATCTCGGCAATTACGTTAAGTCCGCCCGGACCCGATACGTTGGAGCAGCCGGCCATCATCGCCATAAGTCCGGATCTTGCAGTCTCGCTGCCTGCCTGATAGTCAACAATCTTGGCATCAGACATGGCTGCATAAGTATGTACAGGGAGTCCGTAGTAGTGACCCATCTGCGCGTAACCTACCGTAATCATGCTGCATTCCATTGCCTCCATCGGGGTGTACATAGTCTTCATATTGAAGATACAAGGTGCACCGCCGTAGGATACAGGATGTCCGGGTTTGGTTACCTGTGCCAGAACCAGACCTGCCAGAATTTCCACAGTATGGTTCAGGATACATCCGGCAAGAGTGACCGGACCTGTAGCGCCTGCAATCTGTGCGGAAATCAGATTGATAGGAATATCCATTCTCACACAGTCGATAATGTTTCTCGCACCGATATGTGACCATTTCAGCGGAGAAGTTACGCAGATATCGAACAGAGTATATGGTTTTGTTCTGACTGCTTCTTCACTTCCCAGCACTGCCTTCAGCAGTTTGAATGTCCGCGGAACACCCTCTGCATCCGTCGAACCGCCGATAATCGGCTTGATGGAGTTCTGCATCTCTGTGTAGTAAAGATACTGGGAACCCAGTTCTCCCGGCGCCTCTTCGCAGACAATGGAAGAAGACACGAAATCGATATGCGGAAGGGACTGAGCCACCTTGGTCAGGAGTTTCAGATCCTTCAC
Source organism: uncultured Eubacteriales bacterium (assembly GCA_949289445.1). GTDB lineage: Bacteria > Bacillota > Clostridia > Peptostreptococcales > Anaerovoracaceae > Senimuribacter. The sequence continues at coordinate 2,971 of CASEOD010000058.1, forward strand.
ATTGGACAGTCTGACTGTGTCTCCGTCGCTTTCCAGAATATTTCCTGCACTGCTTCCCGGATTGAATCTGGTCTTTCCGTCCCCGAAGGTGCAGTAGAAATTACCTTCTCTGTCATATAAATCAAAGGTGCTCGGCGCTGATTCAATGCATTTTTCAACCAGTTCTCTCGGGAACTTTACCTTCTGAGTATCCCTGTCGACCTGACAGCCTGCGTTTTCAAGAAGATCCAGCGCTTCATCATATGCAAAAATAATTCCCAGATTTTCAAGAACCTGCAGCGCTTTTTCGTGCATTTCCTTTACCTGATCATTGCTCAGCACTCTCAGCTGTGGCATATTGTCAAATGTAAATTTGTCCATTGCTTTTATACCTCTGCCTCTCTTAGTTTTATTCATGTACAAATTATACAATATTTCCTGTTCTGTCTTTAGTTCTTATTTCAGTTATTTTAGAAAAAAAATTATAAATTTCAGACTATTGATTTTGTGTAAATTTTCTAAAATTTTCTAACTCAATCAATTTCAACCTATTCAGCCTTCTCGCAAAAACAGATCATGTCTAATACTTGAAATCATCAACTCACTTTACAGGTAAAAATATTACCAAAGGAAATAATCTTTCTATATGGACTTTCTCTGCTTCCAATGATAGAATTGCAGTATTAAATTATCTTACGTGAACTGTGATTTTAAAAAGCTGATTTTATGAAATGAGGAGATTACTATGGTAAAACAAATTTATCCCAGAGTGGAAGTAAATCTGCAGTATCTGAAAGAAAATGTAGCTGCTGTCGTAGACAGATGCAAGCCCTTCGGCATCGACATTGCAGGCGTTATCAAAGGTACTACCGGTATTCCTGAATGCGCCAGGATGTATCAGGAGGGCGGCGCCAAAATGATCGCTTCTTCCAGACTGGAACAGATTGAGGACGCAATAAATTTCGGCATCGACCTGCCTATGCTTCTTCTCCGTGTTCCTATGATCAGTGAACTTCCTGAAGTTGTCAGACTATGCGACATCAGTCTGAACAGTGAGGTTTCCGTTCTGAAGGCGCTTAACGAGGAAGCCGCAAAGCAGAATAAAGTGCATAAAGTCATTCTGATGGCGGATCTGGGAGATCTCCGTGAAGGTTTCTGGGACAAGGACGAAATGGTCGAAGTCGCTGTTATGGTAGAAAAGGAACTTGACAATCTGGAACTGGGCGGAGTGGGGACCAATCTGGGCTGCTACGGTTCCATCGAGGCTACCGCAGACAAACTGGAAGAACTGGTTGCCATCGCTGAACGCATCGAAGAAAGAATCGGCAGACAGCTGGAATTCATCTCCGGAGGCGCAACTACAAGCCTTCCAAGAATCATCAACAACGACATGCCAAAGAGAATCAATCTGCTCAGAGTCGGTGAAGGAATCTTACTTGCAAGAGACCTGGATGTATTCTACGGCTATGACATGAGCTGGATGCACCAGGATGTATACACATTAAAAGCTGAAGTCATCGAAGTGAAAGACAAACCTTCTCATCCTGTGGGAAAAATCTCCATCGACGCGTTCGGACACACTCCTGAATATGTGGACAGAGGCATCCGCAAAAGAGCACTGCTTGGCATCGGCAAAGTCGACTACGGCAGCATCGATGAAATCTTCCCGAAAGATAAGGGCATCGAAGTAATCGGAGCCTCCAGCGATCATACCATCCTGGATATTGAAGATGCAGATCGCGATCTGAAACCGGGAGATATTGTAGAGTTCGGCATCAACTACGCTTCTATCGTATACCTGACTAACTGCAGAAATGTGCAGATCGTCTTCGTATAAAATCTACTTTACCTGAAACGACAGCCTCCGCGGTTTTTCTGCGGGGGCTTTTTTAGAAAAGGAGGAACCATGGCAAGATTAATTGATTACCGGTGCAAGTACACCGATTACAGCGGCATGTCAAAAGAAGCTGCCGCAGCAAAGGGTCTGACACTTCCCGAAGCATATTTTCACGCAGAGCAGATCGCAGCTTTGGCAGACGGCGACACGGTATTTCCGTTTGATCCTGTCCTGGAAGCAGAAGCCATGGGAGCCAGTGTCAAATTCGACGATTCTCCCCTCGGACCCCGCAAGGACAAGGATATCGTGACAGAAATCGATGAGCTGGCAGAACTGCCTGTCATGAATATAAGCAGCGGCAGGCTGGCAGAAACTCTGAAAGCCGTGAAACAAATCAACGATGCCGGCGGAAACGCTTCCGTTGAACTTCACGGACCTGTCACCATCATCAACGGAGTGACGGATCTCATGAAAATACTGGTTGGCTGGAGAAAAAAAGGAGAAATTCTTGATCGTTTTTTTGCCACGGTCACAGACGGACTGACCGATTATGCTCTTGCGGCAAGACAGGCCGGCTGCAGAGTCATCTACTATGCTGACTCTCCGGGCAGCCTGAATATTCTCGGACCAAAATATGCAAGACAGATTACAGAACAGTTTACAGTACCGTTTTTGAAAAATCTGGATGAAAAACTGCCCAAAGACTGTGTCATCCACCTCTGTCCAAAGACATCCTTCCTGCTTGCAGGCTGCGAAAAAGCTCAGTGGAAACGGCTGGAACTGAATGAAGCCATGCCTTACAGCAAGGCATGCATTGCCGCCTGCGGTAAAGTTAGAATTCTGGGACAGCGGTGCCGCAAACTGCCTGATACTGTAACAAAGCATATCAATTATCTGGAGCTCACCGAATAAGGCTGACGAAAAAGGACCGGAGGTAATCGCTATGAATCACTATTACAACTCCTACTTCAAAGTGGATACGGATACCGTTGTCAGAAACTACCGGAAGGTTCAGGCCCATATCGGAGAAGACACCGGTATTATCCCTGTTGTCAAAGGGAACTGCTATGGTTTCGGTCTGGTTCCCATGGCAAAACTTTTTAAGGAGAGATGCGGCGCAAAGATCATTGCCGACTCAGCCATGTATGAAGCGGTGGAACTCCGCCAAAACGGAATTGACTGCGAAATCCTGGTTCTGGGAGGAATTCCTCAGCATCTGCTGCAGGGAGCCCTTGACTACAACCTGCAGATTCCTCTCTTTGAAGAGATTACTGCCCGCCGAATGGAACAACTGGCGAAAGAACAGAGAAAAAAACTCGATGTACATATCAAAATCGAAACCGGCATGAACAGACTGGGAGTTCGACCGGGAAAAGATTTGGAAAATCTTTTGAAATTAGTAAAATCTTTAGAGCACATCCGGGTCAACGGGGTCTACACCCATTTCGCCTGCGCCACCGCAGATTACTACGAACCCTTCACTCTGCTGCAGTTTGAACGATTCAAAGAAGGGGTCCGTCAGGTAAAAGAGGCCGGCTTCTCTCCCCGCTATATCCACTGCTGCAATTCCGCCGCCACCGCCTGGTTTCGGGAAGCCGTGGAGTTCAGTACCCACATCCGTTCCTGCACCTCCATTATGGGACACATGGCCATGGAGGACGGCAGAGAGCCTCTGGGACTTACAGAACCTGTGGAAATCGGAACTTACATTACCAATATCCATTCCATCGACAAAGGCGAAAGCGTCGGTTACGGACGGGCCTTCATTGCCGAAGCACCTATGCGGATAGCCACTCTTTCAGTGGGTTTCGCTGACGGCTTCTATCCGAAATGGATGCGCGGCGGCGGACCTGTTCTTGTCAACGGCAAAAGAACCCGTTTTCTGGGCTGCTGCATGGATCAGTCATTTATCGATGTAACCGGCATCCCCTGCAGTCTGGGAGACAGAGTGATTCTGGTGGGCCGCGACGGCGATGAGCAGATCACCACCTGGGACATGGAACAGTTCTGTGGCAATACTTTTGAATTTCTGTACGGAACTTTAGGAACCAGGGTTGAAAGAATCTATCAATGAGTATACTATTACAGAAGAACACCAAAAGGCAGCGGTCCTTTGATTCCGCTGCCTTTCAGTTTTACGTCAGAAACTAATGACTTTATTACAGGGAGGTTTTATCTATGATCATCACACTGACTGCAGACAGGACAGACACCTTAAAAGACTATGCAGGAGACAGTATCATCAGACGTCTTGACGAAAACAGAACGTTTTTTACCGCCATGGGAGAAAAACAGTATTTTCTCACCTTTTACTGGATGGACGGAAAAAAGGTCACCATCTTCGCCTCCTGCGATCATTTTGTCATCGCCACAGACAGCAGCGCCATCCGCGACTTTGTGGAAAAAATTGACATTCCCGACGACGGAATTCTGCAGCTCCATGAGTTTTTTCTGGAACTGACAGCCAGTGACGTCTATAAACTTGAATCGCTGGAAAACCTGATCATTTCTCTGGAAGACAAGCTTCTCACAGGCCTCCGCCCCACCAGAAGCGGTATTGCGGACATCATCAAGGTCAGAAAAGATCTGCTGAAAGTCAAACGCTATTACGAACAGATGGAATTTCTCACCGACGAACTGGCCGCCGTGGACCCTTCCTTTTCCTTTATCGACAAGAAATTCGACAGACTTCTGGAATTTGTCCTGCATCTGCAGGAATACATTGAATCGGTCCGGGAAGCATATCAGTCCCAGATCGATATTGAACAGAACAATATCATGAAAATCTTTACCGTGGTCACATCCGTCTTTCTGCCTCTTTCTCTCATCGCCGGATGGTACGGTATGAACCTTAGAATGCCCGAATTCAACTGGCCTCTGGGTTATCCTTTTGTCATCAGCCTCAGTCTGGCTGTCGTTCTGGTTCTGCTGATCATTTTTAAGCGAAAAAAATGGTTTTAGATACGCTCTGCCTGAGAATCATCACTTTCGGTTAAAGCACCCGGTTTTTGAGGCGGCTCTCCGAATTCTCCTTTCCGGTCATCAGAACCTTCCGGTCCCTGCGGCATGTCTCCTCTTCCCATGCCGTCCAGACTGCCTTCTCCTGTAATGATATTATTTAACGTAACCGTTTTCTCATCTTCTCCGATTTTCAGAGTGTAACTTGCACCCTGCTGCATATCAGGTGTACTGATCAGCACTGCGGAAAAATTTTTCTCAGCAGTAAAAGCTGCAAGTTCATTTCCGTCCGCATCCATCAGACATATCTGAGTGTCTGCTTCATAACTGTTTCCGCAATAAAGCAGACTGCACTGCGTGGAGTTTTCACCGAAATTCTGTGCCATCTGACTGTTCCCCGCTGCCAGAATCGTTCCTCCTGTAATGGTTCCCTCTCCGTTATAGTCGATGGGAACTTCTGCACCTCCCCAGGATCCCTGTATCACGACAGTTCCTCCGCTTACAGTCAGATCTCCGTTGGAGTCCATGCCGTCACCTGCTTCAGTGGAAAGATTCATTGTCCCGCCGGAAATCTCCACTGACACCCCATTCTGAGCCGTTTCTTTCTCATCAGCGTTACCGTTGGTTCCGTTGAGACAGTCGTCTGATGCCTTTATATTCAGTGCTCCATCCTGTATATAAACTATTCTCGCCTGAATTCCTTCATTTTCGCTGTCAATTTTCACAGTTCCCCCTGTGAACTGGGCGACATAGTATGCATCAATACCCTGACTTTCAGTGCCGTTTATGGTCAGGCTGCCGCCGTCCACAGAAACATAGCCCTGTTCTTCATCCTCATCATTATTGGACTTGATTCCGTCTCCTTCTGCGGTAATCGTTATTTCTCCGTCATAGATTCTGACACTGTCTCTTCCCCGGATTCCGTCATCTTCTGCAGTAACCGTAATCGTTCCGCCGGTGATCTTCAGATCATCTTTAGATACAATACCGTTCTGGTGATTTCCCGTTACGGTCAGACTCCCTGACCCGTTGACAGTCAGCGTATCTCTGCTGAAAATCGCACCCCACGGCTCATCTTCGTCAGAACCGTAATCACTTCCGTCGCTTACACTGTTTTCTGTTCCTTCTGCCAGTGTAATAAATGTTTTATCGGCATTTTCAACCAGAATTCCCGGTCCGTCTGAACACGAAATATCCGCACCGTTCAGCACAATCTGCACTTTGTCGGTATCCTCTGCATCCACAATAATCTGCCCGTTTTCCAGCTTGCCTGAAAAGACATAGACCCCTTCATCTGTAATGGTGACTGAGCCATCTGAAAGATCTGTCTCCACGGCTGCTTCTGCATCCCAGTCTCCGGAAAGATCTCTCTGTGTATATTCGGAATCTACCTTTCCAGATATAATCACATCATCTCCACTTTCTTCTTTTGTAGCAGTACCGCTGCAGGCGGTAAGCAGCATCATCGCTGTCAGAAGTAAAACTGCTCCTGCTGCCGGTTCAAACTTTTTCATGGTTTTTTCCCATATCCCAAACTGCAGGCGGCATTCAGGATATTTCCTTTCTGTAAATTTATTCTGCTTTTTGTATATGGTCAGATGTTTCCCGCCAAAGATCTAAATCGCTTCTCGATTCTCATCTAACATACCGCAGATTACTTTTAGATTTCCGTTCCTGCAGCGCAATGCATCCAGAAAATCTTTCCCCGGTAATTTTTCTTTCAGTTCTATACAATAGGTCAGTTCAAAATGACTCCCCATATTTGTGGTCCGAACCTGCGTCAGCTCACACTTCTTTGTATATTTTTCAAATAAGTCATCAAAAATGCCGTCATAATCCGGATTCTCAGGAATTGTAATCTTAAGCTGTTTCATTCCTACGCTTCCCTCACCGAAAGAAGTCATATTGAGAATCATGCTGAAAGCTCCGAAACAGAACAGAAAGATGACTGCGGCAAAAAGACAGCCCATACCCGTCGCCAGGCCAATAGCCATGGCAGAAAAAATACTGCCGATATCCTTTGCCGTACCGGGAATGGAGCGAAACCTCACCAGACTGAAAGCTCCCATTACCGCAACGCCTGTTCCCAGATTTCCGTTAACCAGCATAATCACCAGCTGAACCGACAAAGGCAGAAGTGCCAGTGTCACGACAAAGTCCTTTCGATATTTATGCTTAAACATATATATCATGGCGCATCCAATTCCCAAAACCATGGATGCCGCTGTACATTCCAGAAACTCTAACGTGCTCAGACTGCTCAGCGCAGTTTCTGTATCCAGAATACTAGTCAGCATTTCTGCCACCTCCTCGATAAAACTCCGAATTCCGAAACAGTTCATCCTGATAAATCTTCCCGTATTTTGAAAAAGATGCGGGATAGATTCTCAGTACTGTTAAAGCCTCGGCAAGCCACAGCGGCATGGCGCCCAGAGTTTTAATCTCCATAATATACTGCCCTTCAGGGACTTTGAGAATTCCATAATCTCCTTTTGTCAGATCCAGTTCCCGGTTTCTCCAGACAATATTGGTATCAAATGTGATGCGAAGTCCGGGATCTTCTGCACCCCGCATTGCCAGACGATCATAGGACAGATAGAGCATCGGATAAAGTTCATACCGTTTCATCATCCACTGAATTTCAGAGAGCACCTGTGACTTCTCTTCAGGAAACCTGACACCGGTGCAGAAATCGATTGCATCTCCATAAGGCAGCGCCAGTCTCCTTTTATATACAATACCGTCATATTTCTTTTTGATCTCAAGAAAAACTGTGTCTGAAACTGCCGGCGTTCCGTAGCTTCTGAGTCTGAATTTTTCTTTATACAGAGGTTTTTCCACTGATGCCCTGATCAGGTCATACTGAAGAGTATCAAAATAGATATTGCAGATTCTGTATTTCTTATAGTTATCATACTCCAGTCTGGAATAAATTTTTCCAATCAGCTCGCGATACTGTGTTTCATCTATCAGATATTTTTTCTCGCAGCGATTGAAAAACTGCTGATATAGTTCCATTTTTCGGCCTCCTTTTTTTCTGATATCAGAAGTATATTCCAAAAAAGAGGAAATGCTGTGATTCAGTTTTGTGATAAAAGTGTCATTTCTGTAAAAATACTGTGCTATCTCACCACCGATGCATCTTTCAGCTTACAGTATTTCAAAAATGACTGAGCATTCCGCTGTACCAAAAAACCTGATATCAGTTAAGAACTTTTGATACAGGCAGTAACACTGTGCACCAAAAGTCCTCCACCTATACTGACATCAGGTATTTCTTGACAGGAACCATATCTTTATCAGACTGTTCTCTTTTCCACGGCAGATATACTTTTCTCAAAATGCCAAAAGTCAGACTCCGCAGCAGACAGGCATCTTCTTCTCACAGCAGTTTGCGTATATCTTCCATATAAATCTCATAGCTTTTTCCTTCCCTTCTGAGTGCAAGGGCGCTGATGAGAGAATTAAACGTCTTTTTATTGACCGGAAAAACCGCCAGTGAAACAAATCCTACCGCAAAGCATATACTCGGTGTCAGAATATACGCCCCATTGAGAAAATGAATCACCCCGGCGCTCTGGACTGCCGCCTCAGCTTCAAATCCTGCCATATCCAGAAATATACCGAAAAGCTGAACAATCACAGCAGTGATCAGTGTACCCAGCACAGACACCAGTGACATAATATCTCCTTCCCTGCGCTTAAAGTTGACAAACTCATCCACCTCTGCGATATCATAAAAGATGGAACTGGACAGCTGCCAGAAACTGGTCTGCATCACAGAAAACGCCACAACATAACAGGCCGCGCCGGCAAGACTCTGCGGCGCTGCAAAAAAGACAAAAAAGCCCACCATGGCGCCTGCTGCCATGCATGCCATCTGCTGACCTGCCTTTCCCATGGCAATTGCCATTTTATTGGCAATCGGAGTGGTTACGATAAATACAAATATGGTCAGCACATACATATACGATGAATACCTGTTATCCAGTCCCAGACTGTATCGGAGATAGTAGATAGTTGCCACATTGAACAAAGCAAAGGCACAGCCGAAAGCAGCCTTGTATACAATCAGAAGCCGCATGGTTTTCAGTCTGCAAAGTTCCAGATAGTTGGAAAGGATATTCCTGAGTAACCCGCCCTTTACAGAGTTGTTCTGTATTTCGTCCTGCGGATTCAGTAATCTTTCTCTCTCCTCTGAATTCCTTTCCTTCTCCATAATTTCCACTGCCTTCTTTTTAGTCAGAAGAAAAGATCCGAACCAGCTGACAAATGCCACCACTGCGATGATCAGACCGATGGTCTGCCATCCTGCAGCCTCGTCATCTGGAAAAAGTTCCAAAACCCAAAGAGGCATCACATAGCCCAGAGTATTGCCCAGAATAGAAAAGACTCTGGATGCGGTTCTCAGCCTCGTCCGCTCATCATACCCACTTGCGATTTCCGCTCCGAAAGCATTGTTGGGTATTTCAAAGGTGGCAAAAGACAGACGGAAAAAAATACTCAAAAACAAATAGTAGACAAATTTTATCTCAACAGTTCCTCCAATGGTTCTCATAATGAGACACATGATCACCGGCATAATAAAGGCTGCCGTCAATATAAACGGCCGCCGTTTTCCCATGGGAGATTTACAGTGATCAGACAGATTTCCCACAATCATACCTGTCAGAACCTCTGCCAGCAGAGCTATAGAGGTAATGGTTCCTGCCATGGCGCTGCCGATCCCCACACTGTTGGTTAAAAAAATGACAAAATAGGACCCCATAAAGTTATAGGTGCTTCCCTGTCCCACATATCCGACTCCATATCCTATCATAGCTTCACTCTTCATCCGAAATGCTGTCTTAACTGAAGTTTATACAAGTTGCCGGATTGCCACAGCAAAACTCCGGGCTTTCCGGTTATCTGCAGCAGGATTTCACCGCTTCTGCAATCCGCTCCACAATCAGAGGATTAAACGGATCAGGCAGGACATAATCTGCAGAAAGTTCTTCTTCAGGAATGACGCCCGCGATGGCTCTTGCAGCCGCCTCCTTCATTTCCTCCGTGATTTTCGGTGCTCTGGCATCAAGAGCGCCTCTGAAGATTCCCGGGAAAGCAATGACGTTGTTGACCTGATTCGGGAAATCACTGCGTCCTGTTCCCACCACAGCAGCACCTGCTTCTTTCGCCAGATCAGGCATGATCTCAGGTACAGGATTAGACATGACAAACACAATCGGATCAGCTGCCATGGATCTGATCATATCCTGCGTTACAATTCCCGGTTTGGATACACCGATTAAAATATCCGCACCCTTCATAGCGTCTGCCAGCGTGCCCTGCAGCTTTTCTTTATTGGTAATCTCAGCCATTTTCTGCTGTTCCGGATTATTGTAAGGCGCTCCGTCGTAGATAGTCCCCTTGCTACCGCACAGAATGATCTCACCAAAGCCCATACGCATAATCATCTTGGCGATGGAAATACCTGCAGAACCTGCACCGCTGATGACAATCTTCAGTTTTCCCATTTCCTTTTTTGTCACTTTTACGGCATTGAGAAGCCCTGCGCAGGTGATGATCGCCGTACCGTGCTGGTCGTCGTGAAAGACAGGAATATCACATTTTTCAATGAGAGCTCTTTCAATCTCAAAACATCTCGGAGCACTGATATCCTCCAGATTGATTCCTCCAAAGCTTTTGGAAATATTATAAACTGTATCGATAATCACCTGAGGATCTTTGGAATCAATACAGATAGGAATCGCATCGATTCCCGCAAAGGCTTTGAACAGCGCACATTTGCCCTCCATAACGGGCATACCTGCAGAAGGTCCGATATCCCCAAGGCCAAGAACAGCGGTTCCGTCAGTGATAACCGCCACTGTGTTGCCTTTGCCGGTGTAAGTATAGGCCAGACTCTCATCTTTTTCTATCTCCAGACAAGGCTCCGCAACTCCCGGTGTGTAAGCGATGGCCAGTTCTTCCTTGTTGGTAATCGGTGCTTTCGTTTCTACAGAAAGCTTTCCACGCCACTGCGCATGCATCTGCAGCGCAAGTTCTTTCTTATCCATGTTTCTCAATCCTTTCTGCTGAATGTAAAATTGCTAACGATATTATAGATCTTTTTGAGGTCTTTCTTCAAGGTAGAAATGCAAGGTCCTCCCAAAGACGGAGGCAGTCCGCCTGCACGACTTTCTGCCTGCACGGACTGCCTGTCTTCATCTCTATTTCAGTTCAGGAAGATTCTTCATAAAGTCTCTTCCCACCTGAATCTGTCTCCTCACTTCGTCAGGCGCCGTACCTCCGAAGGACATCCTGGCGTTGACACATGCTCTGATGCTGATATCTCCCAGAGTTTGTCTGCTGATTCTTGTATCGATGGAGGCAAGTTCCTCATCTGTCAGATCTTCAAAGTCACATCCCTTTACTTCACAGGTTTTTACCATTCTTCCCACGATTTCATGAGCCTCTCTGAACGGGATGCCCTGCTTTGCAAAGTGCTCGGCAACATCAGTAGCATTGAGAAAACCTTTGGCAAACTGTTTTTCAATCTCATCCATTCTGAATTCTGTCTTCTCCAGCATATTGGCAAAGATAGTAATGCTGGATTTCCAGGTGTCAACAGCATCGAAAAGACTCTCCTTGTCCTCCTGGAAATCCTTGTTATAAGCAAGAGGGGTTCCTTTCATCACAGTCAGAAGCTGCATCAGATCTCCGTAAACTCTTCCTACTTTTCCTCGAAGCAGTTCAGCCATATCCGGATTTTTCTTCTGAGGCATAATACTGCTGCCGGTGCAGTAGCTGTCATCGATATCGATGAAACTGAATTCCTGAGAATTCCACCATACGAATTCCTCTGCCCAGCGGGAAAGATGCATCATGGAAATAGATGCGTCACTAAGGAACTCGATGCTGTAGTCTCTGTCGCTGACGCTGTCCATGGCGTTTTCGGTCGGTGCGGAAAATCCCAGAAGCTCGGCAGTTCTGGCTCTGTTTGTAGGCATTGTGGTTCCCGCAAGCGCACAAGCGCCAAGAGGACAGAGATTCATTCTTTCGTAGGTGTCCATCAGTCTGTCGATATCTCTTCTGAACATCTGGAAATATGCCATGAAAACAAATCCCAGAGTAATCGGCTGCGCATGCTGAATATGGGTAAATCCCACCGTGATGCTGTCAGCATATTTTTCCGCCTTCTCCAGAATCACTTCTTCCAGATAACAGAGCCTGTGCACAATTTCTCTGATTTCTTTTTTCAGGTACATTCTGCCGTCCACCTGACACTGGTCATTTCTGCTTCTGGCTGTATGCAGTTTTTTGCCCACATCGCCGATTTCTGCAATAAGTCTGCTCTCGATGCCCATATGAATATCCTCATCATCCACACCGAAAACAATTTCTCCGCCTGCAATTTTCTCTCTGATTTTTTCCAGTCCTGCGATAATCCGGCCTGCCTCTTCCTCTGTCACAATCCCCTGCTCGCCCAGCATGGTCACATGGGCGATACTGCCGTCAATATCCTCATTGTACATTCTCTGATCGAAACCAATGGACGCATTGAACTGCTTAACAATTTCATCCATTTCTTTTTCAAATCTTCCGCCCCATAAGCTTGCCATTTATTTTTCCTCCTCTAATAAATTTTTCGTATTTTCTATCCGGCCATCTGCGTTGCTCAGCATCCTTTATTATTTTACAAAGCAAAGTCTGTGCCAGCCTGCCGTTTCCTGAAATTCAACAGGACTGCAGCCGTTCTTTACTGTTTTAATGGTTTAACAGGCTGCATTGTCACCAGTTAAACCTGTTACGCCTTCCGGCACACTGTTTTTTCTGTCCGTTTTTCATTATACTAAATAATTGTCCGAAAAGCTATGGAATTACATATTTTCCTTTCTTACCGGCACAAACTGCTGTAATACCGGAAGATTTCTTCTCCTGCAGCAAACCATACATCGTCTGAAGACTGCATCGTATCCAGCAGTTCCTCCAGAAGACCGATTCTTCCCGGCGCTCCGATAAAAGCAGGATCCAGCTGCAGCACATAACAGAGACCATATTCTCTGCAGCCCGCGAACTCATCTTTCCAGTTATTCAGTACACCGGTATAGTTTGCAATTCGGCCCTGACCTGCCGGAAATGCCGGGTGATAGTTAAAGGCAAAATAGGGTAAATCGTAGTTAACCCAGTGAATGGGTATCTCCAGAATCCGCGTATCTCCCAATTCCTTAAAATATGGTCTGTCATCATCACAGAGATTGCTTGAATAACTCATCCCGCACTTCTTTGCTATACGCAGTGTATCCAGAGTCAGTTCCCCTTCCGGACTTCTGAAACCTTTGGGAGAAATGCCGCACACCCGTTCTATTGCCGCGACACTTTTTTTCATGGCTTCTTCCTGTTCTTCCACAGTGAGCAGAGCCATATGTTCATGATGATAACCCAGAGCCGCAATTTCATGTCCGGACTCTTGTATCTTCTGTACTGTCCGGCTGTAATTTTCAGCAACCCATCCCGGTGTAAAGAAGGTAGCTCTGATTCCTTTATCCTCCAGTACTTCCAGAATACGATCAGCTCCCCGGGTCATACCGTACTGGCCAAGAGATAAAGTCTTTGGCATATTCCTGCACTCCGGATCAAGCTGCAGCCAGAAAAGCTCCGCGTTCAGATTCACTGTAATCACGGCCGCACATCTCTTTCCCTTTGGCCAGACAGGCCTCTGTGAATATTCCATTTACTTACACCTCCTTTACGGGGTAGTTTCCCCGATACCAGTCTGCGATTTCACTGCCGGTTGCAACCCATACATCATCTCTTGCTGTAATTTTCTGCAGAAGATGTTCCAGAATCCGAATCCTGCCCGGAGATCCAATCACCTGAGGATGGCTCATATAGGAAATACACAGTCCATATCTGTGATGCCCCTCAAATTCTCTCATAAAATTATCCTCTACCTGTCTGTAGCAGGAAATCCTGTCCTGTCCGCAGGGTTCCGCCGGATACATGTTGTAGGCCATTGCCACATAATCATCCACTTCCCACTTGGTGGGAATTTCAATAAAATCTGTTTCCTCTCCATCTATTACAGTTCGATAAGGTCTGTCATCTCCACGCATGGAACTGGAATAGAGAAATCCGCGCTCATACAGCAGCTTCGGCGTTTCAACGGACCAGTCTCCCGATGGGGTTCTGAATCCTGTCACTTCGTGACCGATAAGTTCTCTGAAAATTCTCTGGGTTTTTTCGATAATCTCTATCTGCTGCTCCACAGTCTGTCCCGCAAAGCGCTCATGGGCATATCCGTGATGTCCGATTTCGTGACCGGCTTCATCAATACGCCGAATCACATCCGGATAACGCTCTGCAGTCAGTCCCGGCACGAAGAACGTGGCCCTGACATTGTAACGGGCAAGCATATCCAGAATTCTGTCCACACACCGTTTGGGGCCATACTGCCCCACAGACAGGGATTTAATGTATTTATCGCCGTTAGGCAGACCTTTATTTCCGTTTTCCCAGGTGGTGTCACCGTCCACATCAAAGGTGAACATAACTGCCGACTTTTTGCCACCCGGCCATTTCATCTGTTCCATAACTATCTCACTCCTGTACCGTTAAAGATTTTCCGCTTTTTGTCTGGCTTCCTCTGTCCAAATCTCACTTTCCACACCGATTTCAGAAGAGACAAATCGTCTGCCGTCTGTTTCTGTATAATTCTTAAGAGCTTTATAAACATATCTGGCTCCGTAAAGGATAATCGGTGCATTGACAAAGACTAAAAGAATATTGATCAGGTCAGTCACATACCAGATATTGTTCAGCTCCAGTCCCGCCAGCACACATAACGCACCGATAGGCACGAAGATCAGCGCACCGAGAATTCTGATCAGATTGGTGCATACTGCCGCTTTTGTAATTCTGGTTCCTGCGATAACGGCAAAAGATACTAGCCCAAGAAGTGTTGTGAAGGCAAAAAGAGCATAGCACACGCAGATAATGACTGAAACCGCAGAATCCGCTGCAGTTCCCGGCACCAGTTCTTTGATGGATTCCAGAAATACATCAATAGTAGAGTTTTTCAGTGTCTCCCATCCGCTTTCCGCTTTTGTCCACAGATGCGCGCTGCAGATTACAAATCCGGTCAGCGTACAGATAATAATTGTATCCAGAAATACACCGATAGCCTGCACAAATCCCTGATCGCACGGATGATCCTGCTCCGACACTGCCGCTGACATGGTGATGGTTCCCTGTCCGGCCTCATTGGATAGCAGGCCGCGCTTAATACCCTGAGACAACGCCACGCCGAATGCTCCGCCAAAGACAGCATCCGGTCTGAAGGCACCTACAACAACCGATTCAACAAAAGCCGGAAAATGACTGATATTGGCAATCAATAAAAACAGGATGATAACGGCATAAATCACTGCCATTACAGGCACCATTTTATCTGTTACTGCAGTAACTCGTTTAATTCCGCCGAATACCGCCACCGCAATGCCTGCGATGAGTACTACAGCCAGCACATAGTAAAGCACAGAGGTTCTCTCTGTAGGTACGCCGGTCACAGTTCCGATGGCGGTGCCTGTTGCAGTAAACACATGGAAAGTCTGAATCGGAATACTCAGCATGGCATACCCGATAAACATCACTGCCAGAAATACGCCGATCCATCTCTTTCCGCCCAGCAGTCTCTGTCCGTAATAAGGCAGACCGCCCACATACTCGTTTCCGTCTCTCTCTTTAAAAATCTGAGCTAGAGTAGCTTCGATAAATGAACTGGCCATGCCGAAAAGTGCAGAAACCCACATCCAGAAGATGGCCCCGGGACCTCCTACTGCCACTGCGCCGGTAACCCCGGTAATGTTTCCCGGTCCGATACGCATGGCCGTACTCAGCAGAAAAGCCGCCAGAGGGCTTAC
>CASEOD010000059.1 GCA_949289445.1 uncultured Eubacteriales bacterium
AGACTGGAGAAATTATTGAAATAACTGATGAAACAACTCCTGATGAGCTGGAAAAGAAAATAAAAGATGTAATAGAAAAATAGTATTAAGCACCTTTAGGGGTGCTTTTCTCGTGTGGAGCATATCATCAACGGCAGATGTGCAGGGTAGCGCCCTGTGTCCCGGTTCGACTCCGAGTGCTCCGCTTTTACAAGAAAGAGAGGTGAGCCTGATGGCAAAGTTAACGGACAAACAGAAAAAGTTCATAGATGAGTATCTGGTGGATCTGAATGCCACTCGGGCAGCCATAAGAGCCGGGTATAAAGAAAAGGCGGCTTATCGTACTGGCGCAGAGAACCTCAGAAAACCTCAGATTCAGGAAGAAATCCAGAATCGGATGCAGGAGCGCCAGCAGCGCACGGAAGTGACTCAGGACATGGTCGTCAAGGAATTGGCGGCCATTGCTTTTGCAAGGGCAACGGATTATGCTGCAGTTAGAGGAGGCACCGTATGCATCAAGGACACGGACTCTTTGTCCGATGAGCAGATCCGCGCGATTGCCGGCATCAAGGAGGGCGCAAACGGCATTGAGATTAAGCTGAATGACAAGGAGAAGGCTCTGGAGCTTCTCGGTCGGCATCTTGGTATGTGGAATGATAAGATAAAGGTGGATGGAGAGGTTACGACAAATAATCCGTTCGAGGGATTGACAACAGAAGAACTGAAGAAGCTGGTGCGTGGTGGATAGGCAACAGCGGATTATACAGGGGGCAAAGATTGAACTTGCAAGACGCGAGTTCTTTTTTTATTGCCAGCTAAAGGCACCGGATTTCTATAAGGATGACAGGGACTTTCTCATTGAGTTGTGTAATGGCCTGCAGGAGTTTATGGAATCGGATGAAGAAGTCTGTGTCGTGAATATTCCTCCCCGACATGGGAAAAGCCGTACTGCTGGGAACTTAGTAGAGTGGTGCCTGGGGCGTAATAACAGTCTGAAGATTATGACTGGATCATATAATGAGACTCTGTCCACGATGTTTTCAAAAAACGTCCGGAACAGTATCCAGGCAGAAAAGGCGGATGAAAACAAACCAGTTTTTTCAGATGTTTTCCCGGGGGTGAAGATCAAGCTCGGTGATGGCGCCATGAATCTGTGGAGTCTGGAGAACGGATACAACAACTATCTGGCGACCTCTCCGACAGGTACAGCGACTGGTTTCGGCTGCGATCTGATGATTATTGATGATTTGATTAAGTCGGCACTGGAAGCTAATAATGCGACAGTGTTGGAGAATCACTGGTCATGGTTTACAGATACTATGCTGTCCCGTCTGGAAGAAGGCGGGAAGATTATAGTTATTATGACGCGCTGGCACAGTCAGGATCTGGCGGGACGAGTGCTAGAGTGGTGCCAGGAAAAGAAGAAAAAGTATCGGCACATCAGCATGAAGGCGCTGCAGAACAAAAAGACGCATGAAATGTTGTGTTCGGAGATCCTCAGTTATTCATCTTACCAGGACAAAATCAGTGCTATGGGAGCTGATATTGCCAGTGCAAATTATGATCAGGAGCCAATTGACCTGAAAGGTCAGCTGTACACATCGTTTAAGACCTATGATGATGTACCCAGAGATCAGACTGGAAAACCTCTGTTTAGTACGATACAGAACTATACAGATACAGCAGATGAGGGGGCAGATTTTCTATGCAGCATAACATACGGAGTATATAACAAAGAGGCGTATATTCTTGAGATAATCTATACACAGGAACCAATGGAAATAACAGAACCTGCGGTTGCAAAGATGCTGTACGAATACGAGGTTAATAAGTCAAAGATAGAGTCTAATAATGGTGGCAAAGGGTTTGCCCGATCGGTTAGAAGCATACTGGAAAGTAAGTATCATAGCAATAAGACCATTGTAAAATGGTTTCATCAATCAGAAAACAAGATGGCAAGGATTCTCTCCAATAGTACATGGGTAATGAATCATATTTATTATCCTAAAAACTGGAAAGAACGTTGGCCAGAGTATCATAAAGCCATGATACGTTATCAGCGGGAAGGAAAGAATGCGCATGATGATGCACCGGATGCAACAACCGGAGTTTCCGAAAATATAAGCAGAGGTGGTTTAGGAACATTTAGGAAATAGAGGTGGCAGCGTGAAGATAAGAGATATCATAAACAGATTAAGAAAAGGGGTGAAGGCGGGAATGGCCGCAGTAAGAGAAAGTAATTCCCTGACAGATGCAAGGGTTGTGTACCTGATCGAGAAGTTCAAGACTTCCGGCCGGCGGGAGCTGATGATGGAAGGAGAACGGTATTATCAGGTAGATAATGACATTAAAGACAGGCGGATCACGAAGAAAGTCAATGGCCAGAGAGTGGAAGA
>CASEOD010000060.1 GCA_949289445.1 uncultured Eubacteriales bacterium
GGTTACTTCTTCATCTTTATGGGAATCAAAATGGCAACCGATGGGGTTCTTCGTGGTCTTGGGATCATGCGCCCGTTCCTCATTGCAAATATGGTGAACCTGGCGATCCGCCTGTCTGTTGCTTTGATCTGTGCACCGCGTTTTGGCATTGTATTTGTCTGGCTTGCTGTACCAGCCGGTTGGTTTGCAAACTTTTTAATATCCTATGTGGCTCTTCGGAGATCATGGCCGACTGCTAAAGAGGTGCCATCCCGATAACTTATAGCAATTTACAAGGAGGGATTTATATTATGAACGATAAATGTGTGGTATTGAATGCAAAGAAAATGAATCTTGATGGGAAGCTGGATTTTTCCGTTTTATCCTCTGATGTTACAGTATATGATGATACAACCTTCGGGTTTGCAGAGTGAAAAAATAATGTTAATGCGGACAGAGAATATACTTGAAATACAAAGCCCCCTGCTTTACGGGGGCTTTGAAAAATTTATTTTACTGGTTCATCAGTGCTTTGATATCTTCTTCCGGTGTGGTGATAGGTGCAATACCATAATTTTCAACCAGAAAGTTCAGAATATTAGGAGAAAGGAACGCCGGAAGAGAAGGACCAAGACGGATATTTTTGATACCCAGATGCAGGAGGGTTAACAGGATACAGACTGCTTTCTGTTCATACCAGGAGAGTACGAAGGAAAGCGGAAGCTCATTTACAGAACATCCAAATGCATCTGCAAGTGCCACAGCAACCTGGATCGCACCATAAGCATCATTACACTGACCCATATCCATCAGTCGTGGCAGACCACCGATCTCTCCCAGATCGAGATCATTGAAACGGAATTTTCCACATGCCAGGGTGAGGACAATACTGTCAGAAGGTGTCTGCTTTACAAATTCCGTATAATAGTTTCGACCTGGCTTGGCACCGTCACAGCCGGCAACCAGGAAGAAATGGCGGATCGCGCCTGCTTTTACGGCTTCTACCACAGTACCTGCATGGGACAGGATAGCTGCATGACCAAAACCGGTTGTCACTTTTTTACCACCGTTGATACCGGAGAACATCTGATCTTCTTTGTAACCACCCAGCTCCAGTGCTTTTTCAATAAGCGGTGTGAAGTCTTTCTTCTCGTCAATATGGACAGCTCCCGGGAAGGCAACCACTTCTGTTGTAAACACTCTGTCAGCGTAGCTGCTTTTTGGAGGCATCAGACAGTTGGTAGTGTAGAGAATCGGGGCCGGAAGATGGTCAAATTCTTTCTGCTGATTCTGCCATGCAGTTCCGAAATTGCCTTTCAGGTGAGCGTATTTCTTTAAGAATGGATAGGCATGGGCAGGGAGCATTTCACCATGTGTATAGATATTGATTCCTTTTCCCTCAGTCTGTTCAAGTAAAAGCTGCAGATCTTTCAGATCATGTCCGGTCACGACAATAAAAGGCCCTTTTTCTACCGTAAGTGTAACATCAGTTGGCTCTGGTGTTCCATAGTTTTCTGTATTTGCCTTATCAAGAAGTGCCATGCACTTCAGATTGATCTCTCCTGTTTTGAGTACTGTGGAAAGCAGTGCTTCTGTGCTTTCTTCATAACCGATCTTAGATAATGCCTCGCAGAAGAACTGATTCACTTCGGCATCTTCATAATTCAGAACATTTGCATGATAGGCATAGGCAGCCATTCCGCGGATACCAAAGAGAATAAGAGACTTCAAGGAGCGGATATCTTCATTGGCATTCCACAGCTGCTGAAGATCATATTCCTCTGTTCTGCAGTCAGGAGCCAGTCTTTCTTTTTCAGCTCTGACTTTTTGTATCATATTTTCGATTGCTGCATTGTCAAAACTTACATTTGTAACTGTAGTAAACAGTCCTTCGATTATGATCTGCCCGGTTCTTTTTGAAATAGTTTCCGTGCTGTCGGCAGCTTTAGCCAGACTGATCAATGCACCTGTCAGCTCATCCTGTAATTTCGCTGTATCTGCTTTTTTTCCGCAGACACCGGCATTTCCTGTACAGCCGGTACATCCGACTGTCTGTTCACACTGAAAACAAAACATTTTTTTATCCATTATTGTATTCTCCTTTTATTCTGTGATTTTTCCGAAGGATCTTTCTTATTATTTTATCCTCGGTCAGTAGTATTTATCCTTGGTTTCTGTTAGGAGTATAGTATAATAATTACAACGTGTATGTTTGATTTCCAACAGGAGGATTAATTTTGAAAAAATATTTACCCATTCTAAGAACGAGCCCTTTCTTTAAAGGTCTTACTGATAATGAGATATTATCCATACTGCATTGTGTAAATGCAGCAACGATCTCCAGAAAACGGGATTCTTATATTTTCAGAGCCGGAGACTCTACTGAAGTAATGGGACTTGTGGTGTCAGGCTGTGTTCTTGTTATTCAGGAAGACCTGTGGGGACATCGGAATATTCTGTCAAAATGTCATGCAGGAGATTTTTTTGGTGAACCATATGCAGCAAGTCCGGGAGCTGTTCTGAATGTCAGTGTGGTAGCAGACGAAGATTGTGAGATTATTTTATTAAATGTTCAAAGGCTTCTGGTTTCCTGCCCAACAGTATGTGACCATCATCAGAAGCTGATCCGTAACCTGGTCGGTGTCCTGGCAAATAAGATCCTGATCCTCAACGATAAGATCACACATGTTGGCAAGCGAACGACAAGGGATAAGCTGCTGTCCTATCTGTCGTCGGTATCTATCAGACAGGCATCGTTATCCTTTGATATTCCTTTTGACCGGCAGCAGCTGGCAGATTATCTTTGCATTGACCGTGCGGCAATGTCTTCGGAGATATCAAAGCTGCAAAAAGAAGGGCTTATAAAAACAAACAGAAACCATTTTGAGCTGACTGTCTGTAATGATACGGATTCAGGAATAAAAATGTGATATACATCACGGAAAACGATAAACTTTTTCATTATAATACAAAAGGAATGCGAGACAAGAGTAGTTTATTATCAGAAACTGCAAAAGCTATACCAGTGAGGTTGATACAATGGGACAGATAACACTCAGGGAACTGGAGAAGATGGATTTTTTTAAAGAAATACCAAAGGATATTCTGCAGAATCTGCTTAATGAAAGTAAAGTTGTTTCTTATAAGAAAAAAGAAGTGATTTTTCATTCACGCAGCAGAACCAAAACAGTATATTTTGTATATTCCGGCGAAGTGATGCTTTATAATCTGACCAAGCATGGAAATCGAAAGGTGATTTTTATCCTGGGAAAAGGACGGCTTTTAAATCAGAGCATTGTAAGCAAAAAGCCGAATGCACTTTTTTG
>CASEOD010000061.1 GCA_949289445.1 uncultured Eubacteriales bacterium
AATCAGCGCAATTGCAAACATACTGGGACATTCCAGTACAAGGACAACCGAAATCTATCTTACAGTGGACGAGACCCACCTGAAAGAACTCTCACTGAAGGTGCCCTGTGTCTAAACCAATGAAAAAAGGAAATGAACTGCCGCAGTTTACAGGGCCATTTCGGGAACTGATCCCGGCATATATCTCTTACAAAAGAGCACAGGGTTATAAGATTGGTGATCCGATTGTCTACAGACTGAGGGAGATGGATCTGTTCTTTAAAGACAGGGGTGTTATGGACATACGGATCACCCGTGAAATGTACGAGGAATGGACCTCCCATAAACCACCTGAAAATGAGCAGAACATTCAGAAACGGCGGTCTGCCATATTGTTGTCCAGCAAATTATATGATGCCCTATCGGGCAGATTGTTTTATGCCGATTTCGGCTCCTATAGAAGGTATCAGTCACTTTAAAAGCAGCTGTTTCTGCGAATTGTTTTTCTAAAAGAAAAACATCCGCAAATTAATTGCGGATGCCCTTTCATCCAAGAGTGCTGTCGTTGATCGCCTGCATGACTATGTCGGATGTAATGCGGCCTGCAGATTGGCTGTGGCCAATCACAAGTGAGGCATTGCAGAGCTTACTGATTACACGGGCTGTCCCATCGGAAGCGTTCAGGATTGCTTCGATGGCTGCGTCGTCAAAAACGGAGTCTGTACAGCCTGCTTTTTTCAGTTTCCACTCAATGTAGGCGCGCCCCTCCTCCTTTGAGTACCCATCGATGTTGTAGTTCATAATGATACGCTGGCGGAGCGGCTCATGGATGGAAAGCTGGAGCGTATTGTTTAGTTGTGGCAGCCCAACCAGAAGGATCACTGCCCGGTCTCTGGAATCCATCTCAAAGTTGAACAAGATCTTCAGATCGTTCAGGACGGCGTTCTTGATATAGTTCGCCTCATCAATGATGATCACAGGGGTTTTCCTTTTGTCCAGGGCAAGGCGGTTGATCTCCTCCTGAATGATATGGAAGTTTTCTGTTTTACGGTAGGAAGCCTGCGCACCAAGGGACACGGCAAGATTTCGGTAGAAATCATTTACTGTAACCGTGGAGAGGCTGGTATAGATCACTTTGTATAAGGAAGGATTCAGCCCGGAAGACCAGGAACGTACCAGTGTTGTTTTTCCGCGGCCGGGGGCGCCGGTAAGAAGGCCAAAGCCTTTTGTCCTTGCAAGATAATCCAGCCGGAACCTGGCTTCCGTATATTCAGCACCTTCAAAAAGGATCTCTTTGGAATTCTTTAAAAATGGGTTGAATTCAAGTCCGTAACGCGCGGTGAGCTCCATTAGTCCTCACCTCCTGTCAGACGTACTTTGTCACGTTTTACAAAGGAGTTGTCATGTTTGTTGAGAAGGTGGATCGGCGTAAGGGAACCATCGGGCTCTACAACAAAGATGTCTTTCATGTCCGGTGTATAACGCAGAGTAATGCGCTGCTTTGCAAAACGGTAATCGACCTCATACTCTGTCTGGTCGATCACGATGACCGAGTCCGCCGATACTCTGCGTTCGATCTCAAGAAGGAAAGAGGATTCGATCTGTTCATCCGGCAGGCGGCTGATTAATTCCGGCTCCTGAAAGAAGCGTTCCTGCGGGGAGATCCCTTTCAGCGAGGAATGGGGCCTCTGGTTATAGCTTCTGACATAGGCCAGCAAGCTGCCCCGGAGTTCTTCGAGGGTGTGAAAGTCCCTCATATCCAGGGATGCCATCCATTGGTCCTTCAGAGTACGGAACCACCGTTCGATCTTAGCCTTCTGTGTGGGAGTATATGGACGGCAGTAACTGATTACAGATCCGATCCGGGCAGCCAGCAGTTCCATCTGCCGGTTTTTATAGGCCGGGCCGTTATCAAAGTTGAAAACCTTGGGCCTGCCATACTTTGAGACGGCAGACTTCATGACAGACATCAGGTTTACGAAGGTATCGTGAAAGAAAACATCCGCGCCAAGGATAAACCGGCTGGCATCATCGATCAGGGCAATCACGTAAACACGGTGTTTCCTGCTGTCTGCGGTCTTTAGCCATGGGCCGGCGCTGGAATCGCCGCACCATACCTCATTAATGTGCGGCCTCTCGTAACGCCGCATATCCGGGTTGTTCGTCAGGCGCTGCTGCAGGACGAGCTGGTTGATGAAACGGCAGACCGTAGATTCTGAGAGCTGCCCGGAACGGATGCTGCCGTTGTCTTGAAGCTGTTTATAGATTGCTGCGGCAGACATCCGGGGATACTGGTGTTTGAGATAGATGATCTGCTCTTTCAGATCCCCGTCAATCTTTCGGCTGACACCGCAGTCAGACCGGCCGGTGGGGACCAAGGCATCAAAGCCGGATTTGCGGTAGGCAAGATACCATTTTTCCAAAGTTCCCGGAGAATAGTGGCGAAGTGAACCGTCCGGCGCTTTGATTCCTTTTGCCGAAACGGTGCGAAAATAAGCACTCAGGGATTCATAGTCTTCCCGGGTGCCTGTAATGAGTGGTGCAATCGCTGAATAACGCATCAGTGCGACTGCCTGTTTCTTTTCCTGTTCCATAGATCAGGCCTCCTTGGTGTTTTTTCTTTATTGTAAGAGAAAACAGGAAGGCTGTCAGGTAAGGTTATGTGGGAACGAAAAAAAGTTTGTTAATCCGCCGGTGAATCTGCATGAACTGTGAAGAATAATCCGAAAAGCAGGAACGGACCAACGCATTTATTGGAGAGAGAGGGATCCTGAGAGAACGGAGCATTTCCCTCCAACAGCGTCTGTAGTTTCGGAGGACGGACTTAACGTTATTCTCATCAATGGATGGATTGCATACACAGACCGAACGGACGCATTTTCCGTTTTCATAGTCGTTACAGATCCTTTGTTGGTCAGAAAGAGGGATCTGGGCGTAAGGGACTATGGAAGACAGAAGAAGCGCATGGGTAGCCCCGCATTCCGAACACTTTACCCGGCAGACTCTGAGCCAGAGAGGTCCGGAAGGGAGTTTCACAGTCCGCCTGTAGTAGCCATGTATGGAAAGGCAGGCAGCATGGCCGCAGGAACAGGTCAGCTGATGAAAGGGAAGGTTATAAATAACAGAATCATAAAAAGATTGAGAAATCGGATTGCAATCTCTGACAAAAATGGTTATCATAGTATTGTAAATAGGCACAGGTAACACTGTGTGTATGAGCAGTAGCAGGCCAGACTTTCCAGGGTGCAGGCCTGCTATTTTAATGCGACGACTATTATGATAACACAAATGGCATGACATAAAGCAATCTGATGGAAAATTTATCAGAATAATTTATACCATGCCTCTTTTTAATTCAGCTGAATATAACATGATTTGAAGGTAGCTAAAATGCGGGATAACAGCATACACAGCCTTCTGGATTGAAACTGGCAGCACCAATATGAGGGAATACTGTGCCAAGCATAAAAGGTAAAAAACACACCGGTGGATCCCAAAAGCGTATTGCCGGGTCTGAGAGAAAAATCAGTGGGTCTGAGCAAAGCTCAGACCCGGATCCCTTGGCGTGAAATAATCACAGGGTATT
>CASEOD010000062.1 GCA_949289445.1 uncultured Eubacteriales bacterium
TGAGTTTACAGAAACAATTATTTTCCATCAAGAAAGGAACTTCCTGCTTTATGAAAGAAAAATTTGCAATCCCTTGTGCGGGAGCGATCATAGAAAAAAACGAAAATGGAAAAAAATATCTTTTAACCTGAATTATTCACGGCAGTGTGATCACCCGTGAATGATCAATGAATATCAATGAAATTGCCGTGATAGTTGCAACAACCACATTTTCTATTGTTCTGAACTGGTGAGGCTCCTAAAAAAGGGTAGACTCCACCTACGACAGATTCAAAAGAGGTTTGTGATTGTCAAAGTTCATTGATAGTTACCATTGTAACTGCGGCTGCAGTTTATGGATGTTGTACAGTGTCTCGTAATACTCCCTTTTATAAGGGCAACTGCTGCACAGTTTGAAATACTTATAGCGTGCAGTTCTTACGACTCTTGCTGCAATCTTCATCAACTTTAACCGAATGGTGTCGATCTGTTGCTTCCGCATGCTGACAGGAAGTGCAATACGCCGAAACCAGTTAAACAGGTTATATGCCAGCACATGAACTATAAGCCGGTTTGCGTTTACTACTTTCGAAGCGCTGCTTACGGAGGAAAAATCGAAGCCGCTTTTTCCTTCCTTGATGTAATTCTCCATTTTGCCACGGCCGCAGTAGAACTGGAGCACCTGATAGGGTTCCATCTCCATTGTGGTGACAATGAAAGTGTACATGTGAACCATCTGCCCATAAGGTTTTTCAATCTTGAAGACAACCCGGCGGGGATGGCTCCAGGAGCCTGCCTGATACATGAATTCGCCGTATTCTACAGCGTAATCTACCTGATTGAACTTTGTGGCACGGTATAATGCCCGGTCCTCTTCTCCAACCAATTCACGGAGCTTTGCGTTTTCTTTCAGGCGGATGGCATATTTGCAGTCCGTGTCCTCAAGAACTTCGTAGAGATCCGGCGATGCGAATCCGCTGTCTCCACGGAGATAGAGCGGCAGGTCAGGGAAATCACAGGTGAATTCATCAAGGAGTGATTTCATAAAGGAATCCGCATCTTTGCTGCAGTACTTTGTGCCGTCACGGAGTTCCGCTTTCAGAAGATCGCCTGTCAGTCCATCGTAGCACAGAAGAGGATGATATCCGTGAGCCTGGTAATGGTAGTTGAATCCTTCTCCCTCCTGGTTCCCGTAGGTACTAAGAAGGGTAGAATCAATATCAAAGAGCATGAACTCAGGCTTTTTGATGGAATAGATCACCTTACGCAGTTCACGGATGATCTGGTTCAACTGTTCCAGCGAGTTCTGATCCATCCGGTTGAAAAAACGTGACAGGGTGGGCTGGGAGGCAAGAGCATCCTTCTCCAGAATGGCTGTCATGACAGGCTCGTTGGTCAGTTCGTCAGCACAGTCATCTTCGAAATAGGCGCTGATGATCTGATATATAACCTGCATCAGGTTCGCACCATCTTTATGAATGCGGAACGAGGCAGTATCATTGGTTTTGAACAGACGGTTGATGAGCTTGACCGCGCCGATCTTAAACAGGAATTCTTTGAAAAGGAGAAGTCCTGCATCGGAAGACAGGTCGCCTCCGTCAAAATTTATTTTAATCTGGCTATTGCTTTCTAGGCTTACGGTGTTTAAAATATCCATAGAGAGACCTTCTTTCTGAGGTATTTGTTTGGATTAGGCACCTAAATTTTACCACAGATTGAGGTCTTTTTCTATTTCACTTAAAAGATGAAAAGCAGTATTCAGTTAAAATACAGAAACTACGCGGGTTTCAGCTATTTGAACTGTTATAACGTGAATAATTCAGTATAATGCATAAAAATCACTGGAGAAAGGAAAACGAAGGGTTACCAGGTGACGAAGTATGAGAAGGGACAGGAGGAAAACAGATATTTCCATAAAAACAAAGGGGACGTCCCTGCAGAAAATGGACGGAGGCGTAAGGAAAAAAAGGGCGCAGGCTCTTTGTCTGGTGGCCATTGTTCTGGTGGGGTGGAATCTGATTCAGATGATAAGCCCGCAGGAGGAAAAGGTCAGGATCGCCTGTGTGGGGGACAGCATCACATATGGGACCAGAGTGGAGAACCGGGAGGAAAACTGCTACCCTGTGAAGCTGCAGGAAATGCTGGGGACGGACAGCTGTCAGGTGGGGAATTTCGGTGTGGGAGGGACTACGGCTCAGAAAAGTCCTGAAACTTCCTACTGGAATGAGGAGCGTTATCAGCAGAGCCTGAGTTATGGCGCGGCAGTGGTGGCAGTGATGCTGGGAACCAATGATGCAAAGACAGGAAACTGGAAGGGGGAAGAGGCGTTTGAGAAGGATTACCGGGCGCTGGCGGAAAGCTATCTGGAACTGGAGCAGAAGCCG
>CASEOD010000063.1 GCA_949289445.1 uncultured Eubacteriales bacterium
TACTGGTTATCCCGACTTTTGTGTTATACCGACTTTTCAAAAAAGCCCCACTGTACCAGCAGTTTTGGAAAGAAAAGTCGGTATAACATTTTGTCCTTTAATGGGAAAGAAACCCGTGTTTTTGCAAAAGTCGGTATAACCAAGTCCATTTTTCCATTCCTGTTTTTTCTGTATAATGTTGATTACAGGGCAACCTGAATCTAAATTACAAGGACGTGAAAGGTAATGGATAGGCGGATTCTCCTGGATGATCTCATAGACCAAACATCAGTGTGCATGCGTGATAAGCTGAAGTTGTCACCGCGAACGGTTTATGGGCAAAGCTATGGGTATATGAAGGTGATTCGAGATTATTGTTCGGCTCATGGGGAGGAGTATTATAACCCCATATTACTGAGAGAATTTCAGCAGGAATTGGAATCACGATATGAGCTGGGAGAAATCAAACAGGATCACTATTTGGGCAAACGTAAATGCCTAGAGCGGCTCACAGAGTATTACAATACCGGCACTCTTTCCTGGACAATGCACAAACTAAAACAAAAATACCGTCTGTTTGATGAGGACAAAGCTCTGCTGGAAGAATTCCTGCAAACGCTGGTCCGAGATCCGAATACAAGCTACGACTATTCCTGGGTAATCCGCCGTTATCTGAATTACCTGCGAAGTATTGGCATTACAGATGTGAGGAAAATAAAAACATCCGATCTGGCCGGGTTTATCCTGTCCTGCTCCAAAGAAGTTACCCGCGGCAGCCTGCGGAACATTCTCTCCTATGCAAAACGGTTCCATGAATTTCTGCGGGATACCGGGCGACTGGATATTCCTTTTGAGGGATTGTTTTCGGTTTCCGTTACCCGGGAAGAAAAAATCCAGCAGCCGCTGACAACGCAGGAACTGAATCGCATTTTGGAGCAAATCGACCTGCGTACTGTAAAGGGAAAGCGAAATCTGGCGATTATCCTTTTGGGGGCCGAACTGGGATTGCGTGCCTCGGATATCATTAATTTGAAGCTGACAGACATTGACTGGGTGAGAAAAGAACTGCATATCCAGCAGCAGAAAACGGGATATCCTGTCAAGCTTCCGCTTACAGAAAAGGCAGCCGCCGCATTGCGGGATTATATTCTGAATGGCCGCAGGCAGACAGATTGTGAGTTCCTGTTTTTAAAGCTGAGACCGCCGTATGAAAAAATTGGTGACGCGGTTGCTTTAGGCTGCATGTTCCGCTCTTACCAGAAGGCAGCGGGAATAGAACACTCTGCATTTGATGGGAAGGGGTTCCATTCTCTCAGACGCAGGCTGGGAAGAGAACTGGTCATTGACGGTGTTCCGCTTGCAACGATTTCACAGGTTCTGGGGCACAGGGATATGGAAGCTGCCAAGCAGTATATTTCTCTGGACAGCGTCCACCTCCAGGAATGCGCTCTGGACTTTTCTCTGATTGGAGGTCGCCGCCATGATTGAATGCAGCAGTCTGCTGGGGCCATATATCCAGGGATTTCTCTCATACCGGGAAGCACTATTCCACAAAAATTCCGCATATGAACCTATCATGAAAAGTCTGGACAGATTTTGCGCGAAACGGTTTCCCTGCTCTGCAGTTCTGACGCAGGAAATGGTACTGACCTGGATGGAAGACAGCACTGGTTCTTATAGCTGTGAACGCACGGTAAGAGGTTCTGTTATTCGGAAATTCGCAATGTACATGAATGGCATTGGCGGCGCTGCCTATGTCCTTCCAGAGAAAATGTACGGACATACCAGCGCCTTTGTTCCATATATTTTTACAGATGATGAACTGATTCGCTTGTTTGCGGCAATAGACCGTATATCCCCATCTGCCGCGCAGCCGTATAAACAGGAAGTTCTTCCGGTCATGTTCCGGCTAATTTACACCTGTGGTCTCAGACCGGCAGAGGCCCGGACGCTGAAAACAGAAAATCTATATCTGGATTCCGGGGAAGTGCTGATTACAAGGACAAAGCGAAACAAGGACCGTATCGTTGTCATGTCTGAAGATATGCGCACGCTGTGTGTTGATTACAATGAGCGGCGCGCTCGTTTCCCTTTTGAAAGCGGCTATTTCTTTCCCCGAGCGGATGGGGAAGCCTTTGCGTCCATAACCATACTTCGTGAATTTCAAAGGTGTTGGAAGAATGCGAATCCAGATATCGACGAGGAAAACCTTCCCCCTGTTCGCGTATATGATTTACGTCACCGGTTTGCAACCGCCGCTGTGCAGCGTTGGCTGGATGACGGCTCCGATTTGAACGCGAAACTTCCGTTTCTGCGTGCCTATATGGGCCACAATTCCTTTGCGCAGACAGCATATTATATTCACCTGCTGCCTGCAAATCTGATACAGAGTACCGCTGTTGACTGGGCTGTGTTTGACACGCTGATACCGGAGGTGTGCCAAGATGCAGAAGCCTGAGAACAGATTACTCACAGTGATCCATGATTTCTTTCTGATTTATCTTCCGTCCCAAAGAAAGAGCAGTCCACATACCGTGAAAGCCTACCAGACAGCGGTGGAACAGCTCATGGATTACGCTGCCGGACAGCAAGAATGCCGCATAACAGCGGTGACCTTTGACATGCTGGACAAAAATCTCGTCTCCGGCTTTCTGGATGATCTGGAACAGCGGGGCTGTTCTGTTTCCACCAGAAACCACAAGCTCAAATCCATCCGGGCATTGTTTGCTTACGCTGCCATGATGGATATTTCGCTGGCTCGTTATTACAAAGAGCTGGAGAAGATTCCATGGAAGAAAGAAACAGAACCTGCCGGTATTGAATTTTTGAGCGAAGCGGAAATGAAAGTTCTGCTGTCACAGCCGGATACCGCAACGAAAAAGGGTATCCGGGATCTGCTCTTGATGATTATGCTGTACGATACTGGTGCACGAATCCAGGAATTGCTGAATCTGAGAATCTGCGATATTCAATTCTCCAAATCTCCAACTGTGAAGGTGTTGGGCAAAGGCGGCAAATACCGGTTCATACCGGTCATGCCCAAAATCGTGGAACATATACGGAAATACATGAAGCTGTATCATCCGGGAGAAGGCGACTATGCAAATGCGTTTCTCTTTTATACAGACCGAAAAGGGGTCCGTGCCCCGATGTCCGATGACAACGTAAGAAAAATGCTGCGTCAGTATGCGGACAGTGCCAGAGCATCCTGTCCCTCTATGCCAACCAATTTGCATCCACACCATTTTCGCCACAGCCGGGCTATGCACCTGTACCAGCATGGAATGGATCTGGCGCTGGTCTCCCAATGGCTGGGTCACGCAAATCTTGAGACTACCTTGATCTATGCCCATGCGGATACGGAAATGAAACGGAAAGCGATTGAGAAAGCCTCCGCCGGAATCTGTGAGATTGACGCAGGCAAAATTGATCCCGATACTCTCGATGATGATACTCTGAAGCGTCTTTACGGCCTGCGGTAAAATCCCATTGGTTATACCGACTTTTGAAAAAACGCGGGTTCCTTCCAACTGAAAAAGCAAAATGTTATACCGACTTTTTTGCCCAAAACTGTTGGCACAGTGGGCATTTTTTGAAAAGTCGGTATAACATGAAAGTCGGGATAACTACAATATGCTTCCCTTAAAAACGTGGTACTTGAAAACTATGCGCTAACAGCATTTTATCATTGTGATTATGTTGATATAGGGTTGAGGTTTATTCCTACATCTGATAAAATGATATTGACGAATGGGGGTGTATCTCTTGAAAGAAGTGGCAGAAAGATTGCGGTCTCTGCGGGAAAGTGTTAAGCTGTCCCAGGTTAAAATGGCCGAGATCGTCGGTGTCAAGCAATCCAGCCTGAACCGCTATGAGCTCAATCAGGCTTCACCGACATTTGAAACACTTACCCGATATGCGGATTACTTTGATGTATCTATGGACTATATCTTTGGACG
>CASEOD010000064.1 GCA_949289445.1 uncultured Eubacteriales bacterium
CATGTGGAACTGCAGTCTTACACAGAAAACATCAGAAAGCGGTATGAACGCGCCGGAATGGATGTGACAGAGGTCAGCGTCATAGGGGGTGAAGTCGGACTGAGAAGAAAAGACGATGACGGCAAGAGTTATATTTCAGTCCACGAGGGTCTGGAAGAGGCGTTTACAGAATTGCTGGGCCGTCAGGTAAGTCTGACTGTCAATAGATTTTCAAATCATTATGTTGTCGGGTTCTGCCTGTCTTCTTGGGAAACCGGAGGTACAGGTGAGATCTGTTTTCCTGTTACTTTTTGTTTGGCAAAAACTACAGAAAAAGCGGAACCCTTTACTGACGAATATCAGCTTTACGGAGAATTCCGGTATAAAGTAACAGTCAGGGTGCCGCAGAAAGGCATCACTTCTTTCATTATTCGGTCGGAGAAAGCTGTTCGCAGCGATAAGCTTCTGATGCAGTAGCCTATCGCCTGCGAGTAAAGTGCATCAAGGATTGTAAAATACTTATACTGCTGTGATATGCAGAGGAAAATACCATGAAAAACGAACTGAAAACTGATATTTTAGTTTATATAAAAATACTGGCTGTGATTTTAGGATGCATTTTCTTTTTAGCGGTCTGCGCTGTCGATGGAAGGAGTGGCGAAACGGAAACAGAACGGGCTGTTTCTGTGATTCCTGCAGGAGAAAACCGGCAGTTCAATGGGGATGTGTTTTCCCATATAGGACAGTCGGCGACGGTGCAGAGCAGTTATGATGAGGAAACCCTCAGGCTCCATGTAGAGCTGCAGTCTTACACAGAAAATATCAGAAAGCGGTATGAACGTGCCGGAATGGATGTGACAGAGGTCAGCGTCATCGGGGGCGAAGTCGGCCTGCGGATAAAAGACGGTTCTGCCGGCAGTTATATCGTGGGAAGTGAAGGTACAGAAGAGGATTTTGAAGAACTGCTGCAGAGAGAGGTAAGTATGACCGGCCAAGCTTTTGGAAGTCATACTGCCGTTTCATTCTGCCTGTCTCCGTGGAAAAGCGGAAATACAACTGAAATCTGTATTCCTGTGATCTTCCAGCTTGCCAAAAGCTCGGTGGATGGAACAGAAGGCAATGACACATATGAGTATTACGGCAGTCTGCGCTATAAAGTGACTGTCAGAATACCGCAAAAGGGAAGCTGTTCCTTTGTTGTCGGTTCAGAGGAAGTGTCAGGCAGCGCTGAGCTTCCAATATAACATGAATACTCTCAAATCATGATATTCAGGGAGCTAACCCCATTCTATGGAATTTCCTAATCGGATTTTATTTTGACACGAATAACGACTTTAACTTTCGTGATTTTGTATAGATATGACGGAGGAAAGGTATCATAACTATTTACAAAATTAAAGATAGGTGTTATAATTAAAGAAATCTGAAAAGTGGGAATTATGCCATAATAATATGGAAGGGGGGAAGACAGGATGAAAAAGAGTACACAAATCACAAATCATAAAGCATATAATAGTTGCAGCTGTACTGGCTGTTTTGCTGGTAATGTGCCTGTGGCAATATGGAACAATTCAAAAGAGCAGAATTCTGAGCCTGAGCACCACCTTTTACTACATGCAGGAGATGATAGAAGAAGAAACGGAAAATTCCTTTCAGAACTGGGAACAGAAGGCAGAACAGCTGTATCGCTTTGAAGATTTACTTCCGCAGACTGAGTCACTGGGGGACTTTCGTGAGGTTAAAGAAGTTATTCATGATGTGTCTCAAATCACAGATCCTGATGATGCAGAGTCAGCCTTGTTAATCACAAAAGCAAAGGAAATGAAAATTGCTGCGGATACAAAGTTTGGGAGCTGGAGTGTCCAAATCATAAATAAACAGTAAACTGGATATTTCCTCAAAAACTTTCACTGGTGCAAGTATATAAAAAATAAAACGGACTGTCGCTTTGACCAATTCGGAGATGAGCATATTCCCTCCCGGGCAGATAAGTGAAATGATGAAAACCTGCTGTCCGGAAGGAGCCGTACTCTGATCGGACTGGCATCTGTGGGCAGTCCTGTTATTGTGCGCGCAAATTTTATCCTCAAAAACCGGCTGTGAAGTACCCGGCGCGCTGAAACCCGGGTCCGGGACTACAGAAACAAGATTGAAAAGTGGATTCTCTTAAGGTAAAATATGATTGAACAGGAGGATTTTATGTCATTTGCAGCTGAAACCAAAAACGAATTAGCCAGAATCGAGCCGGCAAAAAAATGCTGCCAGCTTGCAGAGATCGCCGGATTTCTGCGTGTGTCAGGAAGTCTGAGACTTGCCGGAGGAGGAAAGTTCAAAATTGTCATCACCACGGAAAATCCTGCGGTGGCAAGACATTATAAAAAACTGATTAAGGAATATTTTCAGATAGATACGGCGCTGGAAGTGGGGGATTCCCAAGGACCCAAGAAAGGACATGTCTACATGCTGACCATCGGTCCGGAAATGCGCAGTGAGCAGATTCTCAGAGAAACGGGCATTTTAATGGTCAGGGAAGGCAATAACTATATTTCTGACGGCATTTTTGACGGGCTGATCAGGACAAAGTGCTGTAAAAAATCTTATCTGAGAGGAATTTTTATGGGTGCGGGAACTGTTAATGATCCGTCTAACAGCTATCATCTGGAATTTGTCTGCGCCAGCAAAACTCTGGCAAACGACCTGAGGCGAATGATCAACAGTTTTGTGGATCTGTCTGCCAAAGTGGTGCAGAGAAAGGGCAGTTACATCGTATATATGAAAAACAGCCAGTATAT
Organism: uncultured Eubacteriales bacterium; assembly: GCA_949289445.1. Classification (GTDB taxonomy): domain Bacteria; phylum Bacillota; class Clostridia; order Peptostreptococcales; family Anaerovoracaceae; genus Senimuribacter. The sequence continues at coordinate 2,772 of CASEOD010000064.1, forward strand.
CAGCGATACGCTGGCGATTATGGGAGCCAGCAGTCAGGTTTTCGCTTTTGAGGATGTAAAAATCAAGAAAGGGCTGGTCAACGATGCTGTTCGTATCACCAACTGCGATAATGCCAATACTGACAGAGCGCTGGATGCTGCCCAGAGACAGCTGGCGGCTATTAGAAAAATTGAAACGGAAAAAGGCATTGACTGGCTACCTGAAAAGCTTGCTCATGTGGCAAGGCTGCGTCTTGCGTACCCTGAAGCAACGCTGATTCAGCTTGCGGAGATGATGGATCCGCCAATGAAGAAGTCCGGTATCAATAACCGGTTCCGGAAGATAGAAGAACTGGCGGAGAAACTGTAACAGGAAAAATGCAAGGTTTCTCTGTTTTGGAACAGTATTTTCAAATAGGTCAGATTCTACTGACAGGATTTAAAAGCATGATACAATACGATAAAAACATAAAGCGGCGAATTGCTGTGTTTCCCGATTTCAGGACTTTTCAGATGATTTTCCGGATTTGATGATTCCAGATTTTGAGATGCCGGGAAAGGGAGGTATCACTATCAAAGACAAGCAGAGCGCCGCTGATTCTGTTTGTGGCCGGTTATGAGGATCATGTGTTCCGAACGTTTGGGAGAAACGGGATGAGTTTTGTGCGGAGGCCTTTAGGAAAGGAAGAAGTTCAGTGATCCATGGAGAAAGTGATGCAACTGCTTATTACAGGAAAAACTATTTCACTGCAGGACGGCTGTATCGTATCGACAGGCCGTATACCGGTGGTTACAACAGATCATCGGTATACCATTGTGCATTTCTGTGGCGGAAAGCGCAGCGAGTTACACCTCAAGAGCCTTATAAGCAGGTAAAAGGAATGCTTTGAGCGGGTGCAGGAGTACAATCAGAAATACGGTACGCCAAAATAAGTCTGGATGACAGGGGTATTGCGCGGAGGGATTAAATGACAACATTGAAATCTTTTATATAGGGGTCAGAATATTCTTTTATTCGATACAGGCAGCTATTCTTATTCTGCTGCTTAAGGGGATACTGGGATATTCATTTCGGAAGGACAGACGGTGGATCGCTGCCGGGATTGCAGCGATGCTCTTTAAAATCGCTGTCGAAGAGTTCATCCTTCGGGACGGCGGTGTCTGTTTGTACTGGATGAGGCTCATTATACCGTCCGCAGGTTGTGCGTTGCTCTTTGAGGGCCGAAAGACCATTCTGTTTCTTATCAGCGCATGCACACTATGCATATATGTTCCGCTGGAGTCGTTGGGACTTGGCATTGGGATTTTGCATCGGAAGGGATATGACATCATGGGTATGAATATGACCCTTAATTATACTGTAATGCTGCTGATTGCCTTTGCAGTGACTATCGTCCTATTCTTACTCTTCCACAAAAAGAATAAACGGTTTCCCGAATATGCAGAAAGCTTTTACGGATTCATCTTTGTGCTTTATCTGGTTTATGCAAGAATAGCCGCATACAGACCATGGGTTGGCAGCGAAGCAGCAGATACAACAGCGGGGGTTATCTTGGGATGGAACCTGTTGAAAAACGGTATCGCCGATCTGGTGGTATTTCTGGCGATGGTTTTAATCTGCATTTTAATTTGCCAGAGTAGAGCCATGCACAGATTACTGCGCCTCAACGAGAGATGTATTGAGGAACAGACGGAGCAGTACCGGCTACTGAGCCGGGGAGACAGAGAACTGCGCCGGTTTCGCCACGACTACAACCAGCACATTACAGCTTTGCAGGCCCTGGCTGGTGCCGGGGAACTGGAAAAGCTGAAGGTATATGTGGAGGATATGGCGGCACTGAAGGAAAAGTTTAAATTTATTCGTACTAACAATATTATCTGCGACGCCATTCTCAATCAGTACTTTGTGCTATGCAGGGACAAAGGTTTCGAGATGAAAGTAAATGGCAGTTTTCCTGAAAAGCTGGAGATCACAGAGACGGATCTCTGCATAGTGCTGTCCAATGGTGTCAAGAACGCCTATGAAGCAGCCGTCCAGTGCGAAGCAGGGCAGCGGAAACTGAGGATTGAAATCATCGGCAAAGGACTCTTTGTCTATGTGCTCATCTATAATTCTGCAGTCGGGGTGCCTGTGATAGAAAATGGTGTTTTTGTGACGACCAAGAAAGACAGGCTTAATCACGGCCTGGGAACGCAGAACATGATCGAGTCGGCTGAGCGGGCGGGCGGCAGAGTCCGCTGGAAGTATGAGAATGGAACAGTAGAAACTGAGATTACACTAAAAGAAAAAGTATAGCAGTCTGGGATGCCATCTTTTTATATCTAAATATTCGGTAAATTCTTAAAACTGTATTGAATCTACAATTGTTATGGATTATAATCATGTTACAAACAAAGTACTAAAGTCTCTGTAAGCTATTGAAACTTCATGAAAAGAAGATATCCGGCTGAATCAGAGAATTATCTGATTCGGGGATTCGGCCTCCATTATTTTATATTGACAGAGTATGAGGAGGAATCTGCTGAGAACAGACTGATACACAAAGGCGGTGAACTGTTTCCCAAACGGCTGCGGGGCACAAAAGAGAGGTGAGTACAGCCTGTATGGGAAATCTGTTTCTGAAAAAAGAGGGGAGGGAATGTGATGGAAAAGTTTATAGAACTTATGTCAGAGATAATCAGGTTTATAAGTGCGCCGGGCATAAAGGCGGCACTTATAATCGGCATAGTGGTTGTAGTGGGAAGCTATGTATCCATAGTGGGCCGGAAAGAAACATGTCGCAGGCTCAAGAAGAACAGAGTCAAGATTTTCGTTGGCTGTTCGATTCTTGTGGTGGCATTCTTTTCGGTTTTTCTGCCTGCGGGTCTGAAGATTCAGGAGGCGGGAGACTATGAGGCCATGGCGCCAAATGACTGGAAGACGAAAGAACCTTACGACGGACGGGAAATCTCCATTGATTTTACGGAAAAAGAGCGGATCTCTCTTGGCGTTCTGGGTTTTCGCGGCAAGTATGGATTCAGAAAAGAACTGGTGATTGAAGAGCCCGCAGCCTTTTCTATGGGGATCTCTCCGGAATCGGGTATGGAATATATCCACTTTGGAATTTACAGAGACAAGGACCTGACAGATCCCATCGATGAAGCCGATGCCGGATATAACTACAACGCAAATTGGCACATGGAAGAAGGGGCGGACCTCTCGGATTATCCTGACTACAAGACCAGTCTCTTTGCCCTTTTGCAGCCGGGCACCTATTATGCGGCAGTATACAGCACCAGTCCTTTTGAGGATAAACTGGTTTATGCTTATGAAAGCTGGTATGATGTACTGGACAGCGACCTGACGCTGGAAGAGGGACAGTATCAGTATTTTTACGCAGAGCCGGGCAAAGAATATGAATTTCCGTTTACTGTGGCAGATAATGATGAAATCTTACTGGAGACCGCAGGGATAGCGGGGACGCTGACCCTGTACGATACAGACGGCGAAACAGAGATCGAGACGCTGGACATCGATGCAGAACAGCCGTATAAGGAATCGAAGAAGAGCTTCACCTTTGAGAAAGGCGGAACCTATTGCTTTAGGCTGACCGACTATCCTCGGGAACAGTTCAGAGAGCATTATTACAGCTGGGGAGAACTGTATTCCAACTGGCTCAGGTACAGGAATGTGAAATGAAACCTTAAAAATTCTTAATTTTTACAAAAAGCAATGACAGAAAACCATAACAATGTTATAATATCTTTAGTCTTAAAACAACTGATGTATTAGGGGATATATAAGTGCGCAAGCGCTGCGGGAGGGGATGTGCATGTCAGAAATAATTCTGTTTTTTACCAGCCGCTGGGTAATTATGTTCCTTTTTATCGGGGCCATTATTGTGGGAGCGGTGATTGCGGGAAATGAAAGGAGAAAAGGGAGCAGTCAGGAAAAAGGTGAACAAGAGGAGGAACTTGAGCAGACGATTGCAGCCTGTTCCAATATAAATCAGGCTCCATGGCATGCAGTTCCCGAAGAAGCCGGCCGGAAGAAAGGGAAACTCGAAAGCTTTTACACCGGAAAAATGTCCCGCTGGGGAAATATGAAAACCATCATCGCAAGAGAACAGCAGATGACGTTTGAACGGGCAAAAGATCTGCAGCAGAGAAATCGCAGAGACAAAGAGGAAAAATGCTCCGCAGACGGCGATGCGCAGGACAGTGCAGCACAGAAAAATAATTTCTGATACAGATTTTCAAATATGGGATTTTAGAGAAAAACAAAGGGTATAATATAAAGATGAGGCAGAGCACTCATCTTTTTGGTTACTTATACAAAAAAATGAAAAATATTTTGTTTGTTAAAAATAAAGCTTTTCTTGTTTAGCAGATTGAAATGAGGTATAATTAAAATGAGGAAAAATTTTGATTTTTAACAAAGCCTTAACAGAAACAGGACGGGAGGTGAAGAACCGGTGTTTGCCGCAGAGTTGACGAAGATCAAAGAAAGCGAGGCGAAAGCCGATGAACTTCAAAAAAAAGCGAAAGCAGACTACAAGCAGGCTTTAGAAGACGCCAGAGCCAAAGCGGAACAGATTGTTGAGGACGCCGAGAACCGTGCAAGAGATGTGTATGATTCCTTGTTGTCAGAAGGTCAGAAGATTTCTGACGAACAGTATGATTTGTTTTTAGCTTCGACGCAGAAAAAGTGTCAGGCTATGGTGGACAAAGCCAGAAACAATGAAATCAAAGCAGTCGATCTGATTGCGGAAAGGATTGTGAGAGCAAGTGTCAATCGTTAAGATGAAAAAGCTGGCTGCCATCGGCCTGGACACTGCCAAAGAAAAACTCATATCCGATTTGATGGAACTGGGAGCGGTTCAGATTACAGATCAGAGCAGTAAACTGGTCGAGGACGAGATCTGGAAAGACTTCGGTGTCAAAGATGGTAATGAAACAGAAGTCGCTTCTTTGGAACTTTTGATTAATAGAGTGTCTTTGGCCATGGATACCCTGGATCGATTCAGTACTGCTAAGAGCCCGCTGTTTTTTACGAGACGGGTTATGAAAAAAGCTGAATTTGCAGAAACTCTGAAAAATCGAGACAAGATTTATCAGGATGTGGAGCGGGTGATGGCACTGAGTGAACAGCGCCACAAGCTGAAGGAACTGATTAATAAAAAGAATACCGAACTTACAGCCATCAGACCATGGGCAGTTTACGATTTGCCTCTGGAGATAGAAGAGACGAAACATACCATGATTAATCTGGGAGTGGTACCTTCTGCAGCGGATATGGATGCTTTGACGCAGAGGATTTATGATGGCAGAGAAGCGGTAGAAATGAAGGAAATCGGCAGGGACAAAGACCTGATTTATCTGGTTGTGGTAACCATGAAGGATCAGGAGGAGGATGTCCTGACCATTCTGAAGCAGCACGGATACACGCCGACACCTTTTAAGGGTTTTAAGGGAACTCCGGCGGAAAATGAAAAACGGCTTACAGGAGAAATCAGCCGTTGTGAGAAGAAGTGCAGTGAGGTGGAAAAAGAGATCAGCAGTCTTTATCCTCTGAAACCCGGAATCGAGTGTCTTTACGATCAGCTGGTTATGGAGAGAGATCATGAAAAGACCAAGGAAAGACTGCTCAAGACCAGACGAACATTCTGTCTTGAAGGCTGGGTTCCGGAAACCTGCATGGAAGCAGTGAATAAGTCTCTGTTGGATAACGGATGCTGTTTTGAATACAGAGAACCTGAAGACGGCGAGAATGTACCGATCCTGACTGTAAACAGCAGTTTTGTGGATCCTTTTGAAGCAATAACAGAGATGTACTCTCTTCCGGATTACAGAGGAGTGGATCCAACTAAATATTTTGCACTGTTTTATGCCATGTTCTTCGGCATCATGCTCAGTGATGCGGGATATGGTATCGTCATTGCCGCAGCATGCTTCATCCTGCTGCGCAAGTTCGCACTGGAAGGTATGACCTACAGAATGATAAAGATGTTCTTCTACTGTGGACTTTCAACAGTGTTCTGGGGCGCTCTGTTCGGCGGCTGGTTCGGAGACTTTTTCCAGGTTGCTGCCAAGACAGTCTTTCATAAAGAGATTACCATCAACCCTATCTGGTTCAATCCGATAGATGATCCGACCAGACTGCTGATCTGGTCCCTGATCTTTGGCGTGATCCATTTGTTCCTGGGAATGGGAATCAAAGCCGGCATGCTGATAAAGAGAGGTCAGTGGAAAGATGCTGTTTTCGACATTTTTTCCTGGTATATGGTGATCACCGGCGGCGCCATGTGGCTTGCGGGTGGTTCCATCAGTCAGGCTATCGTGAAACCGGGCATGTATCTTGCCATTGTCGGCGCTGTGATCCTGCTGCTTACCGGCGGAAGAAACAACAAGGGGATCGGAAAGGTGACAGGCGGTCTCAGTGCGCTGTACAGCATTACAAGCTATATCTCGGATATTTTATCCTACTCAAGACTGCTGGCCCTTGGTCTTGCCACCGGCGTTATCGCAACGGTGGTCAACACCATGGGCTCTCTGGCAGGCGGCGGTGTGTTCGGAACCATCGTGCTGCTGGTTGTCTTTGTTATCGGCCACACGTTCAATCTGGCCATCAATGCGCTGGGCGCCTTTGTGCATTCCAGCAGACTGCAGTATATTGAGTTCTTTGGAAAGTTCTATGAAGACGGCGGCGATGAATTTGATCCGCTGCGTAAAAATACAAAATACATTCGCATTACAAGCGACACAGATGGAGGTAGAAAATGATT